>DEPQ01000074.1:2796-21849 GCA_002358855.1 Bacteroidales bacterium UBA3388
TAATTCAGCGTTTTATTTTATTTTTTCTTTGTTTTATTTTACTAAAACAGTGTTTTATTATTTTGTTGTTGGCACTTTGATTACATCACCGTGGTCTTTAACTATCATTTCGTACCATTTTTGAGGATATTGTGGTTGTTCAGGGAATACACATTGTCCTTTTCTGTAAGGGCTTTCTTCAAATTTTCCGTTAGTTTCTTTCTTGATGTTTCCATCTATGTATTTTACTAACAAAAATTGACTTAGTTTTGTCCATGATTTCATCATTTGATTTGCTTTTTCCAAAGAGAAGTTTGTTGTCATCGCTACTATTTCTTTTGAATCTTTAGCTTTCTTTATGCGTTGGTCTAATTGTGCCACTTCTTTAATAAACATTCCTTCAAGTCTGCCTTGTTCTTTGCGAATGTCTTGAATCATATCTGAATATCTTGAATAAGCCATATTTGTTACAAGGTTAAATAACCAGAAAGCAGAAGTTTCTGAATATTCTACCATGCTTCCGTTTCCTACTTCAAAACATTTTGGAACTCTTTCTATTGCACAGTACATTGGAACATAAACTGTTGAATAAGTATCATCAACTCCAAACCATAAGATACCTTTTGCGTTATCTGGCATCCAAGAACGTGATTGTGCTACAAAAGAAAAACCTGTTTGTTGAGTAGATGTTGCTCTTTCATGAACGTATTCTTGACCGTTTACTTTGAATCCCATTGGTCTCCAACGGTAAGGGCAAGCAAAAGGACCTGCTCCAAGATCTTTTGTCATATCCATAGGAGTTCCTTCGTAGTGATCTCTCATTAATTCCATTACTTCTTTTACATCAAGTTGCTTTTCTGGTTTTATCCACAAAGGCATACGATTTTTTAAGTCGTGTCCCATTGCGTATTTTTCATATTTTATCATATCTTTATTGCAACGTAGGAAAGCAGCGTATACTCTAGCTTCGCAACCTCTTGCTCCTGAGAAATCAAGTGGTGCGTATGTATCGCTAAATGAGAAATCTTTGTCTTCACCTGTGTAATATCCTTTTAATCTTGCAAAAGTTATTACATCATGTGAATAAACTACTTCTACTTCTGGGCGGAAAATCTCTTTTATCTTTTTAGAAGAAATTGATTTAAAGCTACCTTTTGTTTCTTGTGCAAAGGTTGTGATTCTTGCGTGATTAGCATGACCTGAAATACAACCATCTGGCACTCTCATTGCTACCCAAACAGCACCTTTTGTCCAACGTTTATCAATTTTTCCTTTCTTATTGTAAACAGGAGCACCTTTTCCTATCAATTCCATTATCCATACTTCGTTTTCATCTATGATTGAGAAACTTTCTCCTGATGAATAATATCCGTATGTATCAACAAATTCTGCTATTTGTTTGATTGCTTCTCTAGCATTCTTAGCTCTTTGAAGTGTAAGATAAATTAAACTTCCGTAGTCAATACCTCCTGTTGTGTCTACTAATTCTTCTCTTCCCCCGTATGTAGTTTCAGCAATTGCTAAGCCCCATTGATTCATGTTTCCTACAGTTGTGTAAGTGTTTGCTACTTGTGGAATTTGAATTAGAGGCTTTCCTGAATCCCAATCAATTACTTGAATCATTGTTCCTTCTGGATATTGAGCAGCTCTATTGTAATAAAGTTCTCCATACAAGGTATGAGAATCTGCTGCATAGGTTACCATTGTTGAACCATCTTTTGAGGCTCCTTTTGTAATCAAAAAGTTTGTGCAAGCAAAAGAATAATTTGCAAAACACATAACTACTGCCATCAATAAGGCTGATAATTTAATTTTGTTGCTTTTCATATTCATTATTATTTTAGTTTTCTACTATTGTTCCTATATGTTCGCCTTTTACAACTTTTTGAAGATTGCCTTGTGTATTCATATCAAAAACATAAATAGGCATTTTATTTTCTTGACAAAGTGCAAAAGCAGTTAAATCCATTATTTTTAATTTCTTACTCAAAGCCTCATCGTATGTCAATGAACTATATTTTGTAGCAGTTGCATCTTTTTCAGGATCGGCTGTGTAAACTCCATCAACTCTTGTACCTTTTAAAATCACATCTGCTTGCATTTCTATTGCTCTAAGCGTAGAAGCAGTATCGGTTGTAAAGTATGGATTTCCTGTTCCGCCTGCAATTATAACTACTTTACCTTCTTCCAAAGCTGAAATCATTCTTCTACGAGAGGTTTCTTTACAAATAGGCTCTATTGCTAAGCCTGACAATAATTCTGTGGCAACTCCTTGTTGTTCAAGTTCAGATTGCAAAGCCATACTATTAATTACAGTTGCTAACATACCCATATAATCTCCTTGAACACGATCCATACCTTTTGCAGCACCTTGTAATCCGCGGAAAATATTACCTCCACCTATCACAACTGCAATTTCTGCACCTAATTCCTTAGCCTGCTTGATTTCAGTTGCGTATTGCGATAACATTTCTGGACTAATTCCATATTCTTGCTCTCCCATAAGGGATTCACCACTTAATTTGAGTAATATTCTTTTGTATTTCATTATATTATTCTTGCTTTTATTTTGTAAACATACACGCATCGCCAAACGAAAGAAATCTATAATCGTTTTTCAAAGCGAAATCATAAACCCTTTTCCAATCTTCTCCAATCATTGCAGAGACAAGCAACAATAAAGTGCTTTTGGGCTGATGGAAATTCGTAATCATAGCATCTACAATCCTATATTCATATCCTGGTGCTATCATTAACTGAGTTTGTCCTATCAATACATTTCTGTTTTCTTGCTCCATGCTTTCCAATATAGCTTGTAAAGATTCTCTTGCACTTATTCTGCATTCTTCTTGATAGGGATCCCACTGTTTAACATCTATTTCAGAATATCTATTGCCATTTTTCAAAACCTTCACTCCATGCCAATAAAGACTTTCTATGGTTCTAACCGAGGTAGTACCAACACACATCACACGCTTATCAAGATTTGCCAACAACTCTTCGATATTTTCTTTTTTCAAAACAATTTGTTCTGTGTGCATAACGTGTCTATCTATTGTCTCTGTGCTTACAGGCTTAAATGTACCTGCTCCCACATGCAAGGTAACAAAACACGTCTTCACTCCTTTATCTGCAAGTTTTTGAAAAGTACTTTCTGAAAAATGTAAGCCAGCTGTTGGAGCTGCAACCGAGCCTTCTTGATGTGCATAAATGGTTTGATAATCTTCTTTGTCGCTTTCCTCATCTTTACGTTTAAGATAAGGAGGCAAAGGCACATGTCCCATATATTGAAGCACCTCTGCAAAACTCAAATCCTTATTATCCCAAGAAAACTCTACAATCCAAGTTTCATTTTCTTGATAAAGACGCTTTGCAGTAAGAGTTAAGTTGATATTATCACCAACAAACGATGAAGAAATGGTTTCTTGTTTCCATTTTTTGTTGTTTCCAACCAAACACTTCCACACGCAACTTCCTTTTTGTGCGTATGCTAACTGAATGTCTTTATCCAATGGTTCTAAACAAAAGATTTCTATGATAGAACCGCTTTCTTTTTGAAACAACAAACGAGCGTACACTACTTTTGTGTCGTTTAAGACCAAAAAAGTGTCGCTATCCAACAAGTTTGCTATATCAGAAAAATGATATTCTTCTATCTCTTTATCGAAATTCAAACATAATAATTTTGCATTATCCCTTTGCGTCAAAGGATACTTCGCAATATTCTCTTCTTTCAGGGGATAATCAAAATCACTAATCTTAATTTCGAGAGGATTGTGCATAATATTATATTAAGCCTTTTCTATTTTAAAAGTATAGTACTCCATAATAGGATTATGCAACAAATCTTTGCAAGCTTTATCTACTTTTGCTGTTGCTTCCTCTTCATTTGCAGCCTCAATGCTTAAAGTAATATGTTTTCCTATTCTAACGTTGGTAATAACTCCCAATCCCATATTTTTAAGACTTGCACCAACTGCTTTTCCTTGTGGATCTAATAATGCTTTCAAAGGCATTACATCTATTTCTGCTCTAAATTCCATTTTTTGTAAAATTTGATATTAAAGAAATAATAATATACATTAACACTATAAAAGGTATAGCAAAACAATTAAAAACAAAGATTAGTAATATACAAATTACCAAAAAGATAAACTTTACTTTATTGTCTCGCCATGTAAAATTCTTAAATTTAAACGAAAACATATTAATAGGAGCTATTAACATCACTCCCATAACTATGCTAAATACTATGATAAACCACGGATTCAAAAGAATTTCTACCAACGAAGAATAAATTTCTTGCTGATAAATTCCCCACAAATGTATCTTTTGTTCTGACAAATAACTCAAAACAGGTAGGCTAAGCCACAAAAGAGCATTTGCTGGCGTAGGAAGACCAATGAAATTCACGCTTTGTCTTTCATCAACATTAAAATTAGCCAAGCGATAAGAAGACATAAGCACCATAAACAAAGGAATAAGACACAAAACATTAGCTATCAATAAGGAATAATGATTAGCAAGAAGACTATCCTTTAAAACCTCAACCATAATCAAAGAAGGAGCAAGCCCAAAGGTTACAACATCAGACAAAGAGTCTAATTCCTTGCCAATTGCCGAAGTAACTTTTAACAATCTTGCAGTTAAGCCATCACAAAAATCAAATATAGCTCCCAAAACTATGAAAATAGAAGGAAGTAGAGCATTATCCGACACATAAAGGAAGTATATGGAAAGCGTTCCACATAAAAGATTAGCTAATGTTATACAATTTGGTATATGTTTCTTTATCATAATAGGTGCAAAGATATGAAAAACTTTTAAAAATCTTAGTATTTTTATTTTTTCTCTGCTCTTAAAATCTCTCTTTTACCTTTTGGACCGGGCAATTTAGCAATAGTAAAGCCTGCTTTTTTCATTCGTCTTTTTATTTCTCCCTTGCAACAATATGTTGTCAAGACTGCTCCTTGTCGGCAAGCATTATAAATCTTTTTCATCATATCCTCTGACCATAAATCAGAGTCTTTGTCGGGAGAAAAAGCATCAAAATAAACCACATCAAAGACATCTTTTCCAAAATCAAAATCACACGCATTTGCCTCACACTTTTTGATTTTAAAATCAGGAGTAATTTCCACAATCTCTTCCCAATCACATTTGTGAAGCAAGTCAAATTCTTTTTTTAAGGAAAGTATTTCTCCGTAATTAAGCCTTTCTGCTATTGAAGCAGAGATTGGATAAAGTTCTATTGTTTGATAGAAAATACTTCTTTGATTAGAATTTTTTAAAGTCGCAATAGCATTCAAGCCTGTGCCAAATCCTATTTCTAAAACATTGATTTGAGGAGCGTTATTTAAGCTACAAAAATAATTATAGCCATAATCAATATATATAGTATTAGTTTCGGTTAGAGCACCAAAGTGAGAATGATAGCTTTCTTCAATATCTTTTCTTAAAAGCGAATTGCTACCATCTTCTGTCTTGAATATCTCTATTAAACTATCTTTTGCGTTTTCCATTCTCCGTCAAAATACCAAACGTATCGTTCTCCTATTTGTTTTAAATATTCTATTGACTCATCAAAAAGCAAATCCACCTCATCTTTTTTATGACAATCGGTAGAAATTGTTAGAGGTATTTTCATATCACTTGCTTTCTTTATCCATTCTCTTCCAGGATAGAAATCATCATAGCGTTTCTTGTAAAGACCTCTTGTATTTATTTCGCAGATAGCACCACTCTCTTTTATCTTCAAAAGAGTCTCCATCATAAAATCCTCAAACCATTTGTCGTGTTGCGAAAAATATCTTTCCTTATTGTGCATTTTTATTTTGTCAAAGTGCCCTACTACATCAGGTCTTTGATTTTTTATCATATTTATCACTTGTTCAAAATAGGTTTCAACGCCTTCTCTTATGTTTCCACCAAAAACCTCCTCTAAACCTTTGTCGTAAACCTCTCTATCGCTACCATCTATAAACCAAACCTTATCATTAGACTTTCCTTTCACAAAATGCACCGAACCAATAAAGTAATCCAAGTCATAAATCTTAGACATCTCTCTTATATTCTCTTGCATAGAGGTGATATAGTCAAATTCCATTGAGGTGAAAAGCTTAATTTTATCTTGATATTTCTCTTTTAGAAAACGAGCTTGCGAAAGATATTCTTCAACTCTTTCTTTTTTCAAAGCAACCTTGCTTTCAAAACAAAGGGGTGAATGAGATGAAAATCCAAAGTAATGCAATCCTCTTTCAATAGAGGATAAAACCATATCTTCCATTGAATCTTTTCCATCACAGAAAAGAGAATGAGAATGATAATTAAACTTTTTTAGCATATTCCTGTGCTTTCTACCAAATATAGTTTATCTCCTCTTCTTACAACGCCTTTTGTTGCAATTGAACAAAACTCTCCTTTGACTGTTTTTTCGGTTGGCTTTAAATCTACTCTGATTTCTTCTACTGTGTCTTCATATACTCCTGTTGTAGTACCCATTATGTAGATGTTATCACCAACTTTCAATTCCCCTGTCTCAATTTTTATTTCTGCAACAGAAATATTCTTAAAGTAATTAGTAACTGTGCCTATGAAAGTCTTCTTTGTAGTTGCTTGTGAGCCATATTTCTTTGTCCACTCGCCAACTCTTTGTCCTAAGTAATAGCCGTCCCAAAATCCTCTATTGTAAACTTTCTTTAAGTCTTCGTTCCATTTTTCTAATTTATCTTCACTCCATTCTCCATTAAGCCATGCTTGTGCTGCTTCTTTATATACTCGTGTTACAACTTTGACATATTCTGGACTTCTGCCTCTTCCTTCAATTTTTAATACTCTTACGCCTGCGTCAAGCACCTTATCTAAAAAGTTTAAGGTCTTTAAATCTTTTGGAGACATGATATATTGATTGTCTATCATAAGTTCTGTGCCTCCATCTAAGTCTGTAACCTTGTAAGGACGGCGACAGAATTGTAAACAAGCACCTCTGTTTGCCGATTGATTAGCATTGTCTAATGAAATGTAACATTTTCCACTTACTGCCATACATAAAGCTCCGTGTACAAAGCATTCTATTTCCAATGTGCGACCACTCGGACCTTTTATGTTGTTTTCTCTTATCCAAGTAGTAATATCTTTAACTTTGTCAAGAGAAAGTTCGCGAGCAGTAACGATTACGTCTGCAAATTGTGAGAAAAATTTCACTGCCTCACGGTTTGTTATGTTGCATTGTGTAGAAAGATGCACTTCTAAATTGATTGAGCGAGCATAACTAATGACTGCCAAATCTGCTGCTATGACTGCTGAAACTCCACTTTGCTTTGCAGCATTTAAAATCTCTTGCATATAACCCAATTCACTGTCATAGACAATAGTATTTAAGGTTAAATAGGTCTTTACGCCATTTTGACTTGCAATGTCTGCAATATTTTTTAGGTCTTCTATCGTAAAATTATTTGCAGAGCGAGAACGCATATTCAATCCTTCAACTCCAAAATATACACTATCGGCTCCTGCTTCTATTGCTGCATAAAGAGCTTCGTAAGAGCCCACTGGGGACATTATTTCTACTTTATTCTTTGTCATAATTTCATATAATATTTTGCAAAGTTACAAAAAGAAAAAAAACTCTTTGATTTTAAAAATTTTTTCTTTGCTTTTTTTATTTTTTTCTTTGCTTTTTTTCAAAAAATCAAAGACTTTTTTTCTTTATCTTTGTGTAACATTTTTCTAAGTAAAACGACTACTTTACAAAGCACAATTTTTAAAATGAAGATTGAAGAATTTAAAAAAATAATTACTACTTATCAACCTAAATTACACGCTTTTGCAAATTCTATTCTAAAAAATGATTTTGCAAGTGAGGATATTGTGCAGGAAGTTTTTTGTTTTCTTTGGGAAAAACGAGAAAAAATAAATACTATTGATAATATTGAGGCTTTTCTTGTACACATTTGCAAATGTAAGTGTGTGGATTATTTGAGAAAAACAAAAAAAGAGGTCTTAGAAGATGAGATTATGAATTTGAATTATGAAGAATTTAATGAAGATAGTGAAGAAAGATATAATAGACTCCTTAAACTAATAAATCAACTTCCCGAAAACCAACAAGAGTTATTGCGTCAAAAATATTTTAACAATAAAAGAATAAGAGAAATTTCAAAAGAAACAGGAATGAGTGAGGGAAATATTCGCACAACACTTTCACGTGCATATTCAAAATTGAGAGATTTAATAACGAAAACAAAAATCTAAGTTATGAAAAAAGAAGATAAAGAATTGATAGAGTTGTTTGCTTCTATAAAACAACATCAAAAAAATATTGAAAGACAAGAAAAGATTTTTTCTGCAATAGAAGAAAAAGCAAAACAAAGTAAGAGGAAAAAATCTATTGTGTTTTGGTCGTCTATTTCTTCAATTGCTGCTTGTTTTTGTATAGTTTGGTTTACTTACTCTCCTATTGACAATAGCGAAACTATTATCGAAAATAAGCCTATTGCAAAAAATATTGTTGAAAAAAAGCAAGAGACAATTCCTGCAAAGAAAAGCGAGCCTATTGTAAGAGAAAAAAAGAAAATTACGCCAATTGAAATCCCTCAAACAATAGAAGAAGAAATTATTATTGAACAAGATAGCACGATTATTGAGCCTGAGCCAAAGCAAGAGGTGATTGAGGAGGAAGAAAAGGTGATTGAGCCAAAGATTGTAAGGATTGAAACCGATAAATTGATTTGCTATAAAGAGGAAAAAAAGAATAACCTTAAATTTTCTTGGAATTATAAAAGGGAAGAAAAGAAAGAATTATTTTTAATAGATTTTTCAAAAAGATAAAACTTAGATTGATATGAAAAAGACAGCATTATTTAGTTTTTTTATCCTTATTTCAGGGATAATTTTAGCACAAAACGAAAAGATTTATTTGTTTTCTCAACCTATTAAGGAGGATTACAACAAATTAACTTTGACTGCAAAAAGCAATCTTAATTTAGTGAGGAGCGAAACAGACGTTTTAGAAATTTCCACAAAGGATAGCAATATTGTTTTTAGTAATATATGTGTTTTTGAAGACAAAACGCTGACTATAATGACAGACTCCTTGCCACAAGATGTTAAAATAACGCTTTATTCGTCTAAAGAAGAAGTGTTTTTGAGTAGTCAATTTGATTCAATCAAAGACACAAGGCAAGAAATTAAGGAAAAAGAGGGTGATAAGATAAATTTACTTTGGGCTTTTCTTAGCTCAACTGATTTAAACTTTAACTCAAAACGCTATAATAATCCATACTCCTCGCTAATTAGTCAAAATTTCCAATTTATTGATTTTTACTATGAACACCCTACTAAAAAAGGCAACAAATTCTTTGTAGGATTAGCATACAATTGGGATTTTAAATTTTTAAACAACGATGTAGAATGCTTAAACAATAAATTGCAACTACTATCAAGTGATTCACATCTTCAAAACAATGCACAATTTATTGTAGATCGCAATTTATTCCTATATACAAGGTATAACTTAAAACTAAACAATTATTTTTTTTGTAATTTTGGACTAAAATTTGGAAGAACCCTCAAAAGTTTTCTTTGGGACTTTAATATAACTCCGGAAAATAAGATAAACTTCAACTCAACCAAACTCACAGACTATAATCCTTGGAAATTAGAATTATTTTTCAACTTTACAGGATATGAATTCTTCTTTAATATTTTGCCAGAATATAAAAACGACAACACAAGACGCTTTGGAATTAGATTCCGCTTTTAATTTTTGAGTTTTAAAGCAGAATGTCGCTAACGATGTCTTTGTATTGAGAGGAGTATTCTCCGTTTTCTTCTCGTATAAAGACATTTTTTATTTGTGTTTGCTTTGTTGGAATGAGCGAATATGTTCTTATGATTCTCTCTATTGGCTTTGAGGGTTTTGAATATATGTTTATTTGAGTTTCAACCTTTACTTGCTTTTGTTCAAACAAAGATGTGAGCTCATCGCTCTGCAAAGTAGGAAGTATAACGCATATCTTAGCATCAGGAGTTGCAAGTTTTAGACTACAATTTACAAAGTCAGAAAAAGGAAGTTTGTCGGTATGTCGTGCAAAGGTGCGTTTAGCTGTGTTAGCCTGCAAAGAATTTACAAAATATGGAGGATTAGAAATGATAAAGTCGTATTTTGTTTGTTCTTCTTTTATTTCAGCAAAATCTTGCAAGGAGATTTGTTTTGCAAACAATCTATCTGCCCATTTACTTTTTTGAAAATTGTCTGCTGATTGCTTTATTGATTCTTCATCTATGTCAATAGATGTGATTTTTGCTGTTTTGTTCAACTGAGCCATTGCAAGAGAGATGATTCCGCAACCTGTGCCAATTTCAAGTATATGTTTTTTGTGATTTCTCTCTGCAAGCGAAGAAAGAAGTATAGCATCTGTACCTACTTTCATTGAAGAAAGTGTATGATTCAACGAAAATTCTTTGCATTTAAACTCCATAGTAAGGCAAAATTACAACGTTTTTCGATTCTTTTCTACATTTTAGCAAATTATTGTTTACAACAGCGACGTATTTTCATACGCCACTGTTGTCTATCTAACTTTACTGAATTGGAATTTGAATAATAGAGAGCCATTGCTCAGGATTATCTTTATTCCATACTCCATCGATATAGCAAATTCTTGTATGCCCAACAGGTTTGTAGCCTTTTTCTTCCATATAACTAAATGCTTCGGCAAAAGATATGTGAAAACGCTCGTAAGGTCCTAAGTGTTTTATGCAAAGTGCTTTTTCTACGGTAGGCAAGTGCTTAAATTGTATGATATTGCTGTCTTTTCCCATTTCCTCTACTTGTTCACAATATTCTATATCAAGGTCAGTAGAGCGATATTCTTTGTTATGTTCTATGGTAAAGCAGTATCCGGGAGGGGGACACTTGCATCCAAGACGTTGCATTTCGGGTCCAATTTTATTTACGCACAATGCTCCTAAGGCATCATAGTTTGGAATAATTTCTCTATGGCTTGCCACAATAATTTCGGGCAAAGATTGAATATTTACTTTTTCCATTGTCTTAATTTGTTTGTGAGAGTCTAACCATTTAAGCAGTTGGCTACGGCGTTTTATCAATAGTTGTAGTTGATGTTCTGTTTCTTCTATTTTTTGTGTTAATTGATCAATGCTTGGCATCTGTACTCCATCTTCTAACAACTCTTTTATTTCTTCAAGCGTGAATCCCTGTTGTTGCAACCCACGAATGATATTAAGTCGTTGCATTTGATATATGCTATAATAACGATAACCTGTCCATTCGTCCACTTCATAGGGTAAAAGCAATCCTTTCTGCTCGTAATAACGCAAAGTCTTCACCGTTACCTGCATCATTTTTGAAAACTCTCCGATTTTTAATTTCGTTTCTTTACTCATTTTCGTACGATTTATCTGCTAGCGAATGCAAAGTTAAGACATACTCTTAGGTACGAGTCAAGAAAAAAATGAAAAATTTTGAGCAGAATAATGATAAAGTGTTAATTTTCACTCCCTTGCCAAGCCGATGAAGAAAGTTTATTTATTCCGCTCTAAATAGAGCGTTTAGTGCGTATAACTTCCAACGAATCTTCTTCCCATGCATATTTAATACTTTTTCTTCTATAGTCATAACTATGACTTTTTACTCTTCAACTAATTCAACTTTTAATTTCTATTTTTCTTTTCCTTATCTTTTTAGTTAGTCCTTCGTTTCGTTAATATCTTTTCTACTACAACTTTTAGCAAAACTATTTTTTCTAAAATAAATCAAATAATCTCATTATCAAGTTCATTCATTAGCATGCTTGCAAAGTGCAGTTTTCTTATAGCATCAGATTTAGAAATCTGCATATTATTATGTGCTTGAGGATTTCTAATACCAATCATTGTACCTGCAAACATCTCCATATATCCTTGTTGCATATTTCTGCCTGTTTCTGTAAATAAATCTCCTAATTTAATTATTGGATTCTGTACAGAGAATGCCGACAACATCAGACTCGCTCCATCTTTTTCTGTATTTGTTCTTTCCTTATATATTTTTTTAACTCGTACATTTATTTCTTTAAAGGCAGCTTCTACAGCATCAGCATAATGACTATTATCAAAACGGCTTTTAGCAACAGAATTTATTTGTGGATGAATATTATTCCAAAAAGAGGATATATTGCTATTTCTATACTCATTTAGATATGTAATAGTCGCTATAACTTCACCAAAGGAATATGAATTAATACCATTTTGTGGTGTTGCAAAGTGTTGTCCAAATTGATCCATAGAGATTATGTCTGCTATTTTTATGGTAGGCAATATCTTATCTCTAAGCCGATCTCTAAATAAGTGGCACTAATCAGGGATTAACGGTATTAATTGATATAAAGCATTATAGAGGTCATTACAATTAATATTATTACTTGGAATATGCTGCTGATTAATAATGTTACAAATAGTATCAACTATCTGCATACATTTATCCAATTGTGCTCTGAATCTATCCATTATTATATATAAATTAAATTTAAAGTATTGCCATTTTTCTATGCTAATATGTCGCCCTCCTTGTAATTGAGGAACTTCTCCTTCTCAATATCAAGCTCCGAGATCAATTCTCTTTTATATTCTATGTGGTTGGTTTCTGACATGCTTACTTATTTTATTTTTATGCATTCTGTATATAAAATCTTTTTATTCAGACCTTAATTATCTGCTAATGGTTTTATTAGTTTTTCTTTAATATGAATCAAATTATATGTTAAACCTTCTGTCGTAGATAAGAATGATTCTTCTTTATTTTCAAATGATGCGAAAACCAAAATTTGCTCCGATGTAAACTCTGACAATTTACGCATAAAAGTTCTAAACCCATCTTCAGACATATCTTGTTGCTTAGGTTCATCAAACATTAGCAAATAAGGGTGGTTACCATTGTCTTTTAAAGAGGTCTGCATCAAGGCAATATAATAGGCCCATAGACACCGTATAAAGTCACTCGCAGAAGAATCGAATCGGATATTATACTTTTCACCTGTTTCTAATTGAGTCAATGGCAAATAATCATCTGTTGAGATTCTAATTGTAGATATAGGTTTACTTTCATATTCAAAATCCGTAAGAGCAGCTTTAAAGAAACTCTCTAAATCTTTTATTTTATTTATATCATTTATCGAATAAGAATTCGCTGCTACATTCTTTTTTTGATACACGAGTTTTGTATATTCTTTTGATAAATCACGTAGTTTGTCTTTTAATTCATTGAACTCACTAATTTTCCTATCAAGGAGTTCAATCTTTTTCTTTAAGTTTAGCCTATATTCAATTTCGGAAATCGAAGGCAATCTATTGTCTTCGGTCAAATCTTTTTTTATTGATCTAATTTGTGAACGAAGATTTGCTAAATACAATCGTGTTGAATCCAGATTTTTACGAAGACTGCCACATTTCAAGACTTGTCCTTCAATATATTTTTCAATCATCTTTTTCTTAGATTCCAAGTATTGTATATTCTCATTGATACCCATAGGAATTTCCTGTATGCTATTAGGCAAAAGAGAATCTTCTATATGCTGATGGCATGTAGGACATATTAAAAATGAGACCTCAGATTGAATCTCTCCTCCTAAGTCTATAATTTTTAAGGCATTTCTATTTTTCTTTAAGTCAGAATTAACATCTTGAAGTTGTTCTCTATATTCTTCTAACTGTTGCTCACATAATAATAAATCGGAATTCATCATATCATATGATATAGATTTCTGAGCTAAACTATTTTGTAAAGCACTTAATTGGTTTTCGTATAACTCTGCACTATCACCAATCGACTTAACTTCAATAGTGTTTAGTTTTGCATACTCCTTTTTGAATGTAAACAATTCTGTTTGAATATCAATTGTCCCAGTTTCAGTATCTTTCAAAAGAAGTACTTCATTGATATCTAATATTGATGGAGTTTCGTTTAAACCTTGCAAATTATAACGAGTATCTCTTGCAATGTTAGATATATGAATAAATATTGTTTTCCAATCCTCTTTAATTTGTTCTTCTCTGTAATTTAATTCTGTTTTTTTTCTTTGATTTTCAAACACATCCATATTGAGGATATATTCTATAATTCGGCTTGTCGCTTGCTTAATTCCATAATAAGGCATAGTTGCAAAGAAATCCGACCATCCAGATTTTTGTTCAATCATAAATGTTGGTGCAATCTGTTGAATATACAGATGGGATGATTGGCCTTGATTGTTTATAACTTCGGGCATACTCCATCCTAAAAACTTAGATAGAAATGCATGAAAGCCATATACATCATCAACAGCACCGCCTTTATCATGTATAAACATTGATTGTTTTTTAAGATTCTTATTTTCTCCAGTTAGCAACTTTCCATAATATACGGTTACCAATTTGGGACTATCAGTAGGACTAATAATAGATCTCCTTACGGTAATGGCTTCATTATTTTCTATTTCTAAATAAACTTCAGATTGAAGTATCTTGTGAAAATCAGAGTCTGGAAATTCTACTTGATCCTTCAATACAGACTGCATTGTTTTTTCATTCTTTCCTCCCAATAACTCTTCTAATCCCAAAGCATACAAGATTGCTTGAAATAAACTAGATTTACCAGAACTATTATTACCTCGAATAATATTTAATCCTTTTTGAAAACTTTGCTCAAAACCATAAAGACCATCTGGCGTCACAATTTTAATTTTTATTGCATTTAGTTTTATCATAAACCTAATTCCTTAATTGTTATTTTTTCAACTATGGTATCTGATATTTGCGCTCTTCCGATTGATTGTAAAAATGCTTTTTCTTTGCATAATAATTCTTTATCAGATTCTAATTTAGTAGCAAAGTCAAATCCTTTGCGAGATAATTTGTATTTATTATTGGTGGTTTTTTCAAAAATTCCATCAGCAACGGCTAAAATTAAAGCTCTGTTTACCACGGGATCAATTGACCAATGAGGAGGTATTGTTTTAAACTTATTTGCTATAAATTGTCTTATAATAGTCATATTCTTTTCAGAATAAAGACACCACGAAAACAAGTGTAATTTGAGTAGACTAGAAGTATTGGCTCGGCAACAATACTTTAGAATTAGTACAATGAGCGCAATTTGATACATTGGTCTATATTCTGCTGGTAATGGTATCGGTTTTTTCTTAAATATAATCTTATTATCCATATCATTCAAAGTTAATCGGGCATCTTAAAATCCAATCTGCTATAACACCTTTTGTTAGCTTTTCTAGTGTTAAGTCATCATAGCAAGAGAAATTATCTTTCAATTTATTCTTTAACTCATTTCGAATTCTCTCGTATAGTTGATTGTTATTGTCTGTATGAGTTATACATAATTCTTCCACAGTACTTTCATAATCACTGATAATACGAATGAATTTTTCATAATCTGTAGGATTTAGTTCCTTCCATTTATTAAGAATCTGCTGTTGGTGTAAAAAATCGCCTACCGTCTGTTCTGTTAATTTATTAACTTTATCCTCCATGTTTTTAGTTTGAGGTTGCAAACGTTTTCCATGTTTCTCAATAGCATGTTCTATTAAATCAATATTCGATTTGTTCCAATCAACATTGCTGTTTTGTTCTACATTAATTTCTATTTTTTGTCCATTCGCATTTAGTGCTATTGGTATTTGAACTGTAAAATAGTCCTCATCATATATCAATATATCAAAATCTTCTGATAATATCTCTAAGTTTTTTGCTTTATATTCAGCAACTTTATTTTGACAGTGTCTAATCAACTCTTTGTTTCTGTATAATGGTGTAAGGAATATCCATTGTACGATACGTATATCTTTTAAATAATCTTTGAGTTCTTTTATATTTACCTCAAGTTTATTTAAGTCTTTTGTTATCTTATCTCTTTGTTTCTCATATAAGGTTCTAGGTTCATAGTCTTCATCAGGGCAATAACATTGAAATGCTTTCCCGGTACGGGTAAAACCTTCAATACCCATATCGCCCTGCCAAGCTGGCAATTCTTGATAACCTTCACTTTCAAATTTTAATTTGAGACATACTTGACATAGTTCCTCCCATGTATTACCATCATATGCTCCAAACTTAGCCTTAATCATATCAATGTTTTTTATATTGTCAAATAAATGTACAGATTGCATTCCCAGATTTTGCTTCTATAACGCTATTGAAAAAGTTGGCATCTTTACTTTTGTCAGATTTTTCATAGCATTTATCATAGAAGGATTTAATGGTTGTATTATCTGATTGCATAGTTCCAACCTCGCCATTCTTGATTACTCTATAATTAATCATTCCTTTGGATAAGAGAGGTGTCTTTCCTGGCTGTTTGATAATTCTAAAATTATCACATAGAATTAATTCAAATTTATAGATATCAATTGAGGGTACTTTGCATGTTAATTCAAAACATAATTTATCTCCCCTATTCAAGAATGGCACACTATCTATATCTTTAAATACCATCAATGTCTGCAAGCATAGTTCAACTTCATATCTGTATTTAACCACATCATAGCTATCGTGGCTAGCAGGGTTTAATATAAATTTACGAAAACTATCTAGCTCTTCAAAAACAGAAATATCTGTCATTCCACATTCCTCTGCATATCTCTTGCTATTATGAATTAACCCATTTAGATCTAATCTGCTATAATCAGGAGATAACTGCCATTTATTAGGTAGAAAGTTTTTACATAATAATTCTGCGGCTTTTCTTAAAAAGTTACCTGCAATCTCGTATTCATGCTGTTTAATATAATGTTCGGCTTCCCCAAGGTAATCCTCGCTATTTCTAATATATGGAGTCTTATCATAATCCATGTATATTTCTTTATAGATCCACGCATCTTGATTCTTTTTTGTTTTATGCTTAAAATACTCAAAGAACATTTTGTCGTGAGTAAACAGATATATCTTATACTTATCAGATATTTTCAATAAGAAATCTACAACTTTTGCTCGGTTGCTCATATCAAGACTGATGAGCATATCATCAAGAGCTAAAAACGAGCCTTGAGTTATTACAGTAGTGGTCATTGCTGCAAATCTGACAGCCAATGCAATAGCAGTTAGTTTTGCTTCGTTGAAATGAGATTGGGGTTTATAAATAGTTCTACCATCTTCTGAAATTTTGATACCAATCCTAGGAGCGAACAATGTCAGTGGGATTGTTTTACCATCACGAACTCTGTCGTATGCAAGATAAAAATGCTCATGAAGATTATTTTCAGGGTTATTTTCTTCTAAATAAACGATTTGTATATTCAGAGCTAAATCGCCATCATTTCTAAAATTTTCGTTGTATATCGTATTAACATTCTTGTTTATATGACTAACCAAGTTATATAGATGATTGTTAAACTTATCAATTGGCTCTTTTAGACTTCTGACAGAAGGCTTGTGGGTACTAGCCTCAACGATTTCATTATAAAGATCAGCTAGAAACTGCGTTTCTCCTGCAGGTAAATGGAATGGCAGAATATCTTTGTAAAAGACATTCCATAAATCAATTTCTTCCGAATTTCTCGCAGCATGGAAGCGTGATATATACGAATGATTTATGAATGCTGAATTTTTATTCAACATTTTAATTTCACTCTCATCACCTCCATTCTCTGATGATAGCCCACCATTGTCAAGCCTCCAAATTTTGCCATCATCAAATGTAATACGGACATATGGGGCGTATGTATTATCTTTCGCCTCATTAAACCTAAAAATGTTAATTAGATGTTCATTATTGATTATAAACTCTTCTCCATTAGTATCTCCTGGCTTGAAATACTTAGCACCCTTATCATCTTTGAATACACTCTGCAATAATACGTGTAGAGCGTAATACAATGACGATTTTCCACTACCATTCTCACCGTATAAGAGCAGATTCTTACCTATCCCTAAATCTAATTTGAAGTTTTTAGGGAAAGCTTTGAATCCTTCTATTTCTATTTTGGTTATTGTAGCCATAGTTACGACAAAATTATCGTTCTTAATGTTTCTGAACTTGAAAGTGATAATGAGTTTAATGATTCAATTATTCCTGTTGAATCAATTTTCATATACAACTCCCAAATGTCATCTATGCTAATAGAATCTTTTTGCTTTATGTAATTACGTAATACGGTAATTACAGACATTCCTGCCATTTCACTAGGAAGATAAATTTCGTATATACAACCATCTATGAGTTTTTCTAACTCAGATGAAATGTAAGAGTTCTGAACAAGTTCGCTTGCTCGTTCATCTGTGGTATTAAGCAAAATGATCATATCAACTAATTTTGCTACTATTTCTTGTACATCGTTTGATGGTACAGCAATAGGAATCTGTTGCAGCGGTTCTTTATCTAATTGATAGTTGGCACCCTGCATCTTACCTTTATTTTTAAGCCAAAACTCAATCAGTTTAGAGTTTAATAGACCTGTTAGGTATTTCATATTAACCCGATTAGTCTTTATTACATAGAATGTTGCCGACATATAATTCAGTCCATTTGCATATGCAAAAATAGGTCTTCCAGCACACTTTCTCAATGCAACTATCTTCTCTCCAACAAAGAATGATTCTACTCTTGATCTATGTAGTCCATAAGGTTTGTTATCAGATGAAATAACATCTCTAAACTTGTCTAAATGAGCTTTTAGATGTGGGTAAGAGTCCATACTGCGTGGATTCTTAAATGTAGATGGAGTATAGATTATACTTAAATCAGTAGTTCCTACCATATACCTTGCTACATTATCTGACGAATTGTAATATGGCTTTATAAGTTTTACCTCATCCTCTGATAGTTCTAGTTCTTCTATTTCGGATTTTGAGAGACCGAATATTCCATCTCCAATAGAGAGGCCATATTTTTCTGACAATTTCTTGTTAATAAAATCATAATGTGGATGTATGCCATTTGTTAACTCTTCTTCAAATAAGAAAATGTTATTCGTGGCATTATAAATTTTATCCAATATATCATCACTTTGGCTAAACGTTATGTTTTTATCATAAAAATTAGCTCGTCTTATTGTTGGAGTATAACATTCTGCCTGTTCATAGGTT
>DEPQ01000073.1 GCA_002358855.1 Bacteroidales bacterium UBA3388
GGAATCTTTTAACTACCCTTGGGGACACAATCGCCCTTTTAACGCATATTCTAATTATTTTAAACAAAAATTTGGACAAAGACTACAAAAGTTATCTATTGATGCGGGATTTACTTGCCCAAATAGAGATGGAAAAATATCATTTCACGGGTGTTCATTCTGTGACAACAATGCTTTTAACCCCTCTTACTGCGAAAAAAACAAATCAATATATCAACAAATTGAAGAAGGAATAGAATTTCACGCTTGGAGATATAAAAATGTTAAGAATTATTTGGCATATTTTCAAGCCTACTCAAATACATACGCACCATTAGATGTATTAAAACAAAGATATAGTGAAGCACTCTCCCATCCTAATGTAATAGGATTAGTAATTGGGACTCGTCCAGACTGTATTAGTGATGAAATTCTTGATTACCTAACAGAATTACAAAAAGAATACCATATAATTGTCGAATATGGAATAGAGAGTTGCTATGACAAAACTCTAAAAAGAATAAATAGAGGACATTCTTTTGCTCAAACAGTAGAAGCAATCGAAAAAACAGCAAGTAGAGGCATAACAACAGGAGGTCATATCATATTTGGATTACCAGGAGAAAGCATTGAAATGATGCAAAACGAAGCAAAAATTCTCAGTTCTTTACCTTTACACTCTGTAAAGTTTCATCAGTTAATTTTAGTTAAAAATACACCTATTATAAAAGACTATCAAGAAAATCCAAACGACTTTGTATTTATGAAATTTGAACAATACAAAGAATTTATGATTGATTTCTTGGAAAAATTATCGCCAAATATTGTAATAGAACGCTTTGCAGGAGAAGTTCCCCCAAGGTTTCAAGCTGGTGGCTCAAATTGGGAATTACTTAGAAACGAGACTTTGGTTAGCAAAATAGAACAAAGAATGATTGAAAGAAACACCTATCAAGGTAGATTATACAAACCATAATTTATGAATAAGAAACAAAGTCTTTTTGGTAAAACATTAGATGAGTTAAAAAAGATTTGCGAAAATCTGTCTTTA
This sequence comes from Bacteroidales bacterium UBA3388, assembly GCA_002358855.1. Classification (GTDB taxonomy): domain Bacteria; phylum Bacteroidota; class Bacteroidia; order Bacteroidales; family P3; genus Onthomorpha. Next base: position 1,031 of record DEPQ01000073.1, read on the forward strand.
CCTTCTTTTACAAGCAAGCAAATTGCCGATTGGTTATACAAGAAAGAAATTTCTTCAATAGACGAAATGACAAATCTCTCTTTGAATGCAAGAGAGAAATTAAAAGAAAACTACGATTTTGGATTAACTCCATACGTTGATTTTATACTTTCCAAAGACGGAACAAAGAAATATCTATACGAATATGAAGATAATTCTTTTGTTGAAGCTGTTATGATTCCCGATAAAGAGAGATACACCCTTTGTGTTTCAACTCAAGTTGGTTGTAAAATGAATTGTCAATTCTGTGCAACAGCTCGACAAGGCTTTAAAAGAAATCTTTCGACCAATGAAATACTTAATATAATTAGATCAATAGATGAATATTCTCTTTTGACTAATATAGTTTATATGGGAATGGGAGAGCCGTTAGATAACTATGAAAATGTTCTAAAAAGCATTGAAATCTTGACATCATCTTGGGCGATGGCAATGAGTCCTAAAAGAATTACAGTCTCTACTTGCGGTTTTCTTCCTCATTTAAAAGATTTTTTAGATTCAACACAAGTGCATATTGCAATAAGTCTTCACAATATGATACCTAATGAAAGGCAGGAAATAATGCCTATTGAAAAGGCTTACAAAATTGAAGATGTTATAGAATTATTAAAGCAATATGATTGGACGGGACAAAGACGTCTTACTTTTGAATACATAGTTTTCAAAAATCTTAATGATGATTACAGGCATATTTTCTCGCTTGTCTCAAATCTTTCTGACATCGAATGCAGAATAAACCTAATTCGTTTTCACACAATACCAAATACTATTTTCCAACAAGCCGATGATAAAGACATGATAAAGATTAGAGATATTTTAACTTCAAAAGGCCTAATTGCAACAATAAGAGCTTCTCGCGGAGAGGACATATTGGCTGCTTGTGGTTTGCTAAGTACTAAAAAATTATTATCTTTGCCTGTTAAAAACTAATGAAATTTATTTAATTTATGAGAAAAATATTTTTAATTTTTGCGTTATTAGTGGTAGGGATTACTACTAATTTATTTGCCGTTGTGGCATATCCTTATCCTTTAGAGTTTAAGCAAAGTGATAACTCTTATCTTACTGTTCAAATACGTGGTGATGAGAGAGTTTCTTGGGGGAAGACTACTGATGATTACACACTTCTTAGAGCAAAGAATGGTGATTGGGTTTATGCTATTGATAATGGTAGTGGTGGTATGATACCCTCTACTATGATTGCTCATAATCCTAATGAAAGAAGTAGTCAAGAGATTAGTTTTATTGCCAATTTAGATAAGGCATTGTTTTATTCTAAGGAGCAAATTTCTTATCTTAAACAGTTATGGGAAATAAATGAGGATTTTCTTTTAAGAAGAAAAAATGCTATTGGAGGGGATACTACTTCTTCTTTCCAAGAGACTTATAAGTTAGTGGTAATTCTTATGTCTTATCCTGATTTTCCTTTTACTACGCCAAGAGAGGAAATTGATAATCTTTTTAATCAAGTGGGGTATTCTTCTAATGGTTCTACAGGTAGTGTGCATGATTATTTCGTTGCTTCTTCTTTTGGTAAATTGAACGTAGAGGCACAGGTAGTTGGTCCTTATACTTCTTTTAATAATCTCTCTTATTATGGTGAAAACTACGCAGGTGGTGGAGATATGAGAGTTAGGGAGTTGATTACCGAAGCAGTTGATGCAGCAGATGCAGAGGTAGATTTCTCTCAGTTTACTAATGATAGTGAGAGTTATGTTAGTTGTGTTTATGTGATTTATGCAGGTTATGGTGAAGCGACAGGTGGTGCAGCAAATACTATATGGCCTCATCGCTCGTCAGTTTATCCTCCTATTATGAAAGATGGTGTGAATATTTATGATTATGCTTGTAGTAATGAAATAAATGGTTCACCTTCTTATCCTTCTCCTTTGGTAATTGGTACTATTTGCCACGAGTTTTCTCATGCTCTTGGTCTTCCTGACTTTTATGATACTGACTATGAAGAAAATGGTTCTTTCTCTCATCACGATAGTTATGATTTAATGTGTAGTGGTAATTATAATAATGGTGGTAAAACTCCTCCTGTATGGAATGCATACGAGCGTAGTATTAGAAATTATGTAACTATTGAAGAAATTAGCGAACAGGGTGATTATACTCTTGCTCCATTGATGAGTGATAATATCGCTTATAAAATGAGTTTTAATAATAATGAGTATTTCCTTTTAGAAAATCGTCAAAAAACTTCTTGGGATTATTATATACCTGGACATGGTATGTTGATTTTCCATATAAATAGGAATGCTCCTGGATGGAATTCTAATTGTAGTAATTGTAATCCTAATAATCCTGGGTTTGACTTAGAAGAGGCAGGTGGTAGTGGATGGTATGTTTCAGATAGTGAAAAACCTTTCCCTGGTACTTCTAATAATACTGCTTTTACTGATAGTTCTACTCCTAGTAGTCAATCTTTCAATGGAACAAATTTAAATCGTCCTATTGTTAATATTGCAGAAAACACTAATACTCACAATATTACTTTTACTCTTGGTGAAACTACTTCTCGCCCTGTTGTACAAACTCAATTGCCTGTTATAAGCATAGATACTGTTAGTGTGGGAGTTCATCTTGTTAATCTTGCTTCTTTAAATATCATAGAGGCAGGGGTTGTCTATAGTTCTACAAATCTTTTACCTAATGAGGCATCGGATAGTAAGGTAATGGCAAGTAGCATTCAAACAAATATGGAATTGGATTTGACAAACCTTTTACCTAATACGGAATATTATGTAAGAGCATACGCTAAAACTGCTACTGAGGTGGGTTATGGTGAGGCAATTAAGATTAAAACTCCTTGTACGGCAATAGATGATTTACCTTATATAGAAGAGTTTAATGATGTTATGGACCTTCTTTGTTGGAGTCAAGAAGCATCGCTTTATGTGGATAATGGATGGAAGATAAATGATAGCACTGATGTCGCTTTTATAAAAACAAATAGAACCTCAGGTAGTCAAACTACTATTTTAGTTTCTCCACTTTTCGATTTATCGGCGTTGAATCAACCTGTTTTGAAGTTTTCTCACACTCAAAAAACTCAAAATAATAAAACAGATAATTTGCGTATAAAATATAAAACTCTTCAAGGTTCTTGGACTCAGTTGCAAAACTATACTCAAAACATTTCTTCTTGGAGCGAAGAGGTGGTAAATTTACCTGCAAATCAAGATTATATAATGATAGGTTTTGAAGCAGAGGTGAAAGGTGGACAAGGTGTGCAATTGGATAATATTCAAATCTATGATGGTGACCAAAGTGCTTACCCAAGTGTTCAAACGCTTTCCACTCAACTTGTAACTGATAATCGAGCAAGTGTTAGTGCAAAACTAAATGCTCATGGAAATAACGCTGTTCATACCTTAGGTTTGTGTTTATCTACTTCTGCTAACCCTACAATTGATGACCAAGTAATTCTTACTCCTGTTTCGCAAGAGGTATTTACAATAGATTTAGAAAACCTTATCCCTCATACTACTTATTATGTTAGAGCATTTGCAAAAAACAATGGACATATTTCTTACGGAGAAGAATTGAGTTTCATCACTGAATGTTCAAGAATTGTAGATTATCCTTTCTTAGTTAATATTCCTGAAATTCAATCATGTGTAGAAACAAATACTTCTTGGCAATTTGATGAACAAACTACTATATATACTTTCTCTTCAAACGAACAATCTTCAACCGCTAAGTTAGTTTTACCTATATTAAACATGTCTGATAGAGAAGCAACTTATATTAGTTTTGATAGAAAAAACAATTCTGATGTTTTAAGAGTGTTATACAAAAACTCTGTTGAGGGACAATGGACTGAAATTGCTAATTATTCTACTGCTCAAAATGAATTTACAAGAGATTCTATCTTACTTACAAATCTTTCAGAAAATTATTATATCGCTTTTGAAGGGGTAAGTAACCTTTCTTCTATAGAGTTGAAAGACATAGTTGTTTATGCTACTTATCAATTACCTATTCTTAATGTAGAACAACTTTCTGCTACTTACAATTCTATTTCAGTTATGGCAGATGTTATTTATGAGGGAGTTTCTTCTATTAGCAATAAGGGTATTATATGGGGTACTACTCCTGATATTGACTTAACTAATTCTAATGTAATTCCTCTTGGAAGTGGTATGGGTAGTTTCTCAACTACTATCTCTAACCTTGAAGAAAACACTACTTATTATGTTAAAGCGTTTGCAACTAATAACAATGGCACTTCTTACACCTATGCACATCAAATCACAACTCCTTATACTCCTATTTTTGACAATACTATAGGAAGTGACCAAACTATTTGCGAAGGTGTAGTTGCTAATATGTTAATGGGTTCTATGCCAACAGGAGGTGATGGAAATTATACTTATCTTTGGATAATGAGCACTGATTCTTTGCAAACTTGGAGCGAAGCAAACATTGGAAGTGATTACACAGGACAAAATCTTGATATGCGACAACTTTTCGATACTACTTATTTTGCAAGAATAGTTTATTCTAATCACGTTTGCGATACAAGTAATGTGGTAGCAATCAATGTTCATTCAAGCACAAAACCTGGTAATGTATTTGTTTCAACTTCAACCATTGCCTTAGGAGAAAGCGTAGAACTTCAATTAAGAGCATCTTATGGTGAGGTATTGTACTGGGAATATAAGAAACCTGAATTTAATTGGTTAGAATTAGAAAACTCTGCAGATTTAAAAATTATTGAACATCAACCATCGTTAATGGGACAATGGCAATATAGAGCAGTAGTTCAAAATGGAGTTTGTCCAGCAAAAACCTCAGGAGTAGCAACAGTACTTGTTGATGGTGTAGGATTAGAAGATGTAGTTAATAACCAAATAGAAATTAAATTGTTACCTAATCCTTCAAAAGGAAAAGTTAAATTTGAAATTAACTCTTCTTCAAACAAAAATGTTAGATTAGAAGTTTACGATATGCAATCACGCAAAGTGTATGAACAAAACACAACACTAAATCAACTCTCACAATCTACATTAGATTTAACTCACCTAACAAATGGAACTTATTTAATTAAGATTATTTCTTCTGAAAAAGAAGAATGGAGTGAAAAATTGATAATATCAAAATAAGAAAAACAAATGTGGGAGAAATATAATCAAGATATAATTTCACATATAGAACTTGCACTTAAAGAAGATGTGGGACAAGCAGACCACTCTTCTTTATCGTGCATTGAAAAAACAACAATAGACAAAGCAAAACTTGTAGCAAAACAAGACTGCATAATATGTGGAATAGAAGTTGCAAGAAAGGTTTACAACCAAGTTGATGAAAGTGTAAAGTTTACCGCTTTGAAAAAAGATGGAGATAAGGTAAAAAAAGGCGAAGAGATTTTTAAAGTAGAGGGTTCTGCTATTTCAATCCTTACCGCTGAACGCACTGCATTGAATTATATGCAAAGACTAAGTGCAATCTCTACACGTACTTCTTATTATCAATCTTTAATTGAGGGAACAAACGCTAAACTTCTTGACACAAGAAAGACAACTCCTACAATGCGTATATTAGAAAAATATGCAGTAAAAACAGGAGGTGGAACTAATCACCGTTTTGGTCTCTATGATATGATAATGCTTAAAGACAATCATATAGACTTTGCAGGAGGAATATCAAAAGCAATAGACAAGGTTCACAACTATTTGAAAGAAAACTCTCTTAATATAAAAATTGAAATAGAGGTAAGAGATTTCTCTGAACTCAATCAAGTTTTAGAAAAAGGAGGAGTAGATAGAATTATGCTTGATAATTTTAGCGTTGAAGATACAAAGAAAGCAGTAGAAATTATCAACAAAAGATATGAGATTGAAAGTTCAGGAGGAATAAACGAAACAACCCTTCCACTTTATGCACAAACAGGTGTAGATTTCATATCCGTTGGAGCATTAACTCACAAAATCGATAGCATAGATTTAAGTCTTATTGCAGACAACTAAATGGCAAAAAGGGGAAATAAATACCTAAGAAAAATATTATATTGGCGTCCCGTTAGAACTCTATTACATTATTCTCGATTGGTAGTTTTACCGGGATTTCAAGGCATACCTTTGTTTGATGTAGCAATATTTTTCATCAAAGGATTAGCAAAAGGAGCAATCAACCAAAGAGCATCTTCGGCAGCGTTTCGTTTTGTGATGGCAATTTTCCCCATGCTATTATTTTTTTTCACACTCCTACCATATTTCGATACTCAATATTATTCCACCCAAATATTCACATTCCTCAAAGACATACTCCCTCTTAACATTTACCAACCAATAGAGACAACCTTAATCGAAATTCTTAATAGGAAGTATAATAGTTTAATGTCAATAGGTATCATAGGAGCAATTTACGCAAGTTCAAGTGGAATTAACGCTATGATGCTTTCCTTTCACACCTCTTACCACGACTCAATAGAAAAATCCTCTTGGTGGAAACGCCGTTTAATTTCTATGGTTATGGTTATCTTCGGTGTATTTGGCTTAATTATATTTCTCACCTTATTAGGAGGTTTCAAATGGTTTATAAACTACTTAGTCGCAGAGGAAATAATTAACACAACCTTTCAAATAATTTGCTTACAAGTAATACGATGGGTTGTTATTATTTCAATGATTTATTTTGCACTTAGTTCATTATATTATTTCTCCTTAGAATCAAAAAAAGGTTACAAGTTTTTTTCAGCAGGAGCAACCCTTGCCACAATACTTTTTATCCTTACAACTCAAGCATATATTCTTTACATTCGTTTCTTCCCTTCCTACAATGCACTCTATGGTTCTATAGGGGTTTTAATCTTCCTTTTTTTATGGATATACCTCTCTTGCTTCACAATTCTAATAGGTTTTGAACTCAATGCAAGCATATCAGATGCCTATCAAGAGAGACATTCCGATGAGTTAATAACTATTTCAAGAACTGCAAGAACTACTAAAATATCTCAAAGAATAAAAAAAATATTTCTTAGTTTTAGAAAAAAATATCAAAGAATTATAACAAGATAAAGATATGAAAATACCATTTTCTCCTCCTTACATAGACAAAGATGTAATAAACTCTGTTTGCGAATCATTAAACAGTGGGTGGATTACAACAGGTCCGAAAGTCGCTGCATTAGAAAGCGAACTAAAAGATTATTTAAAAGCAAAAAGTGTAATTGCAGTTAATTCTTGGACCTCAGGAGCAACATTAGTTCTTAGATGGTTAGGATTAAAACAAGACGATGAAGTAATAGTGCCTGCATATACCTATTGTGCAACAGCAATGGCAGTTATGGAAGCAGGTGCAAAACCTGTAATGGTAGATATTTCTCCAAGAGATTTAACAATAGATGTAGAAAAAATAAGAGAGGCAATAACTCCACGTACAAAAGCAATTATAACAGTTGATATAGCAGGAATGCCTTGCCAATACGACAAAATAAAACAATTGCTTGACACTCCACAGGTAAGAGAAAAATACTCTGCAAGTTCAGATGTACAAAAGAAATTAAATAGAATACTACTTATTTCCGACTCTGCACACGCTGTAGGAGCAGAATATAGAGGAAAAACCATAACTCAATGGGTAGATGTAAGCGTTCAATCTTTCCATGCAGTAAAAAACATAACCTCAGCAGAAGGAGGAGCAATTTGTCTTAATCTTCCTGAGCAGTTTGATGAAGAAGAAACAAGGAAATTCTTTAAACTAATGACTCTAAACGGTCAAACAAAAGACGCTTTCACAAAAAATCAAGCAGGTGCATGGCGTTATGACATAGTAGAGTTTGGAATGAAGATAAATCTCCCTGATATAAACGCAGCAGTTGCCTTAGCACAACTAAGAAAATATGACTATTTACTACAAGAACGTAAAAGAGTTTTTGAACTTTATCATTCCCTTTTAAGCGAGTATCATTGGGCAATACTACCTCCAAAATCCAATAGCACTTTCCAATCGGTTTATCATCTCTTCCTTCTAAGAATAAATCCAATTACAGAAGAGCAAAGAAATCAAATAATAGCAAACCTATCGAAAAAAGAAATTGCAACAAACGTTCATTATATCCCTATGCCTGAACTATCACTTTTCAAACGCATGGGGTATAAATCTGAAAACTATCCACAAGCAATGGACGCTTATGCAAGAGAAATTACTCTACCTCTTTATCCTCAACTAACAGATGAACAAGTAGAATATATCGTTCGCAATTTGGTAGAAGAATATTATAACGTTGTAAACAAATAATAAAAAGAATGAAACGACTATTTGACATAACAGCATCTTTTTTTGGTATAATTATACTCTCTCCCCTACTTATCTTTATTGGATTGTGGGTAGGACTTTCAAGTAAAGGAGGAGTATTTTACAAACAAATAAGAGTAGGCAAAAACAACAAAGACTTTAAACTCTATAAGTTTCGTTCAATGAGAGTAAACTCCGATAAACAAGGATTACTCACAGTTGGAAGCAAAGATTCTCGCATAACAAAGGCAGGATACTTTATAAGAAAATATAAAATTGATGAACTACCTCAACTATTCAATGTATTGAAAGGAGATATGAGTTTTGTAGGTCCTCGCCCTGAGGTGAGACGTTATGTAGATTTGTATTCTAAGGAGCAAATGCAAGTTTTAAAAGTTGCACCTGGCATTACCGATCCCGCATCTATTAAATACCGAAACGAAAACGACCTTTTATCCTCAGCAAACAATCCCGAAGAATATTATATTCAATACATAATGCCCGATAAACTCAAAATCAACATTGATTACATTAACAACCGAACATTTTTCAAAGACATCAAAATTATTTTTCAAACAATATTTGGATAGAAAAAATAAAGACAAAAAGAAAGGGAGGAAAAATCCTCCCTTTTATTATTTAATCCATAAAAGGATAAGTGAAATCTGTTGGTGGTACGAGGGTTTCTTTTATACAACGAGGAGATACCCAACGATAAAGATTTAATTCAGAACCTGCTTTATCATTTGTGCCTGAGTTTCTTGCTCCTCCAAATGGTTGATTACCTACTACCGCTCCTGTTGGTTTATCATTGATGTAGAAATTACCTGCACTATATCTTAATTTATTCATTGCAGTTGCTATATCATAACGTGAATGTGCAAAGATTGAACCTGTTAGTGCATAAGGCGAAGTATTATCGCACAATTCTAAGGTTTCTTCATATTTATCTGCATCATATAAGTAAATTGTGATAACAGGACCAAACAATTCTGTTTCCATAGTTGCGTAATGAGGGTTTGTAGTTAGAATTATAGTAGGTGAAATAAAGTATCCTACGGTTTTATCGCATTTTCCTCCTAATACCACTTGAGCATCAGCATCTACTTTTGCTTTTTCTATGTAAGAGGCAATATTATCAAAGGATTTTTCATCTATTACCGAGTTCATAAAACTTCCCATTTCCATTGAGGAACCTATTTTAATCTTTTGTGCCATTTCTTTTATGTAAGAGAAGGTTTCGTCCCATATTTCTTTTGGCACGTATGCTCTTGAGGCAGCAGAACATTTTTGTCCTTGATATTCAAAAGCACCTCTTACTATTGCAACTGCTAATTGTTTAGGATTTGCAGAAGAATGAGCAAAGATAAAGTCTTTTCCTCCTGTTTCTCCTACGATTTTTGGATAAGTTTTATAGTTATTTATGTTATCTCCTATCAATTTCCAAAAGTTATTGAAAGTACGAGTTGAACCTGTGAAATGAACACCTGCTAAATCCTTTGATGAAAAACATACATCTGATATAACACTTCCATCTCCTGGCACAAAATTGATTACTCCATCAGGAACACCTGCTTCTTGTAAGATTTTCATTAAGTAATAGTTAGAAAGAACTGCTGTTGTTGCAGGTTTCCAAACTGTAACATTACCCATAAGAACAGGAGATATATTAAGATTACAAGCAATAGAAGTAAAGTTGAAAGGAGATATTGCATAAACAAATCCTTCCAATCCTCTATACTCCAATCTATTTATTGCTGTGTTGTCGCTCAAAGGTTGTTGTGCATAAATCTTTGATGCGTAGTGAACATTGAAACGAAGAAAATCTATTGTCTCACATGCAGAGTCTATTTCTGCTTGGAAAGGATTTTTTCCTTGTCCTAACATCGTTGCAGCGTTAATTACATAACGATATTTGCCTGCTAAGAGTTCTGCCGCTCTTAACATAATGCTACAACGGTCTATCCAATGAACATTTTCCCATTGTTTTCTAGCTTCAAGTGCTGCTTCAATTGCTTTTTGCACTGTTTCTTTATCTGCTTTATGAAATTTTGCAAGAACATGTGAATGTTCTGTTGGCATAACTACATCAGAAACATTTCCTGTTCTTATCTCTTTGCCATTTATTATTATGGGAATTTCTATACATTGATTGTACTGTTTTTCTAATTCTTTTGATAATAATTCCCTTTCTTTTGAACCTTTTGCGTAAGCTAATACTGGTTCATTTTTTGGTTGATTAAAGAAAAATGTTGCATTGTTCATAATCTTTATGTATTTGTTTATAAATAATCTTTGCAAATGTATATAAATTTTCTTATTAAATCAAAAGAAAAAAACGTAAATTTGCAGAAATTTTTCAAAGAATGCGAACAAAATTAAAGTTTACTATTGACGTAACAAGTACTTCTTTACAATCCTCTGACCTAAGTGTATTAGGGATTGTAGCTAATTACAACAATTTTACTTTCGTTGCTCGTGTTAATCGTTTCTCTAAATTCAATTTCTATAAGAGTTGTGATTTTGCCTTATGGAAAAAAAATAAAAAAGATAACGATTATTTTACTGCTTACCACTATCGTTATAATGAAAGACACTGTGATTTGATTATTGTAAATACAAAAAATAATAATCAAGATACTTTCATTAACAATTGGAAGGACTTCAATTATATTTTGATAGTTGTGGGAAGAGATAATAAGATTGTTTCAAAGGAAGTCCTTGAAAATATTAAAGCAAACATAAATTACGGAAAAATTTTAAGTTTAGAGAAAGAAACTGTAGTAGAAAGCGTAAACAAAGTAGTACAAATGGATATATTTTCAGAGACTCAAAATGTAAAAACAGTCAAAACCACCAAACAAGGGATTAGTGCAGAAACCTTAGATAACTTTTTTATTGCAGTAGAAGATTACTTAACAAACCTAAAATAGTAATGAGAGATAATAAGTTTTTTAAAAAATTGATTTTATTGCTAAGTCTTGCCATTATCTCGCTCAATTCGCTTGGTCAAGACAAATTATTATCAATGAAAATAATATATTCTGTTCCTATAATGAAGGCTGAAATAAAGTCTTCTGCAGAAAAAGATTCTATTCAATACACTTACATTGTGGATAAAAGATTTTGGTGGCAGACTTTTGATAAAATAATTTCCAAAAGCCAGACTCCTTATGACACGTTAGTCAATCGCTTCTCCAAAACGCTGAAAGAAAAATTTAATCGAGAGTTTTCTGTAGCTGAAACAAAGAATTTAATTGATAATGGAGTAAGAAAAATTGAGTTTGAAGAAAGATGGTTCTACGATACAAAGACAATGCTTATCAAAAGTGAGGTTTGTGCTTTTCAACCAATCATTACAATTGATACTATCGTACTTGAAGGAGAGGAATTAGCAGTTAAAGAAATTTTCTCTTACCCTTTGGGTTGGTTTAAGCCGGGAGAGGCAAGTAAAAAAAGCGAAAAAGTAATTATTGCAAGCAACATAGAGTTTACAATGCCTATTTACAACCCTATTCCTTATCAATATTTCTTTAATCATTTGGAAGCAGAATATTCCTTACCATTTTTGGATATGCTTCTTGCAAAAGCAGAAAACAACTCAATAAAAACTTACGAAACACCTTCGTCTTCAACCTATTTTAATAAAGTTGAAATCATCAAACGACTTGAACATCAAGAAAGAGAAGTGATTGTGTCAGAGGATTCTTTGGGAAACGTTATGGAAACAGACACTGTAATGAGAATAAAGTACACTTCTGAGGAGATTGACTTTTTTCGCTTTGGCCAACAATGGATTTTTGATTTAGAGACTTTAACTTTTTACAAGCAAATTAACTATTTTGCTCCTGTGATAAAGCTTACTGCTTCTGATAATTCTTTCAGAGGTTTCTATCCTTTGTTTTATATACGTAAAGACTAAGTTTATGAAAAAGATTATAGTGATTTTGTTTTTGATAATGGGCTTTGGAGTTTCTGCACAAAGCTATGGGCAACACTCAATAGAGCATGAATTTCATAAAGTAGGCGTTTTCAATCCGCAATGGGAGATTGAACAAATCTTAAACCCTAATAAATATGAACATCTTACTGGTTATTTTAGAGAAGTATTGGCCGAAACAATATTTTCTGCCGTAAAAGAAAAGCGAGTTAAGATTTACGATGAAAGAAAACGTGAGATAAATCTTGACACTGTCGTAAAATCTATTATAGATTTTGAAAAACAACATTTTAACGTTACTTTGGGAAAAGATTCTGTGTTTTCATACATCAAAAAATACATTTCTGCCTATCAATTTGAAGAATTCATTGACTACAACTATCAAAACGTTTCTTTAAGCAAAAAAGTAAAGGCATATTGTCCTTATTTGGTAAGATACAAGAGTTTTTCTTCTGAAACAATTGACACAGTTCAATTAGCATTGTTTTGGATATTTCCAGAAGAAAGCCAAGACAAAAAAGAAATTAAACTATTAGAAATCCCTGATACTTTGCAATGTGTTCAGAATTTAAAGTATCCTGTTCAAATGCCTTTTTCTACAAGTATGTTTACAAAGATAAACAAAGATGAAATAAAGGTTTATAAATCTAATGGAGAAGAATTTTCTACAAAAAAAGAAATTGAGGATTTGTTTGTAATGGAAAACACCTACGTTTATTTTGATGAACAAACCGAAGCAGAGATTCTTCAAAAAGGATTTTCAGATATAATTCCCGAAGATATAATTGCATTGAGAATTGGAGAGGGTTGGAGTATCAATCCTTTAACTTTGGAGTTTTATAAAAAGATATATTTCTACCTTCCTTTGTATCAATTTGATGAAAAAGGATTCACTCAATTAGGTTTAAGAATTTATAATAAGAATTAAAAAATGAGAGAAAAACTTTCAATGGAACAATTAGGAAGAATATCTGTTGATGAATATAAATCCTCAGAAAAATCCCCTTTGATAATAATTGCAGATAATGTTAGAAGTATGCATAATGTAGGAAGCATATTTCGCACAAGCGATGCTTTTCTTGTAGAAAAGATTTATTTGTGTGGCATCACTCCTACCCCTCCTCACAGAGAAATTCAAAAGACTGCACTTGGTGCAACAGAGAGTGTGGATTGGCAATATGCAGAAAACACCTTGGAGGTGGTCAATCAACTAAAAAAAGAAGGGTGGACAATTCTTGCCTTAGAGCAAACAACAAATAGTGTAATGCTTGATAAACTCAAAGTAGAGAAAGGAGAAAAAATCGCAATAGTTTTAGGCAACGAAGTAGATGGAGTAAATCAAGAGGTAATAAATCTTTGCGACAAAGCAGTTGAAATTCCTCAATTTGGCACAAAACACTCCTTTAATGTATCGGTTTCTTGCGGAATTATGCTATGGCAGGTTTATCTTTGTTTAAAATAAAGACAAACAAACTATTTTCTTAATTTACTTGGACTTACACCTGCAACTCTTTTAAAGAATCTTGAAAAAGCAGTCAAGAAAATATTGAAAAATGCTATTGTTTTATATGTTTTTTTATTATATCTTTGCAAACGAAATTTCAATTAAAAATTTTAGCACTAAAAAACAAAAAGAAAAAAGATAGTGTCAGTAAGTTATTAATTACAAAATAAAAGAGATATGAAAAGAGTATTATTATTAGCAATTGCACTATTTATGTGTGGCGTTGCAGTTTCGCAAGAGAATGAAAAGAAGTTCACGCTTAGCATTCAAGAAAGTTTGTTGCCCTTTGGTGATATAACTTATTTCACAGATAATTTTTATCACGACATAGAAGTAAATTATCCTAATGATATTTATTTAAACTATTTGCCGTCTTTTGAATTGGATTATGATAATAAATTTTCGGCACGTTTAAGATTTAATGTTTTAAAAGCAGAATTTCAGACCCTATTTATTAGCCAAAAAAATATTCTTCCAGGAGATGATAATGAGATAATTGAATTCTTTGATGAAATAACTACTTCTACCTCTTTGGTTTTAGGATATAATTTTCTAAATAAGTCAAAAGCACATAGATTAAAAGCAAGTGCTATTCTTGGTGCTGCGTATATTTACATGAAAGGAGACGTTCCAGAACCTATTAGAATAAGAGGCTCTTGGCATTTTCAAGTTGGAGGAGAGTTATCTTATCAATATTTTTTGCCAAGTACTAATTACCGTTTAGGACTTGGAGCAAGTTGTGAGTTTTCTTATGTTAATGGTCTTTATTCTCCACATTTTTTAAATTGTAACCTTAACGTAAGTTACAAACTCTTTAATTTCTAAAAATAAAACAAAGAAAAAACAAAATATCTCTTAGGAAGGATTTACCAAACCTAAGAGATATTTTTTTAGTACAATAAGTCTCAAAAAAAAGTCTTTGCTTTTTCAAAATATTTCAAAGAAAAAAAATAAAAAAACAAAGAAAAATTTTCCTTTTCTTTTTATAGTCCTAATTCTTGTTTTATTCTTTCTATTTTTTCAAAAGCAATTGTTTGAAGAGTTTCTACTTCGCCTTTGTCTTTCATTGGGATTACTATGCTGAAATAGAATTTGATTTTTGGTTCTGTGCCACTTGGACGAACAGATACTTTACTTCCGCTTTTTAATAGGTATTGTAATACGTTGGATTTTGGTAATTGTGTTTTTTCTGTCTCTAAGTAGTCTATTATTTCAACAACCTCATCGTTATCTAATTGCTTTGGTGGATTGTTTCTAAAATCCATCATCATTTTTTGAATTTCTTCTGCTCCTGTTTTGCCTTTACGTGTAATGGATACTTGTTTTTCTTGGTAGAATCCATACTTTGTGTAAAGTTGAAGTAAGAAATCATATAGGTTTGTGCCTTCTTCTTTTAAGCAAGCAACCATTTCTGCTAATATACAGCAAGCAGAAACGGCGTCTTTATCTCTTACAAAATCGCCTATTAGGTATCCGAAACTTTCTTCTCCTCCTCCTATGTATCTTTTCTTTCCTTCGTGTTCTCTAATCTTTGAGGCAATGTGTTTAAATCCTGTAAGCACATCGAAGTATTCAACAGAAAAATCTTGTGCTATTTTGTTTATTAAGTCTGTTGTTACTACTGTTTTTATTATGTATTCGTTTCCTTTTAGTGCATTTGCGTTTTTGTTAGCAGAAAGAAGATAGTAGGTCAGTAAACTTGCTGTTTGATTTCCGTTTAGTATAATCCATTCTCCTTTATTATCTTTTAAAGCAATCGCTTCTCTATCCGCATCTGGGTCTGTTGCTAAAAGCATATCGGCATCTATTTCTTTTGCAAGTTTTATGCCCATTTCAAGTGCGGCAGGTTCTTCTGGATTTGGAGAAACGCAGGTCGGGAAATTTCCATCAGGGATTGATTGTTCTTTTACACAGATTACGTTTTCAAATCCGTATGCTTTCAATGCTTTTGGAACCAAAGAAATTCCTGTTCCGTGAAGTGGGGTATAGACAATCTTTAAGTCTTTTTGTTTTTTTATACACTGGCTATTGATTGATATGGATTTAACTTTTTCAAGGTAGATTTTGTCCATATCTTCTCCAATGATTGTGATATTTTTATCGTCATCTTGCATCTTGACTTGCGATAAATCTGTTATTGCATTTACTTTTTCTATCACTAATTCATCATGTGGAGAGGTTAATTGTGCTCCATCGTTCCAATATGCTTTGTATCCGTTGTATTCTTTTGGGTTATGTGAAGCAGTAAGCATTACTCCTGCATCTGCTTTTAGTTCTCTGACTGCAAAAGATAACTCTGGCGTTGGGCGAATGTCTTCAAAAAGATATACTTTAAAACCATTTGCTGCCATAACTCTTGCTGTTATTTTTGCAAAGTCTTTGCTGTTGTTTCTGCTGTCGTATGATATTACGGTTTTTATTTGTTTGCCTTGATTGTTTTCTGCAATGTAGTTACAGAAACCTTGTGTTGTCATTGCAACTGTGTAACGGTTCATTCTATTTGTGCCAATCCCCATTACGCCTCTTAGTCCTCCTGTTCCAAATTCTAATGTTCTGTAAAAGGCATCGTTAAATTCGTTTACATTGTTTTCTCTTAGAGATATTATCTCTTGTTTTGCTTGCTCATCTATGCTTGTATTTAACCATTTTTCTGCATTTAGAACAGCATTTTCATCAAGTTGAGACATAATTGTTTATTTTTTCTTTTTGGTTAAATAGTTTTCTGCTTCTTTGTTTCCTAATTGTGCTGATTTTTTAATGTAATCCATTCCTTTTTTACGGTTTTTCTTAATTTTTTTACCGTCAATGTATTCTTTTCCTAAGATATAATAGGTTTGAGATTGTTCTATGTTTTTTATATCTAACAAATCTTTTATTTCTCCTGTTCTTTGATAGGTGTCAATTGCGACTATTTCTTTTGCGTAAGGACAATCTTGATTTGCTGATTTCTTATACCAATTTATTGCTTCGCTTTTTTTCTTTTCTCCATAGAATCCGTTTTCTAATAGAAATCCTTTTACGTATTGAGCAACGGGTAGATTTTTTTCAAGTGGAAGTTCTATTAGTTTTGATGCTTTTTGGTAATCAGGTGCAATGCTTTGTCCTATTATATATATGTATGCAAGGTTTTGCATTGCATAAATATCTTTTTGCTCTGCTGCTTTTTCATACCAATATTTTGCTTCCACTAAATCTTTCGCTATTACATCGCCCTCAAAATAAAAATCGCCTACTCTACGACAAGAAAACGCATCTCCTCTCTCGGCACAAATTCTATACCACAAATATGCACGTGATTTATTCTCAATAACACCTTCTCCTTCGTCAAACATCTTTGCAACTTTTAGTTGAGATAATTCATTACCTCTTTCTGCTGCTTGAAGATAATAGCTAAACGCAAGACGAATGTTTTGTGCACAACCTTTTCCTTCTTCATACATTGTGCCAAGTGCGTAACAAGAGGCAAGATGATTCTTTTCTGCTGCTCGTTTATACCAAACAAATGCATTGGAATAGCTTTGTATTTGTCCTATCCCTTTATAATATTGGGTTGCTAATTCATATTGAGCTTCTGTATTGCCATTTTTTGCTTTTAGCAAAAGGTTTTGACATTGTGATTCTATGCCAAAACAAAATAAAAGACAAAGTCCTAATAATATTTTTTTCATATAATTCTTATTGTTCATATCTCCACAATTGGTTTTCATTCCAGAATTGCATTGCTGTTGGGTATCCGTTGTTAAATGCTAATTTTACATAGTTTACTCCTTGTGCAATATTCTTTTTTACTCCTTCTCCAAAGTACAACATCTTGCCTATTTTGAATTGTGCCTTTGCTAGTCCGCCTTCATCTGCTGCTTTTTTAAACCATTCGTATGCAGTAGGTAGATGTTTTGCTACTCCAACTCCTTGTTCGTACATTTCTCCAAGACAAAAATATGCTTCTGCATTTTTATGCTCTGCTGCTAAGTTGAAATACTTAAATGCTAAGTGTGCATTTTGCTTTACATCAACTCCATAGTAATAAAGCTCTGCCAAAGCCATTATTGCCTTAGGGTGATTTTGCTCAGCTGCTTTTTGATACCATTCAATCGCTTTTGCAATATCCTTAGGCATTCTATCTGCTCTTTCATACATTTTTCCAAGTCGATATTGTGCATTAGGATTTCCTTGTTCGGCATCTCTAATAAAGGTTTGTGCAAAAGTATTTAATCCAAAAACTATTGCTAACAATGTAATTAAAACTCTTTTTATCATATCTAAATTTATTTTCTCTTTGATTTTAAATGGCAAAATTAAACTTTTTTTATAAATATTCAACAATTACCTCTTTCATATACTTCTTTTCAAGCACTTCAACTAAGCGTTTTATTACGCTTTTACGCAATGCTATCTCCACAGGTAAGTCTGGCTCGTGATGTGCAGGGTTTATTTTTGTCCCTACTAAGAGATGAATTTCATCGCTATTTAATAAACTTTCCGCAATCTTATCTGCTGGACCGTTTCCAAAGTTATTATTCCCTGTTGCATTGGAAAGCAGTGTGATTACTTTATTTAGCGTTAATACTCCTTCGGTTACTAAATCTATTCCTTTCATCTTGCTCATTGGAGGCAGAGTTGAATCCATATTTTCATAGTCATCAACGATTTCTACGCCTAAATGTTTTGAGAATATCTCAGCAGTAGTTGCTCCTGATACTATTTTAAATCCGTCAAACGTCTTTACTCTTTCTACATACTCTGCATCTTTACTCACATCGCAAGGAGGACCTGTGGCAATTATTGTTTTTCTTGGATTTCTAAAATAGATAACTGCACAACTCGTGTCGTCTTTTGAAGAAAACTTATCATTGCTATACGCTTTGTTTACTACTCTTTGTGCAAGCTTTGTTGCTGAAATGTATCTCTCGTTTAAAATCGTATCTTTCACATATTCCACATACGCATCTCGTCCCCAACCTAAAAGCATATCATCATTACCCATTCCAGATTGCGTTACGCCATCAGAAATAAAAATAATCCTATCCTCTTTCATAGGCTTGAAAACGCAAGTCATTATTTCCTGACTTCTACCCTGTCCATCAACATTTTCAAGCAATAAACAATTCCATTCAGGCTCAAAAACATTTCCACCTCTCATTACAAGACATAGAGGATTGTCATATTCAAGAATATTTACCTCTCCATTATGAACATCAACTATTGTAAAAGTCGCATAACTTGTTTTTCTCTCGCTACAAATCGGCAAAGTATTCATAATTATGTCTGCAATAGTTTGTGCATCTTTATGTTCCTCTGCAAAATTTATTGCCATAGTAGAAGTAAGTGTAGCTAACACGTTTGCTTTGACTCCATGTCCCATTCCATCTGCTAAAACAGCCAACGTTCTGTTTTCTTCTTTCAATTTTTTTGAAAGAAAAACGTCACCACATATAAATTCACCTTTGTGATTCTTTTGATAACAAGCAGTCTCTACGTGAAATCTATTTTTAACTTCCATAAAAATTATACGTTTTGAGCCTCTACAAACTTCAAAGTATTATTTAAAATCTTTGAAAAAGGTGAAGAAAAATCGTCAATTCCTATTTTGTTAAAACTATTGTTTATACTATTTTTCATTCCCTGCAAAGCAATTTGAGCAATCGGTCTTTTAGAAATTTTTAACACTCTCTCGCCTTGATAATCCACACAATATTTTGAAAAAACAAGCGATTTTTCTTCATACAAACTTTGATTTACCAAAACCGAAGCCAAGTTAAAATCTTTCAACTTAGCCTTTGCAGAAAAGTATTCTTTTGAAATATGAATATTAACATTGTTTTCAAAACTTGAAATAGCACTTTCTTTGAACACAATAGCCTTATGAGGAAGACCAAAGAGCAAAGAATGTTTATTAAAGTCCATAATCAATTCTATAAATCTCTCAAAAAAAGAAGACTTTGAATCAATGACAAACATTACTTCTTTACCAAAAAATTTTATTTCCAAATCTGCTATTTCGTTCCTAATCTTTTTGAGTTGATTTGCAATATTATCAATTCTTATTCTTAACAAATCATTCCCTCCATCCAAACAAACTTGTTCAAAATTTAAGAGTTGCAAAATGCAAACATAGTTTTCTTTATTAGTCATCGTGTTTTATTTTATTGCTAAACGCTCCAATTATTCATTTGTTGTGTAATTATTTCTTCAACTTTTGCTATTGCCTCATCTAAATCATCATTGCAAACTACAAAGTCAAAGTTTTCAGAAAGCGAAATTTCCATTTCTGCTCTCAAAAGCCTTTCTTTTAAAGTCTCTTCGCTTTCTGTATTTCTATTTCTAAGTCTTCGTTCCAATTCTTCTATGCTTGGAGGCATAATAAATATGGAACACGCCTGATTTTTTAAAATATTTTTTATGTTTACACCACCTTTAACATCTATATCAAAGATTACATACTTTCCTTGTTGCCAAATCCTTTCCAATTCTGATTTAAAAGTACCATAATACTTGCCCGGATACACCTCTTCCCATTCAAGAAAATCCCCATTCGCTATATGCTCTCTCATTTTCTCGGGTGTGATAAAATAATAATCAACCTCATCTTTCTCACCCTCTCTTGGAGGACGAGTTGTTGCCGATATAGAAAAACCAAACTTATCCTTCAATTTTTCTAATATTGGTTTAAGAATCGTTGTCTTTCCACTACCCGAAGGAGCTGAAAAAATAAATACGCCTTTGTTCATTTTATTTTTTAAATCTCTTTTGTACTAAATTTTCAAGAGTTGTATAGGCAAGCGAATCTTTGATCCATTTTCTTTTTATGCGGTTTTCTTCTATTACAGTTAAGGATAATTCTACGCTTGTAGCATCATTGAGCATATTTATAAAGTTTGTGTATGCTTTTAAGTCTCCCGAAAACAAATCATTGATAAACATAAACTTCTCACTCACTCCAATAGCAGTGCGAAGGTCGCTTCTGTTTTTATTTTCAAAAGCCTCAGCAATTGAAGGTTGTGATTTGAATAAGTCAAGTGTAGTATATTCTTCCTTTTTTGCGGGTTTCGGTTCATTATCTTTCATTATATTATTGTGAAGATAGTCTAAAACAGATCCTGTCTTTGTTTGCATAGATTCTGGCTCTGGTTCAGGTTCTTCAAAGAGCATTTCAAGTTCTGCAACCTCTTCTTGTTCTTCTTCAACTTCTTGTTCTTCTTGTTCAGGCTCAGGAATAATTTCTTCTTGTTCTTCTTGCTCAACCGCTATCAATTCTTCTTCTGGTTCAGGCTCTATATTTTCTTGTTCTATCTTTGGTTCAATTTCCAAAATCGGCTCTTGTAGACAAGGAGTTTCTACAACAATGTCTTGATACTCTGCTGTAAGAAGAAAATCGTACATCTCTCTCATTTTTTGTCTCAAAACATCTACATCTAACTCTGAGACAACTTCACTTTTGCAAACTCTCTCGCAGGCTTTTGCCATATTATCTGAAAAAGAGAGTAATTTTTGCTGAAAATTATTCATATTCCTTATTCTTTTTTTAATTTTAATCATTGCAAATGCCGTTGTAAAATTACTACTTTTTTCTGACACTGAAATAAATCAAAGAAATATTTTAATTTTGTAAAGAAATAATTTATTTTTGTAAAGAAATAATTTTCTAAATCAAAGAAATAAAATTATGAAACAAATAAACATTTACTCCGCATCAGCAGGTAGCGGAAAAACTTTTAGTCTTGTTGTAGAATACCTTTCAAAACTATTAGAAAATCCTTACGCTTATCGAAATATTTTGGCGGTTACCTTTACTAACAAATCGACAAACGAAATGAAAACAAGGATTCTCTCCACTCTTTATGGATTATCCACAAATCAATCTTACACCAAAGGTTATTTAACAAAACTTCAAGAAAAAACAAATAAGACTGAGCAAGAAATAAGAAACAAATCAAAAGATATTTTAAAGACAATTCTTCACGATTACACAAATTTCAACATTGAAACAATAGATAGTTTTCTTCAAAAAGTACTTAAAAATCTCACAAAAGAAGTTGGTGTTGGCAGTCGTTTCGATTTGATTTTGGAAGAAAGCGATTATTTAGAAAAAGCAATAGAAAAACTAAATAATTCAGAAGAACTAAAAGACTATGTAGCCGAACTCATTGACAAACGTTTAGAAGAGGGCAATAATTGGAATTACAATACAATTTTATTAAAACTTGCCAAAGACCTAAACAAACAAACAATAAGAAAAAGCTTAAAATCACAAACAATTAACACCAAAGAAATCTTAGAATACGCCAAAGAGCAAAGAAACCTCTACAATAAATTTCTCAAAGACCTTCACGACAAAATAGATTGCTTTAAAAAAGACTTTCAAGTTAGCGATTTCATAAAAAAAAGTTACATCAACAACGACTATGCCTTAGTAAAGGAAGATTCTCCCTTTTACAAAAAGCACCGAAAGAAAGGACAAGAAGAACGATACGATGAAATAGTAGATTTTTTCAATGAAGGACGATTAAAAGCCTTTATAGCAAAATTAGAAATTGATTCCATATACGAATATATTCTTTTGCCATACATAAAACTCTTTAAAGAAGAAACCTTAAAAGAAGACAATGTATTTGTTCTCAAAGACACAGCAGGCCTACTTGCCGAAATGATAAAAGGAAACGATGTTTCCTTTGTTTATGAGAAGATTGGAACAAGAATAAACCACGTAATGATTGATGAATTTCAAGACACATCACAACTTTCGTGGGAGAACTTTCAATTTATCGCTAATGAATGTAGCAGCAATCAAGGAAGCACAACAATTTTTGGCGACTTAAAACAATCTATCTATCGTTGGAATGAAGGAGATTGGACAATAATGAATAATCTAATTGAAGAAAACAAAGAAAACGTTATACCACTTTCCACAAACTACCGAACAGACAAAAACATAATAGAGTTTAACAACGGATTCTTTGAACAACTATATAAAGAACAAATCTTCAAAACAAAAGTTAAACAAACAGCAAAAAATAACGAAGACAAAGGATTATTAAGATTTAATTTCTTAGAAAAAGCCAAAGACATAGACGTTTTAGACAAAACATTAGAAGAAATAAACTACTACATATCAAAAGGATTCAATCATTCCGACATCGCACTCTTGTTTCGCTCAAACGAAAAGCTTGCTCTAACAGCACAATACCTTAAAGCCAAGGGAATTTCTCCTATTTCAAGTGAAGCATTTGCTTTTAACTCTTCTCGTTCAATAAATACAATAATTTATTGCCTACGTTTGATTAACAATAACGAAGAAAGAATTGCACAATACGCACTAAAAATCTATGGACAAAGCGAAGAAACGATTCAAAAGATTAAATCAATAAACAAAGACAATACTCCGCTAATAGATTTAATAGACTCAATAATCAATCTCTGCAAAATAGAAACAAAAGACGTTTTTATATCTGCATTTTACGAACGTTTAATAGAATATTGCCAACAAAAACCTCAACAACCAAGTCTATTTCTAAAATATTGGAGTGAAGAATTAAAAGATTCTACTATATCCTTAGATGACAATCAAGAAAACACAACAACAAATGACAAAAAAATAAAATTATTATCAGTACATAAATCAAAAGGATTAGAGTTTCCTATCGTTATAATACCATTTTTCGATTGGCAAATGGTTAATAACATAAATAAACTATGGATAGAGAATATTGATTCAAAAAGTCCAATAAGATTATTTAGAGCAAACCTTAGCGAATTGAATAAAACAGGAAATTGTTATTATGAACAAACAGCAGAATTTGAGTCAAACGAACAAAGAATCGACACATACAATCTTATGTATGTTGCTTTCACTCGTGCAAAACACGCTTTAAGTACAATATCATCAAAATATGCAAAAGAAAATTATTGCAGTAGCGACCTATTTTTATACTTAAATAGTAACTACCCTATGAAAGAAAATGGGAAATTCATAATCGGCAATCAAGAGATAAAAAAAGAAGAAACAAAAACACAAGAAAACAAAAAAGATATATTCAATCACAAAGGCGAAAACATAACATCAAAAATCGAAGAAGCCAATTTTTCGCAACAAGCAGAGATAAAATTCTCTCTTAGCAAGCAAGCACAAGACTATTTTGACATTCATCAAACTGATTCTTCCGAAGAAAAAAGAAATCGAGGCATTGCTTTGCATAATATTTGCTCAAAAATCTACGAAGAAAAGGATTTAGAAACCCTTTCTTTAAGTCAAGAAGACAAAGCAGTAATCAAACAAATGTTCACTGAGGCAAAAAACTATAAATGGTTTAATGGTACTTATAAAGTCTTGAATGAAAAAGAAATTATAAGTAACGGAGAGGTAAAGAGAATAGATAGAATAATGTTTGGTAAAGATGAAGTAATTATTGTGGATTATAAATTCACCGAAGACACAGAAAACGAAGAGAAATATCACAAACAATTAAAGGAATACAAACAAATTGTTTCTCAAATGGGGTATAAGAATATCAAAACTTATTTGTGGTTTATTGGAATTAAAATTGAGGAGGTAAAATAATGTTTATAAATAAAGTAGCAAAAGATATAGCAAAACACAGCAATGAATATTTGCTTGATTTGCAAGTATTATTTTCAAATAGACGTGCAATAAAATATTTTAAGAAAGAATTAAAGGAAGAGAAGAAAGAAACATTTTTTTCTCCTGATTGCAAAAGTATTGCAGACTTTGTTGATGAGTATTCTTTGCTTAAAACAGCAGATGAATTTTCACTTATCTATCAATTATTCCTTTCTTACAAAGCAGTTATAGGCGAAAACGATAACGAAACCTTTGAATCGTTTTACAATTGGGGTAAAATAATTCTTTCGGACTTTGACGACATTGACAAAAACCTTGTTGATGCAAAACAAGTCTTTCAACTAATTGAAGAATACAAAGAAATAGAAAACGCTTTTGACTACCTAAGCGAAGAACAAAAAGAATTATTAAATAGTTTCTTTACAATTTTCAAAGACAAAAGCGAACTAAAATCTAATTTCATTAGAATATGGAATTGTTTGGCCGAAATATATTGCGACTTCAAAGAAAACCTACAACAACAAGGCATAGGATATTCTGGAATGATTTACAGAGATTTCTTAGATCGCATAAAAAACGGAGAAATCGCCTTTCGCAATCAAAATTTCGCAATCATAGGTTTCAATGTACTCAATAAATGTGAAGAAAACATTTTTAAATTTCTAAAAAGCAATTATTCCGTAGATTTTTATTGGGATTACGATGAATATTACACAAAATCGGACTTTCAAGAAGCAGGAATATTTATGAAAGAAAACTTAAAAAATTTTCCGCATAACCAAGATTTTGCAAAAAACGACTTCAACGCAATCACTACCAACAAAGAAAAAATAAACATAATAAAGACTTCTTTTGACAATGAAAACGCTCACTACATAAAAACTTGGATTAAGGATTTGCAAACAAAATATGGAAAAGATTTAGAGCAAAATCAAATCGCAATCATACTCGGAAATGAAAATCTTTTACCGTTTGTGATAAAAGCCTTACCAGAAAAAATTGGCGAAAAGCCAACAACGGTAAATATTGCAATGGGGTACCCCCTTTCAAACCTACCTTTATTCAACGAAATAGAAGAAAAAATAGACCAAATCCAAAAAGAAGAAAAATCTATAATAGAACAAATAGATGAGTTATGTGATTTCATAAACACAAAAGGCATTTTAGCCTACGAAAACAAAATAAAACAAAGTTGTTTTAGCATAATAAAAATGCTAAGCGACTTTAAACAAACACTTTCTTTTAACAAGATAGAATTTTTACAAAACAATTTTTTAAAAAAGACCTTACTCTTCTTGCTAAGACGCTTACATATTCCTTTTGAATCAGATGCGGTTGATGGATTACAAATAATGGGATTATTAGAAAGCAGAAATCTTAACTTCAAACACGTGCTTGTCCTTTCGGCAAACGATGAAAACATTCCGCGAGTCAATAACATAAATTCTTTTATTCCTTTTTCGCTAAGAAATGCCTTTGGTTTGATTGATCAAAACAAAAAAATTGCAGTCTTTGCTTACTATTTTTACAGATTATTCCAAAGTCGCAAAAATTTAGATTTTGTTTACAGCACTATTGGTTCAGGAGGAAAAATCAAAGAAATCACGAGATTTTTACTTCAATTAAGGCTTGAAAGCACAATTGATTTTGAGGAAAAAACTATTTCTTTCCCTTTGAGCGAGCAAGAGGAGATAAAAAGCGACAATCTTTTTAAAAAAACAGAAGAAGAGTTAGAAATATTAAAAAACAAGGCTTTTTCTGCGTCTATGATAAACACTTATTTGGATTGCGGCAGGAAATTCTTTTTCAAATACATTAAAAAATTAGAAAAGCCAGAAGAAGGCGATATTTCTTACTTAGCATTTGGTAATCTATTTCATAAATCAGCAGAGTGTTTTGTAGAAAACGACTATAAAACTCCTATTGAAGAGTGTATAAACAAAGGTTTTGAGCAGTTAAAAGAAGAAGAAAAAGCAAGCATCACTCAATCTGCAAAAGACACCTGCATAAAATATCTTCAATCCTTAGAAAAATATTACAAAAGTGATAATACATTCCTAAAAGCCGAAGAAAAAATCGAAGGAGTAGAAGTACATTTAAATAATTTGAGCCTAAAACTCTACGGAATCATAGACCGCATTGATAAAACCCCTAATGGAGATTACATTGTCATTGATTACAAAACAAGCAAAAGCAGAAAAGAATTTGATAACAATATAGAAAATTTATTTAACAGCGAGTTGGCAGAAAAAAGAAACACTTACGCTTTGCAAATTCTTTTTTACGCTTATTTACTCCAACGAAAAGGTTACAATGTCATAGACACGCAACTGATTTATCCTCATTTGCTTCAAAAAAATCCTTATTGTAGTGTTTCGGAGTTTAATAAAGAAATTTACAACGAGTATGAAGAGCATTTAAAAGCTTGTTTAGAAGAAATTTTCGATAAAGACAAGGATTGGAATAGCACAAAAAATTGTAAATATTGCGATTACACAGAAATTTGTAGTAATTTTGAAGACTCAAACGAAGAAGAATAATAGAAATAATGATAAATTTTGAGTCTTTTCAATTAGAAAATGGATTGAGAGTAGTGTTTAATCAAGACAAAAACACTACTCTTGTCGCTGTTAATTTACTATATGAAATTGGAGCAAAGCACGAAGATGATGATGCAACAGGTTTTGCTCATCTTTTTGAACACTTAATGTTTTCGGGCAGTAAAAACTATGAGAATTACGACCAAATAGTTGAACGATTAGGTGGAGAAAGTAACGCTTTTACTAATAACGACATCACAAACTATTATCTAAGCGTGCCAAACATTTATTTGCAACACGCTTTGGACTTAGAAGCCGACAGAATGCAAAATCTAAACCTCAATCAAAAGAGTTTAGATGTACAAAAGAGCGTTGTGATAGAGGAATTCAAACAAAGATATATCAATCAGCCTTACGGAGATTTGTGGAAAGAGATAAGACAACTTTCTTTCACTCTTCACCCCTATCAACATCAAACAATAGGAAAATGTATTGAGCATATTGAAAACGTAAGCCTTGAAAGAGCAAAACAATTCTATGAAAACTACTACACTCCCTCAAATGCAATTCTTGCAATTTCAGGAAACGTAGAGTTAAGTGAGTTAAAAACAATGGTAGAAAACTCTTTTGGAAAAATCCCTTACAAAAAAACAATTAAGAAAGCCTACCCTTGTGAGCCTAAGCAAAGTGAAAATCGCAAGAAAACAGTCAAAGCCGATGTGCCTGCTAACTTAATTTGCATCATTTTTCAAATGGGGGGACGTCTAAGCGAAGATTATTATAAATACGATCTTATTTCCGATGTGCTTTCTAACGGAAAAAGCACACGTTTGTATAACAGCTTGGTTGTAAATCAACAATTATTTACCGAAATCAACGCTTTCATCACAGGAGAAGACGATTGCGGGCTTTTTGTCGTTACAGGAAAATATAGAGATGGCGTAAGCATAGAGCAAGGTGAAGAAGCAATTTGGAAAGAGTTGAAATCAATGCAAGAAAATATGATAACCGAAAACGAATTGCAGAAAATGAAAAACAAAAACGATGCAAACTCTACTTTCGGCAACATAAAAGCCTTAGACAAAGCAATGAATCTTGCTTATTTCACTCACCTTGAAGGAAAAACCTCTTTAATAAATCAAGAAAGAGAGCAATACAATAAAGTAAGTCTTGAAGATTTACAAACGCTTGCAAACAACCTATTCAACAACACAAATTATTCAACATTGTATTATTTAAAAAATAAATAAAATGACAACAACAAGTTTAAAAAAAGGGCAAAACATAATGCCTATGATTTCAATTACAATCCTCTTTTTTATGTGGGGATTCATCACTTCTTTGAACGATATTTTGATTCCTTTTCTTAAAGAAATCTATTCACTTTCTCACTTTGAGGCAAACATCGTTCAATTCGCATTCTTTATCGCTTATTTCGTAGGGGCATTTGCTTTCTACATTCTTTCCTTGAAAAAGAAAGACCCTATTAGCAAATGGGGCTACAAAACAACAATTGTAATAGGACTTGTTATCTCTTCTGTGGCTTGTTCTTTGTTTGCCTTTGCTGCTTACAAGGCTTTGAGTTTTGCTATCTTCCTTTGCACCTTGTTTTGTTTAGGTTTAGGACTCACCTTCTTGCAAATTGCAGCTAATCCTTTCGTTGCAATCATTGGAGAGCCTCAAACTGCTTCTTCTCGTTTGAATCTTTCTCAGGCATTCAACTCTTTGGGTACTACCTTAGGACCTGCCTTAGGTGGATATTTGATTTTCACAATGTTTAAGCCGGAAGAAAATCAAGGACCTTCAACCGTAGTTATTCCTTACTTGGTTTTAGCAGGACTTTTATTGCTTGTTGCAATTTTTATCTACTTTTCTAAAATCAACACAACAATTGAAGAAGAAACATCAGTAAGTAAGAAAACTTCTATTTGGTCTAAGCCTTACACAATACTTGGTGCCTTAGGTATTTTCTTCTATGTAGGAGCAGAAGTAGCAGTTGGTAGCAACATTGTTTCGTATCTAAAAGAGAATTACAATATGGAAGAAAGTCTTGCTTCGGCATATCTTTCTTATTATTGGGGTGGTGCTATGATTGGACGTTTTCTCGGTTCGGTTTCTTTGAGTAGTTTGAAGATAGAAAAGAAATTGCTTTATATGTTATTGCTTGCCGCAACAGGATTTGCAGTAATATTCTTTATAAACAATTCTTTGCATGGTTTAAGTTTTGAAAAGGTTTGGATTTTCTTGTTGTTTATCGCTTTGAACTTCGTTGGTTTATTTATTGGCAAGGGAAAAACTGCTCGCAGCTTAGCAATTTTTGCTTTTGTTAATGTTTGCTTGATTGTTTTAAGCCTTTCTATCAATTCTCCTTTGGTAATTTGGACTTTACTTGCGATAGGGTTGTTTAATTCTATTATGTGGTCAAATGTTTTCACCCTTGCAATTGACGGATTGAAAGAACAAACCTCACAAGTCTCTTCAATGTTGATTATGATGATAGTCGGCGGAGCAGTACTTCCTCCTTTACAAGGACTTTTAGCCGATGCAACAAACATAAGCATTTCTTTCCTAATCCCGATGGTGTCTTACGCTTATTTATTCTTCTATGGAATTAAGGGATTCAAAATAGGGAAAAAATAAGCCTAAGAATTAAGATATTTTTTCTTAGACTTAATAAAATAACTCTTAGGAATAATTTACTAATCCTAAGAGTTATTTTTTATTTTCTTTATTTCATTCCAATAGTTTGGGAAAGACTTGCTTACGCAGTTGGGATTTTCTATTTCAATCCCCTTATATCTAAAAGCAAGTAAGTAAAACGCCATCGCCATTCTATGGTCTTGATAGGTTTCTATTAGAATTGGCAAATTATTATGGCGTATTTGCGATTTATCTATACTTAAAACATCTTCTTTTATAGTGGCTTTTATATTTAATTTCTCTATTTGTTTTATTGCGCTATTGAGTCTGTCGGATTCTTTTAAGGATAGGGTTTGCAATCCTGTGTATGAGATTTGCGAATCGGTACATACATCGGCTATTAGCACTGGAAGAAACAAGTCGGGACAGGTTGTAAAATCTATTTGTTGGTTTTGTTTTTCTATTTCGGGATTGTATTCTATTGTTGCTCCTTCTTGTGTGAAGGTTGTAGTTACTCCAAAGCTTCTTTCAAAGATTTCTTTAATTATTTTGTCGCCTTGTAGGCTGTTTTCTTTGAGTTGTGGTAGGAATATTTTGTGTGATTTAGATATTGCTACTAAGGCGTAGAAGAAAGAGGCTGACGACCAATCGGCTTCAAAGGTTTCTTCTTCTATTTTATAGCAACCTTGCTTTATATCTATGATGTTGTTTTTTCTTTCTAAGTCTATGCCATAGTTTTTCATCATAGAAAGCGTCATATCTATGTAGGAAAGTGAGGTTTGTGTCTCTGGGTATTCTATTTTTAACCCTCCTTTGCAATATGGGGCTATCATAGATATTGCACTTACAATTTGGCTGCTTTGTGAGGAGGATAGTTTTATTGTTTTGTTGCCTTGAAGATTTTGTCCTTTGATTTTAAGAGGGAATATCTTTGTTTGAGAAAAGGTTTTTATTTCTGCTCCTAATTGTTTTAAAGCATCTATTAAGGGAAGTATTGGACGGTGATTCATCCTCTCATCTGCATTTATTTGCCAATTACCTTTTGTTGCTGAAAGCAATGCTATGAGAAAACGAGTTGTTGTGCCTGCGTTTTGAGTGTTAAAGATTGTGGTTTCTTGGTTTGTTATTTGTTTTAATATGCTTTGAAGTAAGAGTGTATCGTCTGATTGCGAAAGGTGGGTGAATGTTTTTTTGCTTTTAGATAAAAAGTGCATTATCAAAAGTCTATTGCTAATGCTTTTGGAGTAAGGAATATTGATTTGTATCATCAATCTTTGTTGTTTAGTCCGTATTCTGTTATTTTGCGATAAAGTGTGCGTTCGGAAAAGCCTAATTCTTTTGCTGCTAAGCCTCGTTTTCCATTGTTTCTTTCTAAGGCTTCTATTATGGCTGTACGTTCTAAGTCTTTTAGATTTTGAGTTGTTGGTGCATCTTCCATTGTTACAAATTCTTCTTCTTCGTTTGAGGGTAGAAGTAAGGATTTTTGTTGAATAGGTGTTGTTTCTAATAACTGCCTTACAAAGTTTTTTAGCTGTTCTAATTCATTTCTTAACTCTAATACGTCTTTGTGATTTTGCAATACCATTCTTATGATGTCATCTCTATTCTCGGAAGTTTCTTCTCTTTGTTCGCTTAGTATAGGGAGCTTTTCTAAGATAGGAATGTATTTTTGTAGTGTTGGTAAATCAATATCGCGATTCATTTCTAAAATAGATATTCTTTCGGCTATGTTTTTTAGTTCTCTTACGTTTCCTTTCCAACGATAGTTTTTTAGATATTCTGTTGCTTCTTGTGAAAGGTTTATTCGCGGTACTTGATATTTGTCTGCATGTTCGCGAGAGAAGTAACGAAACAATAGTGGTATGTCTTCTCTTCTTTCTCTTAGCGAGGGTACATTTATAACTACTTGATTTAATCTATAATAAAGGTCTTCTCTAAATTTGCCTTTTTCTACTGCTTTGTAGAGATTGACATTTGTTGCTGCTACTACTCTTACATCAACCTTTATTGCTTTTGATGATCCTACGGGAATAATTTCTCCGTTCTCTAAGATTCTTAATAGTTTCGATTGTGTGGTGATTGGAAGTTCTCCTATTTCGTCTAAAAATATTGTTCCTTTATCTGCTTCTGCGAAATAGCCTTTCCTATCCTTATCTGCTCCTGTAAAAGAGCCTTTTATATGTCCAAATAACTCGCTTTCGATTGTGCCTTCGGGTATTGCTGCACAGTTTACTGCTATATAGTTGTGTTGTTTTCGTCTGCTGTTTTGATGAATTATGCGTGCAAAGACGTCTTTCCCTACTCCACTTTCTCCTGTTATTACAATAGTGGAATCTGTTGGTGCAACTCTAACTGCAATGCTTACTGCTTCATTTAGTTTGTTGTCATTGCCAATTATTCTGAAATTCTTTTTTACCGCAGATATATCAATATTTTGCATAATGAGTAATTTTGAATTTGCAAAGATAAGAATTTATGACAATTTGTCAGAATTATTAAAATAAATACCTAAACGGCAAAAGGATTACTTCGCTTAGGCGTTGGAAAAATGAGCGTTTTTTCCATTCTTGATAGTCAAAAGATATGCAATGTTTTAATGTGGAATCAAAGTGTTGTCTTAATTGTGGTAACATTGTTGATTCTGTTCCTATAAGTGCTAATTCGTATTGATAGCGAAAGCTTCTGTAATCGAAATTAGCTGAACTTATTGAAAATATTTGATTGTCTATCATTAGACCTTTGGAGTGTAGATTGCTTTGTGTGTAAAAATAGATTTTTACGCCTGCTTGATGTAGGATTCCTAAGTAATGTCTTCGGATTATATCAACAAATTTTACATCGGAATGATTTGGCATAATTACAATGGTGTTTACCCCTCTTTGTACGGCTTCGCAAAGGTGTTTTCTAAGGTTATGTCCTGGTAAAAAGTAGGGTGTTTCTATTATTATCTCACTTTTTGCTTTTGAAATCATTCTTTCGTATTTGGTTTTTATCTTTTGGCGATAGATATTAGGGAAATCTTGTATGAAGACCCATTCTCCTGAATGTAAGTGTCGCTTTGAACCAATGTTTTTAAAAGAATAACGTTCAAAGGAACGATAACTGTCTTTGAAAGAACGTCTAAAAATTGCTAATAGGTCTTCATCTTTTATTCTTACGTTAAGTTCTCGCCAATTTAAGCAGTAGGCTGAAATGTTTGATGAGCCTATATAGGCTATTTCCGAGTCTATGATTACTAATTTTCTGTGATTACGACAGTGATTTTTTGCAAGAAATGCTTTTCCAAATTTCATTTTTCGGTAAATCCTTACCTCTGCACCTTCTTTTATTAGTGGCTCAAAAAATGTCTTATCTCTACCTGTCCCCCATGCATCAACAAGCAATTTAACCTCTACTCCTTCTTTTAGTTTATCATAAATAGCAGAGCGGAACTTTTCTCCCATAGCGTCTTTGTTGAATCGAAAGATTTCAATCCAAATACTCTGCTTTGCTTGCTTTATATCGCTAAGCATAGACTCAAAGAGAAGTAAATTATCGTCAAAAATTTTAAATTTTTCTTGCATCTGCACTTATTTACAACTAATGATAACGTAAATAACTCATACAAAAGTATAAATTTTTCTTAATTTCATTTTTTTTATTGTTTAAAACAAAATCTTAATCAACTGATTTATAACAATAAACAAATATTTTAGCAAATTTGTTCTAAAAATAATTGCAAAAAAATTTGGTAAGAAGAAAAAAAGACGTAATTTTGCAATCCCAATTCACGAGAAACGCAAGGTTTTTCAGTAGAATTGGAGAGATGGGTGAGTGG
>DEPQ01000043.1:0-10192 GCA_002358855.1 Bacteroidales bacterium UBA3388
CTTTTTCTATACACCACAATCAACGCCTTTTGCATAAGAGAAAAAGAAACACAAATACAACTCCCACACCTTACAAAAGAAATCAAAGCAGTGCATCTTTCCGACATACATTTAGGACATTTTAGAGGCGAAAACCACCTAAGAAAAATAGTAAACAAAGTAAACGAACTAAATCCCGACATAATCTTTATAACAGGTGATTTAGTAGAAAGCCATTACAACTCAGACAAACAAACAATCGCTCCACTAAAAAACCTAAAAGCACCAATTTATTTTGTAGATGGCAATCACGATGCACAAGTAGGGGTAGAAAAACTTAAAAACAACCTAAGAGAAATAGGAGTGAGGGTATTGGAAAACGAATTTGTCGATACACTTGGGCTAAGAATTATAGGCTTAGAATATATGCGTCCCAACTCTCAAACCTCCGACCCGCTATCTGTTGCAGAAAGAAAAACCATTCAAAGTATTATGCCAACAATTCCTGTTTTGGACACAATGCCAACAATAGTTTTGCATCACACACCATTAGGAAGCGAATACGTTTCAAAAGCAGGAGCCGACCTTTACCTATGTGGCCACACTCATGGCGGACAAATTTTTCCATTAACCTTGATTAACGACAAAAACTTTGTGTATAATCGTGGACTATATAAAAAAGGCCGACTTCAAATCTATGTTTCCCAAGGTAGTGGCACGTTTGGAATCCCACTAAGATTAGGAACAAATCCCGAAATCACAGTTTTAAAATTACAAACAAAGATTTTGGAAAAATAATTTTTAAAAATAATAGATATTCATCAATATGTTGTAATTTTGTAGGCAAATAATGGTAAAATAATGAGAGTATCTAATTCTTATATTTCTTCTCCCTTAAATTATATAGGAGGTAAGTATAAATTACTTCCTCAATTATTGCCATTATTTCCTCATAAAATCAAAACATTTGTAGATTTATTTTGTGGAGGTTGTAATGTAGGTATAAATATTCGTGCTTCAAAAATTGTTTTCAATGATAACTTGGTTTACCTTATTGATTTATACAAAGAGTTTCAAAGAAAAGGAATAACAGAAGTGGTTAATCATATAGACAAAAGAATAGACGAATATAAATTATCACTTACAAATGAGGAAGGATATAAGGAATTGCGTTCTTATTACAATAAAGAGAGAAATTCATTAGACCTTTTTGTTCTTATAGCCTATTCATTTAATCATCAAATAAGATTTAATAATTCTCATGCTTTTAACAATCCATTTGGTAGAGAAAGAAGTTCTTTTAATCCAAAAATGAAAAATAATCTTTATTCTTTTTTAGGAGAGTTTAATAAAAAGGAGATAGAGTTTACATGCTTTAATTTTGATGATTTTGACTTTTCTTTATATACATCAGATGACTATATATATTGCGATCCTCCTTATTTAATTACCTCAGGAACATATAATGACGGAAAAAGAGGCTTTACAGGTTGGGGGAGTTTAGAGGAAAAGAAATTATTAGATATATTGAGTAAATTAGATGAAAGAGGTGTTAAATTTGGACTTTCAAATGTTTTGACACATAAAGGACAAATAAATACTATTCTTAAACAATGGATATTGGAAAATGATTTCTATGTTTGGCATTTAAATAAGAACTATTCTAATTCTAATTATCAGTCAAATAAGGCTAAGACTTCACAAACAGATGAAGTGTTTATATCAAACTACAAACCTCAATCAAGTCAATTTACTTTAACTTTCTAATAACAATGCGATATATTGGTAATAAGGAAAATATAATAAGTCAAATTGATAACATATTAGAAATAAGAAATATTAAAGGAAATACTTTCTTTGACTTCTTTTCAGGAACAACAAGTGTAGCAAAATATTATAAGAAAAAAGGATATACAATCCAATCCTCAGATTTGATGTATATGTCATTTTGTTTACAAAAAGCGTATATTGAAAATAACGAAGAAGAACCACTTTTTGAAAGAATAATACCTGTAATTGATTCTACAAAAATAAATAACACTCTTTTTAAAACACCTTTTGATATAGTAATTGAATATCTTAATCAAATACCAGATAAAAAAGGGTTTATTTATGAAAACTATACCCCTTCTGGAACAAAGAATTTAGATACTCCCAGAATGTATTTTAGTGATGAAAACGGATTGAGAATAGATGCAATAAGACAAGAAATAGAGAATTGGAAGAGAGAAAATTTATTGTTAGAGAATGAATACTATATATTATTATCTTGTCTTATAGAAACGGTGTCTTTGTATGCAAATGTTGCAGGAGTGTATGCTGCATTCTATAAAAAATGGGATCCAAGAGCTGTAAAACGATTAGAATTAAGAAGAATAGAACTTTATAATAACCAAAAGAAAAATATAGTTCATAACCTTAATAGTTTAGATTTAGTAGAAAATATAAATACAGATATACTTTATTTAGACCCTCCATACAACGAACGACAATATTTACCAAATTACCATATTTTAGAAACGATAGCAAAATATGATAATCCCACAATAAAAGGCGTAACAGGCATAAGAGATTACGAAAATAAGAAATCAACATTCTGTAATCCAAAAACAGCTTTGCGAGACCTTGAATTAATTATACAAAAGTCAAATTTTAAACATTTAATCCTTAGTTATAATTCAGAAGGAATAATGTCGCAAGAAGATATTATGGCGTTAATGTCTAACTATGGTAAGGTGGCATTTGAACAATTCCTTTATGCAAGATTTAAAAGTAATAACAAAGGTTTGTCAAAAACAAAAAAGACTGTTTACGAACAAGTATATATTTTAACAAAATGAGAACGGAAAAGAAAAATCTTTGGATTTTAACAGAAGAACGTCCTAAAACAAATGTTTTAGAAATGATTTTGTCTTATTTTGCGAAAGATAAAAAATGTGGATTCTTTGGAGATAATTTACGAATTATACCATTGCTTGATGAAAACAAAAGATTTGATTTCACATATAAGGTTTTAGGCTTTTCTTGTGCAAGAGTAGATAATGTTTATATTAAGATAGTTTCCGGGTATTCAAGTTTTGTGGATTTTTTAGTTTTTTATCAAGAAGCGAAACCACAAGAAACAGATGCGCCTCTTTATGCAATAGAAGAAACTAAAACAGATGATAAAGAAAGTAGAAATACGGGAGTTTATCAACGATGCTCTAAATTTGTATATCTGCAAAATTATTATCCAAATACAAAAATGATAATGCTTTATGCTTTACAAATAGAGCAGAAAACAAAACCTACTGAAACATATATTTTTGGTACTCGCTTATTACTAACTATGGGTGTAGATATATTAGGGAAGAAACTCTCAAAAGAAGTATTTACTCCATTTACAAGTATTGAAGAATTGATAGAATACAAAAACTCTATGCGTCTTCCACCAAAAGGAAATATTCCTATTTTAATAAAAAAGACTACATCCAAAATACAGATTTCTGGAAGATTGATTAAAAACAATTCTTTATCACATGATCCAAATATAGGTGCGTTAAGTATTATTGTTTATGTGTTACGCAAACTTGGTTGGGAGAAAACCATAGAAATAACACAACATGGATTATCACAAACACATATAAAAGGAAATAATAAGTTTATACAAATAGCCACTAAACTTGATTTGAAATTACAAGGCTTAAATTATGTAGAATCAAAACCATATAAAAACTATTGGTATTATGATTTGAAAGGAGAAAAACTTGCAACAATTTTTCTGCATATTATAGTAGAAAATTTCACTGAAAGTTTTTCTGTTTTTGAAAACCATGCTGGTTGCGAAAAAGGTTATTTTAAAACATCAGATGAAGAGTATATTCCATTGGTTAAATATACCGATAGAGAAAAATATAAAGAAGGAGACAAGAAGCAAATAGTTTATATTCCAGACTTGGTATTGCTTGATATAAAAGAAACAAAGGCGATAACCATAGAAGGAAAGAAATATGAATTACGTAAAAAAGCAATAGCAGAACTTAAAAATTATAAGGCTTTTGATAAATTGTACTTAAAGAAATACTATTCTGCATTTAAAATAATAAGGACAGTTGTATTGTATGGAGGAAAGCAAGAAACATTGCAAGAGATTGAAGTAGGCTTTCTGTTAAATGCAAGTGGTAAACTTGTTTTAGGAATAAAAGCTCCTAAACTTTTCAAAAGAGCAATAAAGAATTTATTAGATTATTGGAAGTAAAAAGATAAAACAAACGGGGAAACAATACATCGAATCCCCGTTTTGCTTTGCTGATATTTTTTTACAATCCAATCATAATACCGAAAGAGAATGGTTTTGCAGAGTATTTGTAAGACTCTTTAAACATATCTACAAGTGCGTGGGTAACATAAAAAGTTGTTTTGTCGAGTTCTATGCCGAACATTGCGTCTGCCTTGAATGTATTAAACTCATTGAAAGCTGAACCTGTGTATTGTTCGGTTAATTCGCCGTTTTGTATGAATGAACGTTTGAATCCTGTGTGAGCACAGCGGTAATTTATTCCGCCAATTGCACCAATATGAAGTTTAATCTTTTTATGCAGTTTGAAATTGACCAATAAAGGAACTGTAACATAGCGCGCTACAAGTTTTGATTCTTCAATTGAGTAATTATTTGTTTGAGGGGTTGTAGGAAAATCGTAATTGTAGAAACCGTTTTCAAAGTTAAAAATATTGCTTTGATAACCTACGCCTGTTGTAATAGAGACTGTGTGTTCTGGAAACAAGGTACAATTCCATAAAATGTCCCATCGACTTGACCATTTTAAAGAATACGGATCATTTCCGCTTGGCGTAGAGAAGAAATCTTTGTTACTCCAATTCAAATAACTATATCCGAAAGCAAAATTTGTCTTCAAAATCGGTTTCTTATTGTTTAAGTTAGGGTAAATGTGAGATAGAATTTCATAAACAACGTCAGCGGCAACCAATTTCACATAATCTTTTACTTGTGCAGAGGAATGGCTGTAATTATGTTCACCATCGTAAACTATAACCGTTCTTACGTCAAACATCTCATCGTCTATCTCTTCCAATTCTTTTTCCAATACTACTGAATCGGCTTGAATGTAAATTGTATCATTGGTATATATTTTGTTTTTCTTATATACATTATCCAATTCGTTGTAAAGTAAATCCAAAATTTTGTCGTGGTCTTTTTCTGCAAACATTACATCTTTCAGTTCTTTGGCTTGCTCTTTTGAAACTATACAAATATAGTTTTTATACCAACCTCCGCTGCCTTGAGGCAAAGTTGCATTAAATTTAAGATTAGAATCATCTTCTTGTGCCTTGATTTGATTTGCATAAAAGCCGATTGCCATAATTGCAATCAATGATAAAATACTTTTTTTCATAATAATATTGTTTTTATTTGTTTTATAATCCATACATTACACCAAATGCGAAAGTTTTTGCAGAGAAAGGATAGGTGTTGTCAAACAAATCCACCATTGCATGATTGACATAGAAAGTTATATTATACATTTCTATTCCAAACATAAGGTCTGCTTTGAATTGATTAAAGTTATTGAAAGCAGATCCTGAGTATTGATTTGTTGTAACGCCGTTTTCCTCAAATGAACGAACAAATCCGCTATATTGATTTGAAGTTACAATACCGCCCATTACGCCAAAGTGTAGTTTAATATCATCAAATAATCTTATATCTATTAAAATCGGAATAGTAACACAATGATGTATCAAATTGTTTTGCTTGATTGAATAATTATCTGTAAGAGGAGAGGTTGCAAACTCATAATTGTCAAATCCGTTTTTAAATAAAAAATAATTTGTTTGCAATCCTATGCCTGTTGTAAATGAGATTCTGCTTTCGGGAAACAAAGTGCATTTTAATAATACGTCGCTTTGCCAAGCCCATTTAACAGAAAATGGATCGTTTGCAGAAAGAGGTGTGAAGAAACCTTTGTTTCCCCAATTTAAAGTACTACTTCCTACTACCAAATTACACTTTGCGATTGTGCGATTAGTGTATTTCTTTTTTACTTCTGTTTCTTCTCTCCAATCAACAGCGTTTCCTATTCCTGTAATTATGTCTGAAAAGGTTGATTTTTTTAAATTCAATGTTGTTGTATTGGAAAATTCTTGAGAGAGATTCTTTTTGTAAATAGTAATTATTCTTTCGTCATATATCCTCTTCTTTTTTTGCGTTATGTTTTTGATAAAGTTTATAGAATCGGCTTGAATGAAAATAGTGTCTTTCTTTGAGCGATTTGTTTTACTATATAAATTATCTAATTCATCATGAATCTTTTTGATAAGAATATCTTGATTTTCTATTGCATCAATTACGTTGTAGATTTCTTTGGCTTTTTCTTCCGAAACCAAGTAAATGTAGCTGTTTAACAAATATCCCTCGCCTTGATATATGGTTTTAGATTCACTATAAGAATTATCTTCATTTTGAGCCTTTACTTTATTTGCCGAAAATAATAAAGCAATAAGTGATATTAATGTTACAATTTTTCGTGTCATAATATTTCGTTTTTTTATCTGTTAAACATTTTTACTTGTCTTTACTTTAAATTCTTTTTCTACTACTATCAATTTTTCTTCTCCTAAATTTTTCGCAAAATTTATTATCCCTTTCGCTTTTTGTATGAATTTAGGAGTCTCTTTTATTATTATTTCTCTCTCAACTTTATAAGTCTGTTTTATAAACTTTGTTTCGCTCTCTATTTTAGGAGTTGCAAGTTCTGTTTCTATGAATGCAAATTGATGAATTATAGTGTCATTTTCGTCCTCTATTGAGAAGTAAAAATTTTCCTTTACTTTTTCATTTTTTTCCTTTGCTTTTTCAAAATAATTCTTTGCTTTTTCAGAATTTTTCTTTGATTTTTTTTGAGCAATCAAAGTAGGCGTTTTTTCCTCTACTATAACCTCTTTTTCTAATAGAGGTTTGATAGCAAAAAACAACAATATCATTGCCGCAACTGAGCAAGCATATTTCATATATCTTGGAACAAAAACAATGCTTTTTGCTTTTTTGCCCGTTGCAAGAGCGAATAATTCATCTTTTTCTGTAAACTTTACGTCCAAAGGCTTATCTAAACCCTTGCAATCTTTGTAAGAAGAAAGCATTTGCTTGTATTGAGGATTATTTTCAAGAAAAGCCTCAACATCCTTACGCTCCTCTGGACTTAAATTTCCCTCGGCATAATCAAAAAGTATGACCTCAATATTATCTTTCGTTGTTTTCATATATTTCTTTTAGTTTTAATTTTGCTCTAAATATATTTACCTTTACATCACTCTCACTTAATTGCAATATCTCTGCGATTTCCTTAACCGAAAAGCCTTCCCACTCCTTTAACATTAAACATTGACGCATTTTTTCGTTGAGTTGTTCAAGTAAGAATTCCAATAATTGTTTGTTATCGGTGTTTGAGTAAATAGGAGTGTCGCTTTGAAAGTCGTTTTCCCTAACCTTGTTGTAGCGAAAGTGTTTTAACATATTGTTGTGAGCAGTAACAAAAAGCCAATTCCTTACCTTATCTTTTTCAATCTTTTCTTTATTGTTCCAAAGCGAAAGAAAAGTATCTTGAAGAATATCCTTTGAAGAATCCCTATCCTGTAAATTTTTTACAAGATAGGCAAATACCCCATCGGAATAAAGCTCAATTATTTTCTTATACTCTTTTTCGCTCATTGAAATTTAGTTTCCTTTTACTATAATAATCCCTTACCATATTATTTGGTTACAAAAGTAACGAAAAAAATTGTTTTCTTAAATTTTTTCTTTATTTTAATTTACTGAAATATAGTGTTTTAATATTTTTTCTTTAAAAAAACTTGCAAAAATATTTGTTGGTTTAAAGAAAACACTTATTTTTGCAATCGAAATCAAATTTGTAATGATTACAATTTTGAAAAAAACAAAATAAAAAACAAGATAGTTAAATTAAGTGTTAAATATAAAAAAATAAGATTATGCACAACGCAAGAAAAATTACAAATGATTATTACTGGGTAGGGGGAAGCGATCGCCGTTTGGCTTTATTTGAAAATGTAATGCCAATTCCAAGAGGGGTTTCTTATAATGCTTACTTATTAATGGACGAAGACAAGACTGTTCTTTTGGATACTGCCGATGCTTCTATATCTTATCAATTTTTTGAAAATGTTAAGTATGTTTTAAATGGAAGAAGTTTGGATTATCTTGTGGTTAATCACATGGAACCTGATCATTGTGCGTTGATTGAAGACTTAGTGTTGCGTTATCCTGCAATGAAATTGATTGGAAATGCGAAAACACTTGTTATGATAAAGCAATTTTTTGATTTTGAGGTTGATGATAGATTTATAACAGTGAAAGAGGGTGATGTTTTTGAAACAAAAAATCATAAACTTACCTTTGTAATGGCTCCAATGGTTCACTGGCCTGAAGCAATGTTTACTTACGATATTGAAACTAAGATTTTGTTTTCGGCAGATGCTTTTGGAACTTTTGGAGCCTTAAATGGAAACTTATTTAATGACGAGGTTAATTTCGATAGAGATTGGATTGATGATGCAAGACGTTACTATACTAATATTGTTGGTAAGTATGGCTCTTCTGTTCAAACGGTTTTGAAAAAAGCCTCAGGCATTCAAATTGATATGATTTGTCCTTTACATGGTCCAATTTGGAGAAATGATTTGGGATACTTTATTGACAAATACAATAAGTGGAGTTTATATGAACCGGAAGATAAAGCGGTGATGATTGTTTATGGTTCAATGTATGGAAACACTGAATCTGTTGCAAATAAGACTGCAAGTCTTTTGGCAGAGGCTGGTGTGAAAGATGTAAGATGTTATGATGTATCGGCAACTCACGTTTCTTACTTGATTTCTGAGGCATTCCGTTGTTCACACCTTATCTTAGCAGCTCCAACTTATAATGGTGGTGTGTTTACTCCAATGGAAAATTTCTTATTGGACTTAAAGGCTCACGGATTGCAAAAACGTAGTTTTGCTCTTATTGAAAATGGTACTTGGGGACCTGTTGCTGGTTGCAAAATGCGTTCAATTATTGAGGAAATGAAAGAAATGAATGTGTTAGAATCTACTTTAACTATTCGCTCTTCAATGAAAGATAATCAAATTGAAATGTTGGAGGCAATGGTTAGTGAGGTTGTAGCAGATTTAAATAAGTAATAATTTAAAAAGTCAAAGATATGAATGTGTTAGATAAGTTAGAGTATGGACTATTTGTTCTATCGGCTCACGAAAATCAAAAAGATAATGCTTGTATTACAAATGTTGCGATGCAGGTTACTGACAATCCTATAAGAATTGCATTCACTGTGAACAAGAATAACCTGACTCACGATATGATTTTTAACACAGGCAAGTTTACTTTAAGCATTTTGACAACTGATGTGCCAATGGAATTAATACAACACTTT
Organism: Bacteroidales bacterium UBA3388; assembly: GCA_002358855.1. Taxonomy (GTDB): domain Bacteria; phylum Bacteroidota; class Bacteroidia; order Bacteroidales; family P3; genus Onthomorpha. The sequence continues at coordinate 9,426 of DEPQ01000043.1, forward strand.
GGTTTCAAAAGTGGAAGAGAGGTAGAAAAGTTTGAAAACTATCCTTACGCTCAAAAGAATCAACAAGGTATGTATTACATCACTGAAAAATATGCAAATGCTTATATTTCGGGAACGGTTTTCTCTAAAATGGATTTAGGAACACATACATTATTTTTGGCAGATGTAGTAGAAACACAAGACCTTTCTGAAAAGAAATCGCTAACATACGAATATTATCACCAAAACATTAAACCGCAACCAAAAAGCGATAAGAAAAAAGCATGGGTTTGCAAAGTGTGTGGATATGTTCACGAAGATGAAAACCTACCACAAGACTTTATTTGTCCTTGGTGCCAACACGGTGTAGCGGATTTTGAACTTATGGAAATGTCTAAATAAATATTGTTTAATTTTAAAAAAGAATGAATTATGGAATTAAAAGGAAGTAAAACAGAAAAGAATTTAATGGCTGCTTTTGCAGGAGAATCTCAAGCTCATACAAAGTATTTATATTATGCTTCAAAGGCTAAGAAAGATGGATATGTTCAAATGGCAAATCTTTTTGAAGAAACAGCCTTGAATGAAAAGGAACACGCAAAAATTTGGTTTAAACTTTTACACGAAGGAGATGTTCCTGATACAATGACTAATCTTAAAGATGCTGCAAACGGCGAAAACTATGAATGGACTGATATGTATGCAACTTTTGCTAAGGAAGCACAAGAAGAAGGCTTTACAAGAATTGCTAAACTTTTTGAAATGGTTGCAAAAATCGAAAAAGAACA
>DEPQ01000043.1:10207-13573 GCA_002358855.1 Bacteroidales bacterium UBA3388
GAAGAACGCTATCGTAAGTTATTGAAAAATATAGAAGATGGTGTTGTGTTCTCAAAAGAAAATGATGCAGTATGGCAATGTGCAAATTGCGGACACATAGTTATTGGAAAGAAAGCTCCACAAATCTGCCCAGTTTGCGAACATCCTCAATCATATTTCCAAGTTAGAGCAGAAAACTACTAATAGCCCAAAGTATATGAGTGAGAAATGGACATTAAACACGGTAAAGCAATATCTTCTTGAAAAGGATATAAAACCTTCTGTTCAAAGAATAGCGGTGATGACTTATTTGTTAGAACATCGCACTCACCCAACAGTTGATGAGATATATTTAGAACTGCAAGATAAGATACCGACTTTGTCAAAGACCACTATATACAATACTTTGAAATTATTTGTTGAAAAGAAAGCAATACTTAGTCTAACGATTGATGAAAAAATGGTGAGATATGACGGATATAGACAAAGACATGCACACTTGTTTTGCCATAGTTGTGGAAAAGTAGTAGATGTACCTTTGGAATACGATGTCGAATTACCACAAACAAAAGAGACAAAAGGATTTGCTGACGTTGAGACACAAGTTTATCACAAAGGATATTGTGCCGAATGTTTAGAAGCAAAGAAGTTATGAATTAAATAAACACAAAAGAAATGAAAAAGTATGAATGCACAGTTTGCGGATTCGTTTACGATGAAGCAATAGGTGATCCAGATAATGGAATCGCTCCAGGAACAAAATGGGAAGACTTGCCAGAAGAATATACTTGCCCTTTATGCGGAGTAGGTAAAGAAGATTTCCAAGAAGTTAATTAAAAGAAAAAGGCACTTACGAGTGCCTTTTTTTATTTCTTTAAAATTCAACTTCAAAATCCAATCTATTTATATCTTGTTGGTCAATTATCTTTTGAAGTTCTTTTTCTAATTTACGTTTTTCTCTTTCCTTTTTCCTTTCTTGACGATTTTCTTTCCAACGTTTCCAGAAAGTTTTTTTCTTTTCTTTGTTTTGTTGTTTTATTTCTTTGCTTTGAGGAATTTTTTCTTTGTTTTTAGAAATTATTTCTTTGTTTTCTTCTTGTGCTTCTTGCTCTTGGTAAGTTTGAGTAATATTTGCTAAATCGTAAAGTTCAATAATGTCGATTAAAAGTTGAGGATATTTTGGATTTGTGGCGTATCCTGCTTGTTTTAGCCCTTTTGCCCAACCTTTATAATCGGTAATTTTTAATTTAAATAAGTCTGCGTATCTTTTTTTGCCAACAAGGAAAAGCGAATGGTCTATATAAGATTGTTCTGCGTTGTCATAAACTCTAAAACATTCGTTTTGCTTGTCGTCATCTTTGTATATTTTCTTTCCTTTCCAATCATTGTGGCATTTTATACCGAAATGATTGTTTGCTTCTGTGGCTAAACGTGAGCGACCGCTACCTGATTCCAAAATTCCTTGTGCAAGAGTGATGCAAGCAGGGATTCCATATTGTTTTTCTTGCTCAATGGCAATTTTTGTGTAGGTATTGATGTAATCTTGTGTTGAATTACTTTTGTTTTGTCCTATAACAAAAAACGGACTTAACATTAAAAATAAGAATGTTTTAACTTTCATAAAATAGATTAGATTTAAAATAAAATTTTTTGCGAAGATACAATAAAGAAACGAAACATAGCCTTTTTTACGTTATGATTTTGTATTTTATTAACTAAATGTTATTTTTGCAAGTTGTCTTTAAAAGAAAATTATATGAGAAACGAACTATATCTTTATGCGACTTACTATCAAAGTATGGGCATGAATATTTCTCCAATAGAGAAAACGAATTATAAAAAGCCTGTTATAGAAAATTGGAAACGTTATATATCAATAAAACAAGATGAAATTCACAATTTTAATTGGGAAGATAGTGTAGGCATTGGCTTGATTTCTGGATTTAATGAGTATCGTGCATTAGATATTGATGAGTTGTATTATTCTTATTACGATAGAAGGGGAAGGATTGATGATTTTGTAGCAAAATGTCTTGCAATTTTAGGTTTGCCACAAGATTATGCTTGGGTGATTGATAGCGGTAGTGGAAGAGGTCTTCACATTATTTTTAGAATGAACGATTTTGAGTATTCCGAAGAGGTGTATTCTTATAGTGCAAAGCGAAGAGAGGATAGGGAGTTGTTTAAAAGAATGGAGCTTCGTTGGAAAGCCTTTTTGGTTTTGCCACCTTCTCAACACAAAGAAGGAGGAAAATATCAGTTTCGTAACAATGCAATTCCTGCTTATAAGCCTTACTATGTTAATAATGACCATGTGTATAATCTTTTAAACTATTTCTGTGGTGATTATCACTTTGAACAGTGTAATTACAATGGAATGGATTTTGATCTTGTTAGAATAACAAAGCAAGTTGCTACTTCTTCTCACGAAAACTGCTACGATGAGGTTGAAGACAATTTAGCATTTATCAAAGACTGTAAGTCAAAAGATGCTTTTAATACAATGGGAACTTTTTACGCCACAGGAAAAATGGTGGAGCTCGATATGAATAAGGCAATCAATTATTTTAACCTTTCAAATAATGATATGGCTCATTTCAATATTGCTTCTCTTATTTCTATTGGTGTAATCTCTGGTTCGGAAGCTGATATGATGTTTCATCTGACTTTCTGTTCTGATTTTCCTACCGATAAATTGGACTTAGTTAAAACAAATTATCATCTAAGAACAGGGAAATATAATGAGCAATCAAAGAAAATGTCCGAAACTCAAATATTATTTTTTGATACAGAAGCGACTGGATTGCCTGATGATTACGATGAGCCAACTACAAATACGGCTAATTGGCCTCGATTAGTGCAATTATCTTGGATTGTAACGAATGAAAAAGGTGAAAAACTAAAAGAGCAAGATTTTATAGTGTATCCAGATGGTTATACAATATCAAAATCTGCGATAGATTTACATGGAATTACTCTTGAAAAGGCTTACGAAAAGGGAACTCCACTTAAAGATGTTCTTTCTTTGTTTATGAAAGATTTTCAACAAGCAAAATATGTTGTAGGACACAATGTAGCATTTGATAAGAAGATAATAGGAGCCGAACTCGTTAGAATGGGACAAGAAGATGTTATGGAGCAAAAGCAATCCTTTTGTACAATGTTGTTAAGCACTAATTATTGTCGTATTCCGGGTTATTACGGACACAAATATCCTAAATTACAAGAGTTACACAATAAATTATTTGGCATAGGCTTTGATGACGCTCACAATTCTATGGCAGACGTGAATGCAACCGTTAAATGCTTTTGGGAAATGAATAGAATAGGACTAATACCTATGCAGGAGATTCAAGACGAACAAGAACATAAGACTCTGACTCTTGA
>DEPQ01000043.1:13654-17548 GCA_002358855.1 Bacteroidales bacterium UBA3388
TCAGAAAATGAAAGAATTATTTTAATAAATGAAAGGATTATTTCAGAAAATGAAAGAATTATTTTGGAGGAAGAAAAAGAGCAAGAACCTATTGAAGAAGAGCAACCTGTAATTACAGAAAAACAAAAATTTTCTATAAAGGGAGTAGATTTTAATATGGTCTTTGTAAAAGGCGGAACTTTCCTTATGTGTAATGAAACAGAGAAAACAGTAGAGGATTATTATATTTGTGAAACTGCTGTAACACAAGCCTTATGGATTGCAGTAATGGGGAATAATCCTTCTTGGTATGAGGGTGATGATTTCCCAGTTGAGAATATAAGTTGGAACGATGCAAGCGAGTTTGTCAAACGTTTGAGTGATATGACAGGAAAAACATTCCGCCTTCCAAGCGAAGCAGAATGGGAATTTGCAGCACGAGGAGGCGTTTATTCAAAAGGCTATCAGTATTCGGGCAGTGATGATATAGAAAACGTTGCTTGGTACAAAGAAAACTCACAAAGAAAAACACATAGCGTAAAAACCAAACTTCCAAACGAATTAGGCTTATATGATATGAGTGGAAACGTATATGAATGGTGTGAAGATTGGCGAGATGAGAATTATAAAATTCTTAGAGGTGGTTGTTGGGGAAGCACAGTCAAAGGTTGCATGACCACATACCGCTTTGATTCTTCTCCAGACACCAAAGGAGGAGACGGAGGCGTTAGAATAGCAATGGATATTTAATAAAAAATGTAATAATTCTTTAATTAAGTTGTCTAATAAGTAGATACGAACCAAAAAAACTTAGATGTTATGAAAAGATTTTTAAATTTAGTAGTTGTAGCCCTTGTATTTGTATCTTCATTGTTAATAACAAATGATGCATTTGCAAGAAGATATTCACGTTCTTACACAAAGAATGTGATAAATAAAACAGCCTATATAATAGAAGAGGCTTACGATATAGCGTTTACCTATGATTTTTGGAATGAACACTATTTGTCAAAAGCCGTTTATTATAATGATTACGCATACGACTTATATAGAAGAAATTGTCGTAGTGCTGCTGTTCATTATTCATTAAAGGCTCGTCAATATGCTTTAATGGTTATAGACAATTGCGATGATTATTGGGAAATGTTTTACTTCACTTATTTCGGTTGGAGTTTTAGTTTTGGATATAACTCAAATTTTGCATACGCAAGTGGATATGCTAACGGTTATTATGACGGATATTTTGCTGCTTATTGCAATCGTCATAATCATCATTACGATCCTCATCACCATCACCACAATCCACCTCACGGAAACAAACCTCCACACAACAATTCACATAATAACAATCACGGAAACTCAAATCATGGCAACGGACACGTAATAGGTAGAGGTGAAACAGGAAATTTAAATCCTAATGTAGTAACTGGTGGTGGTGTTATAACAAGAAGCAGTTTTAAAAACATAAATTACGATGAGTATTTCTCTGCTGACGAAATGAAAGATTTGAAAGATAGTCCTAATGAAACAACATTAGACAATAACTTCAAGAAAGAACGTCCAAATGTAGTGTTTGATAGCAAAGAACTTGCGAAACCAAACAACGAAATGATAAAGCGTACAAAAGAAATCTCAAATGAATATTCCAAGGAAAACAAAGATAAAGGTCAAACTACAATAACAAGACAAATAGTGCCTGCTTCTCAAATGAATCCTAATAAAGAGATTAAACCAGCTAATAAAGAAATTAAACCAAATCAAGAAGTAAAACCTACAACTAACAAAGACGTAAAACCAAATAAGGAAACAAAGCCAGTAACTAATAAAGAGGTTAAGCCAAGCAAAGATGTAAAACCAGCGAATAAAGATATAAAACCTACAACAAACAAGGAAGTTAAGCCAAATAAAGAAACAAAACCTCAAAACAAGGATGTAAAACCTGCAACTAATAATAAAAAAGAAGTAAAAAACAATAAAACTTCAAAGAATACAAAGGCTACAAAAACCACTTCTTCTAAAAAAACAAACGCAACTAAGAAAACTAATTCTTCTTCAAAGAAGGCAACAACTTCAAGCAAGAAAACCACTTCATCAAGTAAGAAATCAGAAAAGAAAATTAGCAGATAAATAGTATGAAAAGGATTGTAACTGTAATAATACTTTTGTTAATTGGTCAAAGTCTTTTAGCACAAAAAGTAAAACCAAGAATAGAAAACGTAGTTGTTTATCCTAATGTAAGTTTAATTGAAAAAACAGCAGAGGTAAGCCTAAAAAAAGGAGATAATACCTTCTATATCGTGAGCAATTCACTAAGATTATTGCCCGAACGCCTACATTTTCAAACCAATGACCAATATCAGATAATCAGTTACAATCCTTTACTTCAATACAACGAAGACTATAAAGAGTATGTAAAGACTTTGCCACAATCAAAGCAAGCATATTACACCTCTCTTACCGATTCAATAAAGAATAATGAAGAGGCAATTGCCTTAGTGAAAGAAAACATACAAATAACTCAAAAACAAATCACAGCACTTGATAACTTTCAACCAATATCTTCTGCACAAACAATTGATACTGTTGCGAAAATGAAGTCTGCCTTAGAGTATTATCAAACCAAAATGAGCGAATTAAAAAAGACTTTAAGACAACAAAACAAACGACTCTCAGACTTGCAAAAGCAAAAACATTCCTTAGAAAAACAAAAGCAAATATTCCATCAACAATACGAAGAACAGGTGCTTTCAAATGTTGAGAAAAATTATACCATTAAAATAGAAATCTACTCAGAGCAAGCAATTGAAAAAGCACAATTAAAATATTCTTATTTTACTGTGGCGAGTGCTTGGGCGCCAATCTATGATTTGAAAATAAATTCCACAACAAATAAAAACGAATTAAGCCTTCAAGCCAATCTTTCGCAACAAACTTGTGAGGATTGGAAAGATGTGAACCTTTCTTTTACCAATGAAAATCCAGGAAATTCTGTTTTCTTACCTGAACTCTCTCCATACGTTGCAAATACCATTGTAAGCAGAGATGGATTCTTGAAATCTGCAAGAAAAATGGAAACTATGGCAATGGAAGAAGAAGAGGAAATGATTACAAACAACCTTTTAGGAAAAGAATTTCATTTAAATAGAAAAATAACCATACCTTCAAGTCTTCAAAACAAAACAATCAACCTTAACACACAAGATTTGAAGATAGAATACAAATACATCGTTCGTCCAAAATTAACAAACAAAGCCTATCTTCAAGCACTTATTTGCGATTGGCAAGACTTAAATCTAATAGATGCGCAATGTAATATTTATTATGACAACAAATTCACATCTACAACAAAGCTTTTGCCTTCAAATACACAGACTGACACCCTTGTATTGCCTGCGGGAGTTGATGAAAAGATAGCCGTGCAAAGAAAAGTTCATAAAACAACACCAGAAAAAAATGTTTTCTCAAAAACATTAGAAACAACAGTTGAGATAGATATTGTAATAAAAAACAATAGTAATAATACAGTAAAATTAGAAATAGAAGACCAAATACCAATCATTCATAACAATCCTGATATTATTATTACACCTCTTGATTTGCAAGGAGCCGAAATTGACAAAGACGGAATACTTACTTGGAATAAGGAATTGAAGCCAAAACAAGACCTAAATCTAAGAGTAAAATACCAAGCAAAATATCCAAAAGGTACATCCCTTAATTTAAATTAAAGAATTAAAAAATTATTTCTTTGTTTTAGAAAATTATTTCTTTGATTTATTTTCTTTTTTCTTTGTTATATTTGACTTAATTTGTATTTTTGCTTTTTCAAGATACAGAGTTATGTCAAGAAAGATTATATTATATATATTTTTTGTTAGTTTTTTTCTTTTTTCCCTTGCTCAAAACAATTCTTTT
>DEPQ01000078.1 GCA_002358855.1 Bacteroidales bacterium UBA3388
TAGTCCCGATGGCACAAAAATAGTCAGCGGTTCAGATGATAGAACCGTTAATATATGGGGAGTGGAGTAGGGTTTTTGTATATTTTAATAAGTGAAAAAAATATGAAAGAGAAGATAAGAAATTTTTTTTTGAGCGGACAGTTTGATTATTGTGCTGTTGGCTTTGGTATTTTGAGCATTATTTTGCTTTTAGCATTTGATTGCTGTTGGCTTAATTGGCTTTTGATAGGTTTAAACGCTTTAATGGGCATAGGTTACTACCTTTATGCCCTTTATTTATGGCTTTGCAATAAACCTAAGTTTGATTGGCACTTGATAAACGGAGCCTTTATGCGAAAAGTCTTGGTATTGGTTTTGCTAACTCCCTTTATCTTTGCCTTAATTTCCCTTTGTTGTGGACAAATCGGCAAAGGACTGGTAACAGGAGAAACAGCCGAATTGACAAATCCTTTATGGGGAGCCTATTATCACTTTATCGACCCGGGAAATCAGCACATAGCAGAAGGAAATACTACTTGGCTTGCAACAATTATTGCGATTTGTGGAGTTTTTCTTTTAAATGGAGTTTTAATTTCTTCGATTGTGGGTTGGATAGACAAGAGAAAAGAAAGATACCTTCAAGGACTTGAACCTTATCAACGCTTTTTGAAACGTAAAGAGCACTATGTTATAATAGGAGGAAGTGATATTGTTGAGGGAATCGTTGAGCAAATTTTTGAAACGCCACAAAAAAATGGCGAAATGCCATACATATTGATTCAAACCTCGAATAATGTGGAGGATTTCAGACACAAATTGTTTTCAGGTCTTGATGTTGAACAACAAAAGCATATCATTATCCGCTATGGCAATAGAAATGTAAAAGAAGACATTGAGAAACTCTATTTAGATAAAGCCTTAGAGGTTTATGTCATTGGAGAAGAAACTCGAACTGACGATATGGAGTCGTATCACGATACAATGAATATGAAATGCTTGAATTTGATTTATGAAAAAGTAGAGGGTAACACTTCTTTTGCAAAGAGCGATGAGGATAATCGCCTTGTTTGTTACTTTATGTTTGAATATCAAACTACATTCAATGTTTTTCAATATTCGGAAATAAGTGAGGAAATAAAGAAACGTATAAATTTCAAACCTTTTTACTATTATGAGATGTGGGCTCAAAGAGTTTTGGTTTGCAAAGAACTTGATCCAGAAGCGGAATATGAATATCTGCCTTTGGAAGGAATAGAAGGTATAAAAAAAGATGATGATGATTATGTGCATCTTGTGGTTGTGGGAATGACTCGTATGGGTACAGCCTTGGCAACGCAGGCTGCTTTAATGGCTCACTATCCTAATTTTGTTGAAAAGAACATTCGCACAAAAATAACCTTGATTGACGAGAATGCAGATAAGGAAAAGAATTTCTATATCGATAGATACGACAGACTTTTCGCTCTTTCAAATTGGTCTTATAAGGAAATGGTAAGGTCAGAGAGCGGAAAAGATGAATTAAAAACCGTTTTTACTCACACTCCTATGGAACTTGAACATTTAGGAGGAGATTTTCTCGATGTGGAATGGGAATTTATTCAAGGAAGTGTTGCTCAATTGGAACTTCAAAACTACATTGAAGACTGTGCATCAAAGACACATAAAATGACAATCGCTATTTGTAAGGACGAACCGAGCAGATGTTTGGCAGCAGCCTTGAATTTGGAGTGGAAAATCTACGATAAAGCAATGCAAGTCTTGGTTTACAACAGATATGACGATGCTTTGATAGAAAAATTAAAGAATGAAGGAAAATATGGCGTTAGTTCACCGTTTAAAAACAAGATTAAAGCGTTTGGAATGGCATCAAAGTGTTTTAGAAAAAATATTTTAGAGGATTCAGATAAGTTGGCCAAGGAATTTCATCGAGTTTATATGAATGATGAAAATGCAGAAATAAAAAAACTTACTGATTATTGGTCAAATGTTTATGTTTCTAATACTTTGTGGTCAAAGTTGCGTTGTGTGGAAATAGAGAAAGAGGAAATAAAAGCAGAGGATAAAAAAATTCTTGTGAAGGTTGAGCACAATAGATGGAACATCGAAAAACTTATAATGTCGTATAGACATCTTACAAAAGAAGAACAAGATGAAGCACGTAAGGATTCTGAAAAAAAACAACGATACAAAAGCGAAATGGCACACTTGGATATTTGCTCAAATAAAAGATTGATAGAAATAGATGAGGAGGCTATTTCCTCCGATGAGAAGATTGTGGAGGAGCTTATCAGAATTAAAAAAGACTTTGAAGTAAAGAAAAAATGACAGATCAAGAAATAATTAAACGACTTATTGATAGGGAAGAAGCCTTTACAAGAGATTTTTTCTTTATTCGTTGTCGTCCGTTATTTTTCAGCATAATAGATAAAGTGTTTTCTTATAAGGTTGAATTTAATGAGTTTGTTAATGAATTTTATCTTTACCTTATGGAAAACGATGCCTATAGGTTGAAACAATTTCAGTATCGCAGTTCAATATATCAATGGATTAAGGTCGTGGCAATAAGATATTTTGTCAAAAAACGTGATTCTATGATAGAAAACACTTCGCAAGAGACTCTTTTTAATACCATTGCTAATACTCATTGCACGAATGATGATGTGAAAATCATATCTGAAATAGATGAAAAGAGACTTTTGCATGTTATGACAAACAGACGTTTTGCTTATGTCTTGAAACGCTTGATTGTAGAACAAGAAGACCCGAAGATAGTGGCAGAAGACTTGAATGTTACGCTGGCAAATCTTTACAATATAAAGAAACGTGCTATTGCATCTTTGACAACAATATTACTTAACGAAAATCAAAGCAATGGAAACAAATAGAAAAAACGATAAATTGTCCTCTGAATTGATTGCTGCTTATTTAGATGGAAATACAACGGCGGAAGAAACACTGTCTGTCTTGAAAAATATAGCAATAGACGAAGAATTGCGAGAGTTAATCGAAATTTCAAATGCAGTGGATTGTGAATTAGGAACCAAGGAATCAGGTTTTGATATTCTGCCTCTTGAAGCTCTTGCGGCAACTTGCGGAGAAGAAAACTTTTGTTCAATGGAATGCGAAAAGTATATAATGAATAGTTTTGGCATAAATTGTGATGAACAGACTCTTTACAAGACCGCAATTGACAATCGTTGGCAAAAAGAAGAAGGAATGCCACTTTACAATATCGGACGTTGCTTAGAGGAGTATGGAATGAAAGTTTTGAGACGATTCGACTGCAATTTCAATGATATATGTCAAGCATTGAAGCAAGGATATGGTGTTATGGCAGTTGTTGATGGGGGAGAATTAAGTGGAAACGAAATAGAAGAATATTTTGAAGACGTTTTAATTGGTGAAAAGCCCGATCACACAGTTGTTGTGCTTGATTGCGATGTGGAAAAAGGAATAATAACGATTTTTGATCCCGATTCCACTGCTTCGCAAGATGAATATAGTATTGAAAAATTTGCAGATGCTTGGGCAGATTCAAAGAATTATTTAATCATAACAAATATAAACGATATGGAAACATACGAACCAAAACCAATTGACTTGACGGGTGTGGAATTACCCGAAGAGTTAGAAGAATTAAGAGAAGCAATAGCCGAAAATGCTCACGAAGTCTGGGCAGTAAACCGCAAAGCAGAGGGTTGGAGTTATGGAAGTAAGCGTGATGATGAGAAAAAACAAAATCCATGTATGATTCCTTATTCGCAATTGCCAGAAAGCGAAAAAGCATACGATAGAGAAATGGCTGTAAATACCATAAAACTATTGATAAAACTTGGTTACGAAATAAAAAAACATTAAAAAAATGATAAAACCATCTGAATTTATACACCCAGAAGATGCTGCGGCGTTGCAACAACTTGAAAGCATACCGGGATTTCCTCTTTTGGTGAAGAAAATATTGGCATTAGGTTTGGAGCAATTGCAGTATGGAATCAATATGGCTTCAACTATAAGACTTTCTTCAAAGCAATTGCCCGAGATTTACAAGCATTTGCCACCGATTTGCCAGAGATTAGGCATAGAAGAACCCGAATTTTATCTTGAAATGAACCCTATGCCAAATGCATACACCTTTGGCGACACAAAAGTCTTTATAACAATAACCTCAGGCTTGGTAGAAATGATGGACGATGAGGAATTAGACGCAGTAATCGCACACGAATGCGGACATATCCTTTGCCGACATGTTTTATACAATAGTTTGGCAAATTATCTTAGACTTGGGGCAAACGCATTAGGTATATTAGGTTCGTTAGCCGCACCAATAGAATACGCACTCTACTATTGGAATAGAAAAAGCGAACTATCTTGTGATAGATGTGCCGCATTAGTAACTTCTCCCGAAGTAGTTGCAAGAGTAATGTCAAGACTTGCAGGAGGACCTAAAAGCATTACAGAAAATATTAACAATATTGAATGGGCAAAACAAGCAGATGAATACGATAGAATCTACAATAGTAATCTTTGGAACAAGGCTTTGCAAATTTCTGTCATAATGGGAATGTCGCATCCCTTTGCTGCGGTGAGAGTAAGAGAGATTTTGCGTTGGAAAGACAGCCAACAATATCGCAATTTCAAGCCTTTGCTTTCGCCTTACTCGCAAGCAAACTATTGCAACTCCTGCGGAAAAATCATAAACGACGATTGGACATTTTGCAAACACTGTGGAAATAAATTAAAGTAATAACACAAAAAAAATAAACGAAGATGTTTTTCAACGAAGAAGGAATTTTAAACATAGATGAAGCGGTTTTGGAAACCCCTTCATACAAGAAAATTATGGAAGATGGCATTGTAACCGAAGAAGAATTGATTAGTCAAGCCCAAAAAGTAGTTTCTATGCTACAAACAATGGAGAAAAAATACAATGAAGAACAATTATCAGAAATAAAAGCACTCCTAACAGAATCAAGCGTGCTTTATGCAGTTTACAACATTCATTCAATTCAAAATATTAACAAATAAAAATATGGCAACATTTAATACAAAAAAAATATTATACGCTTCACCAAGCCTGATTCCGACAATGGCAGAAAGAATCTCAGATCAATTTAGGGCAGAGGGCTATGAAGTAAATTGCGATCAACTTAGCAACGGAGGATACGATATATCATTGCGTAAAGGTGGCTTTTTCAAGAGCGTACTTGGTATGAAATCAGCTTTAAAGATTAGTTTGCAACCACGAAACAACGAAATATACTTTGAAGCAGGCGTAGGAATTTTCGGACAACAAGTAATTCCAACTGCAATTTCGATGTTTTTCTTTTGGCCGGTGTTGATTACACAAATTTGGGGCATGGTAAAACAATCGAAACTTGACGATCAAGCCTTGCAAATAGCCGAAGAAGTGATTTATTACTCAAAATCAAACAATAATTCAGCAACAAATCACTACGCAAACACCGCAAAACGATTTTGTACAGCCTGCGGAGCAGAAAATAAAGCCGAAGCAAAATTCTGCAACGCCTGCGGAACAAAATTAGACTAAGAGAAAAACAAATAAAACTATGGAAAACGAATATAAACCAAAGCCTATGGACACAAAAGATGTGAAATTAGGTGAGGAATTAGAGGAATTGATTGAGAAAATGGCGAAAAATGTTCACGAAGTGTGGGCTCAAACTCGTATGAATCAAGGTTGGGTGTATGGAAAGGAGAGAAACGATGCCTTAAAGCAACATCCTTGTCTTGTAGCCTATGAAGAATTGCCCGAAAGCGAAAGGGAATATGATAGAAATACCGCTTTGGAAACTTTAAAACTTATTTGCAAACTCGGATTCAAAATTTCAAGAGACTAACTCTTAACTTTATAAAATAAGAAAACTAATGAGTGAAAAATTATACGATATATTTATAAGTTATTCAAGTAAAGACGCAAAAGTAATAAATGCTTTAGCTCATTATTTAGAGGAAAGATGTTTGCGTTGTTTTGTTGCGTATCGAGATGTGCCTTATGGAGAGGATTGGGCTCCTCATATATTAAAAGCAGTAAAAGATGCAAAAGTTTTAGTCTATGTTCATTCCGAAAATTCGAACGACTCAAAAGAAACAACGAGGGAATTAAATCTTGCATTTAAGTATCAGTGTATTGTGATTCCTTTTAGAATAGATAAGATTGACTATATAGTAGCAAAAGAATATCGTTTGATAAATGTCAATTGGCTTGATGCATTTGAAAATAACCCAGAAGAATATTTTGAAGATTTATATCATTGTTTGGAAATGCATTTTCCAGAAAGAACAGAAGAAGATAGATTGAGAATACGTCAAGAATTAGCCTCAAGAGAAAGAAAAAGAATAAAGGAAGATAAAGAAAATCCAAATCAGACAAGGGAAAATAGGGATAGAGATAAAGAAGAATCAAAACTTAAAAAAGTTTTTGGAGTATCAATATCAGTTATTACTTTCTTTATGTATTTGCTTTTGTTTACAGGGATAGTATTTAAATTTGAGCGTTGGCCAGGAGGAAGCATATTTTTGTTATCAGCAATTGTTTTAATGTTTATTTTGGTTAATGTACACTCTTTTAAATCAAAATTAAAGTCTTTTTTTACAATTACGACAGCGATTGTTATCATAATACTTGGGTGTTTATTAGTGGTAAATAAAGATGATGATTATTTAACATTAGAAGGACACACCAATAAAGTGATTTATGCATCGTATAGTTTAGATGGGACTCAGATTGTTTCTGCGTCAGATGATAATACTATCAAAATATGGGATGTGACATTAGGTGAATGTATTAAAACATTATCAGGTCATAATAATTGGGTGCTTTCTGCATCTTATAGTCCTAATGGAAAATTTATTGTTTCAGCATCAAGAGATAAAACAATTAAAATATGGGATGTAAATACAGAAGAAATTATACATACCTTAGATGGACATAATCATTGGGTTTGGTTTGCTTCGTATAGTCCAGATGGAAATAGAATTGTTTCCGCTTCAAAGGATAGTACTATTAAAATATGGGATGCAGTCACAGGAGAATGCTTAAAAACCTTAAATGGTCATAATGATGTTGTGCGTACGGCATTATATAGTTCTGATGGGGTAAATATAGTTTCTGCATCAACGGATAGTACTATTAAAATATGGAATTCAAGTACGGGAGAGTGTATAAAAACCTTAGAGGGACATACTGATAAGGTTTATTCAGCATCGTATAGTTATGATGATAAAAAAATTGTTTCTGCTTCCAAAGATGGAACTATTAAGATATGGGACGTAAATACAGGAATGTGTATTAAAACTCTTAAAGGGCACAAGGATTTTGTTTGGTTTGCATCATTTAATCCTTATGGAACTAATATGGTTGTTTCTGCATCTAATGATAAAACTATTAAAATATGGGATATAACTAATGGAGAATGTATAAAAACTTTGCAAGGTCATAAAGATATAGTACGTTCTGCGTTATTTAGTCCTGACGGAAATAGTATTCTTTCAGCATCATACGACAAAACTATTAAACTTTGGGAAATAGAATAGATTTTACTCTATTTTTTCTTCGCTTTATAAAAATAAAACGGCGTTTTAGTTCTCTAAAACGCCGTTTTATTTTATTATTTCTTTGATTAAATTAATTCGTGGATTACTAATCCTGAACGTAGTTTTGGTTCGAACCAAGTTGTTTTTGGTGGCATGATGTTGCCTGAGTCAGCTATGTTGATAAGTTGTTGCATTGATACTGCATATAATGCAAAAGCTACTTTCATTTCGCCGTTGTCTACTCTTCTTTGCAGTTCGCCAAGTCCTCTGATACCTCCTACGAAGTCAATTCTCTTAGATGTTCTTAGGTCTTTTATGTCTAATACTTTATCAAGTACGTTGTTTGAAAGGATTGTTACGTCTAATACTCCTATTGGGTCATTGTCATCGTATGTTCCTTCTTTTGCTGTCATTTTGTACCATTCTCCGCCAAGATACATTGAAAATTCGTGTAGTTTTGCTGGTTTGTAGATTTCTTTTCCTACTTTTTCTACTACGAATGTATCGTTAAGTTTTGCTAAGAATTCTTCTTCTGTTAGTCCGTTAAGGTCTTTTACTACGCGGTTGTAGTCTATGATTTTTAATTGTGAATCAGGGAAGATTACTGCCATGAAGTAGTTGTATTCTTCGTTACCTGTGTGATTTGGATTAGAGGCTCTTCTTTCTTGTCCTACTCTTGCAGCTGCTGCTGTACGGTGATGTCCGTCTGCAACGTAAAGTGCTGGAATTTCTTTTTCAAATATTTCTTCTATTCTTGCAACTGTTTTTTCATCTTCTATTACCCAGAAAGTGTGTCCAAAGCCATCTTCTTTTGCAACGAAATCATATACAGGTTTTTCGTTCTTTACGATGTTTTCTACTATTTGGTCAATTTCTTGGTGTGCAGGATAAGCAAAGAAAACAGGTTCTACGTTTGCATTTGTAATGTTTACGTGAATCATTCTGTCGTCTTCTTTGTCTTTTCTTGTAAGTTCGTGTTTTTTAATCACGTTATTGAAATAGTCATCAACGTGTGCACAACCTACAATACCGTATTGTGTACGTCCGTCCATTGTTTGAGCGTAGATGTAAAGTTTTGCTTTATCATCTTTTACTAACCAACCTTTTTGTTTGAAATCATTGAAGTTTTCTACTACTTTATCGTAAACTTCTTGTGAGTGTTCGTCTATTCCTTCTGCAAGGTCGATTTCTGCTTTTGTTACGTGAAGTAATGAATATTGGTTTCCTGCTGCTTCTACTCTTGCTTCTGCTGAATTCATTACGTCGTATGGACGTGAAGCTAATTGTGCAGCAATTTCTACAGGAGGTCTTAATCCTCTAAATGCTTTTACTCTTGACATTATCTTAAATTTTATTGTTAATAATTCAGAAAACTTTTGCAAATATATGCTTTTTTTTTATATTTGCAGTTTATTTTAGAGAATTTGACGTTGAAAACAATATTAAAATTCAAGAGATACTTTTTAGCGGTCTTAATTTTAGGGCTGTTTTGTGCTTGTTCTACTGCGAAAGATAAGTGGATAAATCGTCAATATAACAGTATTGTAGCACATTACAATGCTTGGTGGAATGGAAATGAAGCATTGAAAGAAGGAGTTAAGACTCTGGAAAAAAATCATAAGGATAATTACACAGAAATTTTACCGATTTTTAAACTTGGAACAAAAGAAAATGCAACTGCAATAAAGTCTCATACTGATAGAGCTTTGGAAAAAGGTGGCAAAGTTATTCAAAAATACTCTATGAAATTTTCTGGAGTTGAGAAAAATCCTCAAATAGATGATGCATATTTGCTAATGGGTAAGGCTTGCTTTTATTCGCAGGATTATGCGGCTGCTTTGGCAACGTTTAATCTTTTGATTGCTCAATACAAAGATAAAAAAGAAAGTTATGAACCGATGATTTGGTTGGCTTTTACAAATAGCAGAATGGGTAATTATAGCGAATGTGATATTTTATTAGACCAAGTGAAAAATAAAATAGACGAAGGAATGGCTCCAAAGAAGTTACGCAATTTTATGAATTTGGTTTATGCAGAGAATGCTTTGAGTCAAGGTAAGAATGCTTTGGCATTAGAATATTTTGCTAAGAGAAAATTCTCGTTTGAGAAGGAATTGAATACTCGAATAATGTTTATTCAAGGTCAAATTTATCAAAAAGCAGAGGAATATGAGCAAGCAACAAATTTTTTTAAGAAAACAGCACGTAGAGCAGGGGATTATGAAATGGAATTTGCTTCTCGCTTAAATATTGCAATGTGTTATGATCCAAAGACAAGTAATAGTCGTCCGATTATTTCACGCTTAGAAAAAATGTTGGAGGATAAGAAAAATGTAGAATATAAAGACCAAGTTTATTACGCATTAGGAGAAGTTTATTTTAGAGATAAAAATGTTGATAAGGCATGTTTGCAATGGGAAGAAAGTTCTGCGGCTTCTACATCAAACAAAGTGCAAAAGATTACCTCGTGTTTAAGAGTAGCAAATACATATTTTGATTTATTAGAGAAGTATGAGAAGGCTCAAATGTACTATGACACTGCCCTTGCTGTAATGGATAAAAATTATGAAGGGTATAGCACAATAGAAAGTCGTCAAAAAGTTCTCACAAACTTAGTTGCAAATTTGCGATGTGTTGAAAGATGGGATAGTTTGCTTGCAATGAGTGTGATGAGTGAGGCAGATTTGAATGCAAAGATAGATTCTTGGATAGCGGAATACCGCAGAATACAAAAGGAAAAGGAAGAAGAAGCAAAGAAAGCACAGGCTTTGGCCGCAAGTATGGCAGGAATGACAAACTATTCGCAGTTTAACAATAGAAATTCTTGGTATTTCTACAATAGTTCAACCGTTCAAGTTGGACAATTGGAGTTTAAAAGAATTTGGGGTGATAGAAAATTAGAGGATAATTGGAGAATAAGCCACAAAGAAAGCGAATTTGACTTTGATCAAATGGCAGAAATGTTAGATGAAGATGGAAATCCAATAGATTCTACCTCCGCAAAGGGCGGAGCGAAAGCAAAAAATAATGATCCTGGCACAAGAGAATATTATACGAAAGATATACCGTTTACAGAAGGAGCAAAAGATACGGCAAATGCAGAAATAGCAGAAGCACTTTTGTCTGCAGGTTACATTTACTATCAAGGATTGAATAATTACGGCAAAGCAATAGAAACATTCTTAGAACTACATCGCCGATATCCAACACATAAAAACGTATTGCCTTCTTCTTATCATCTATATCGCCTTTATGACAAGATAGGTCAATATCCAAATTCAAATTTCTATAAAAATAAAATCCTGAACGAATATCCCAATAGTGAATTTGCTATGATGATAAATAATCCTGACTATTGGGACGAATTAGCAAAAAATAATCAAGAAGCAGAAAATCTTTACGCCGATGTTTATGACACATATCTAAAACACAGATATGAAGAAACGATAACAAAGAGCGAAAAGGTGATAGATAGTTTAAAAATAGGTCCATATATTCCAAAATTGCTTTATGTACAAGCCTTAGCAAAAGGAAGAATTTATGGAATAGATACCTTGGCTATGGACTTGAATTTAATTCTTCATAACTATACCGAAAGCGAAATTGCTCCTATGATAGAAAGTCAGTTGAAACACTTGGCCGCTGCTTACCCTGATGGAAAAATTGACTTAACTTACACTCCAAAACAACAAGAAACCGATAGCGATTCTAAGAAAGAAGATGATAAAACAAAGGATAAAGAAACAAAAGACGAAGAAGTAAACAAAGAAGATATCCTTGATGCCGAAACCTTAGTGTTTAGATACCGAGATATGAAGCATTATTATGTTTTATTGTTTGATGAAGACAAAATTGACGCAATAGAATTAGAAAGAAAGATAAATGCTTATAATGATAGTGTGTTTGAAGGCTCTAACTTAACAACAATGGCAATGCTGTTTACTATGACAAAACAATTAATTAGAGTAAAAGAATTTGCGAATAAAGAACAAGCAATGCAATATTACAATGCGATGCAATCAGAAACTTCTTTGCTCGCATCATACAAAGAAAAAGGATTTGAGCATTTCGTTATATCAATACAAAACTATCCAACATTTTTCAATAGACAAAATATTCAAGCATATTTGAAGTTCTTTAAATTGATGTATCTTAATAATTAAAATTTAATATGAAACAAAGTCATTTATTATTCTACTTTTCAAAACTCAGCATTTTTGCAATGTGTATATGTTTTGTTACTTTATTTGCAAGATTCTTTGTGCCTGTTGAGTTTTTGAGTGAAAACCTGCCTTATTACATTGTTATGTTTTATGTTTTCACAGCCTTTTCTTACGTATTCTTATATAAAAACAGAAAAACAAACTTTGTGCCAACATTTATGATTACTAAAATCTTAAAGTTCATAGTTTATCTATTTGCTTTGGTTATAGTATTTCTTTTAGATATTGAAACAAATGTTAAATTTGCAGTTTCGTATTGCATAATCTTCTTCTTATTTTTGATTTTCGACACAATAACGATAAATCAACTTTCAAGAAGACAAGTAGAGGAAGAAAAACAATTAAAAAATAAAGAACAAAATGAAGAATAGAGAATTAAAAAAACACGTAGCATTATTATTCTTAACTACATTAGTGTTTTGCTCTTGTCAAGAAGAGTTTCCACAAGACGACCTTATAGAAGGAAAATGGAAATTAGAGAGTGTGGTCAATGATCCAAACGCTTTGGAGTGTGAAAAGCAAGCATATTTTGAATACACAAAGTATGTTTATGATGCAGATGAAAGAAAACTTCTTAAAGTGAACTATTGCGATATTCCAGAAGATGCAGAAGTTCAAGAACCGATAGTAGTAGAAAACTATTACTCTATTGTAGAAGACACACTCGTAATTATAGACGAAAAAAGAGATACAAAAAAATACGTTATCGAGCATATCAACAAAGAAACTATGACATTGCTTGATAAAAATCTTAATCCTACAAACTACGTAAGAGTAATAGAATAAAATCTCTTTGAATTGGAAAGTTGGGGTCTTTGGGGATTATTTTTAGGCAGTTTTTTAGCTTCAACAATCATACCATTCTCTTCGGAAGCCTTGCTTTTAGGAGCGGTAGCAATTGGAGAAAACGTATGGTTGTGTGTTTTTGTAGCAGCAGTCGGCAATAGCCTTGGGGGAATTGTTTCATTTTATTTAGGGCGCTTAGGAAAATGGGAGTGGTTAGAGAAATTTTTTAAAGTAAAAAAAGAAAAAATAGAAAAAACCAAAGATAAAATCAGCCGATTCAAAGAAATAGCAGCACTTTTTGCTTGGTTGCCAATAGTAGGAGACTTAATAGCAATAACATTGGGCTTTATGCGTTTTTCCCCTCTTTTATCTTGTCTTTTGATGTCAGTAGGACGATTTGCAAGATTTGCAGTTGTGGGAGGAATATTAAGTTTATTTTAAATCAAAATGAAGAAACGAAATGAGATGTAAAATGAAAAATATAATAATACTTGCATTGTTGGTTTTGCTACCTTGGTTCGCGAAATCACAAGAAATGTATGTAGAAGATAGTTTAGAGTTTGAAATCGGTGTTTTGCGACTTGACATAGATAAATTGCAGGAAGAAATCGCAAACCTGACACAAAGAAACGAGAAATTACGCAATAGAAACAAAGAACTCTTGCTGACAAATGACACTTTGACGGTTGTAAACTCCGAAATTCAAAAACAACTACAAGAAAAGAATACTTTATTAGAAGATAAGATTAAACTTTTGCAACAAAAAGAAATCCTGTTTGCAGAAAAAGAACAGGTATATAAAGATGCAATTAGTTCTTCAAACGTAGATAAAGCAAAAGTGGAAGGATTGCTTGAAGCAAAGAACGCAAACCTTGAAGGCAAGGACAGAGAAATACAATTGCTACAAAAAAATATTAACGAAAAAGAAAATTACATTTCTACAAAAGACGCACAACTACAAAACATTTCGGCAGAGAGAGACAAATATTTCAGAATCTCAGATACGCTAAGAGAAAAATTGAAAGCGGCTGAAATAGTCATTATGCAAAGAGAAGAAGAGTTGAAATACACTCGTCAAAGAGCCGAAGCAGCCGAAGAAAAAGTTACCTTAGCAACAAATCGTAAGAAAAAAGTCCGTGTAATTCAAGGAATGGCGATGCGATTGTATCCAACGCCAGAATGGACCATACAACCAAGAGTCTCAACTAACGGAGTAACACAAAATACTATACTAAACAAAAACTCAGGTAGTGTAGATTTTGATTTAGTTGTAGGAGCGTCAATGATGCTTTATGACTTAACAAAACCAAACGGTAAATTCTCACAAGATATTGGCCTTTACGTAGGATTTGGAGGCAATAACCTTTTTAAAAACTTCTATGTAGGACCTTCATACAAGTTTTTAGATTTCTTTCACCTTACAGCAGGAATAAATATCGCACAATACGAAGTGCTTGCAGATGGTTGGAGTGAGGGAGATGTACTTCCTGATGGTTGGGCAATACAAACAACAAGAGAATGGAAAGTTACGGCGTTTATTTCTCTAAGTTTTGACCTTGATTTCATTTCTTACATCGGCAAAAAATAAGACTTAAAAGATGAAAACCCTTATAAAAAACGTATATCTTTACAATAAAACTGTTGATATACTGATAAAAGACAATCTAATCAATAAAATATCCGACACAATAGAAGACAAAGAAGCAGAAGTCTTTGATGCAACAAATCTTGCAGTGCTTCCTGCCTTTTATAATATGCACGCACATTCTTCAATGAGTCTTTTGCGAGGATTTTGCGAAGACTTGCCTTTGTTTGATTGGCTAAAAAATATCTGGAAGAGGGAAGCAACACTTTCTGCCGAAGATATTTACAACGGAACACGCCTTGCAATCTTAGAAATGATTAAAAGCGGAACAGTTTTCTTTGCAGATATGTATTGGCATCACTCAGAAATTATTAGGGCTGTTGAAGAAATGGGAATAAGAGCCAATGTCGGAATATGTTTTATGAACTCTTTGGGCAGAAAAACAATAGAAGAAAACTTTGACTTTGCAAAAAATCCCACAATCACAAAACCTTCCTTAGTAAATGTCTCAATAGCACCGCACGCAATCTACACTTGCGATAAGGATTTGTACAAAGAATGCTACTCTTTTGCAAAAGAACACGATTTAATCTTTCACACACACCTTTCCGAAACGCAAAAAGAAGTAGAAGACTCACTAAAAGAAAACGGATTAAGGCCTGTGGAATACTTAAACAGCCTTGGAGTATTAGATTCTAAAACATTGCTTGCTCATTGCGTTCATTTATCGGAAAAAGAAGCCGAAATAATTTCACAAAACGGTGCAACAATAGTACATAACCCTTGTTCAAATATGAAATTAGCCTCAGGCGTTTTTGATTCTCGTCAAGCAAGAAAATACAACTGCAAAATAGCACTTGGAACAGACGGAAATTCCTCAAATAATAATCTTTCAATGATAGAAGAGATGAAAATAGCCTCCTTGCTTGCCAAAGTACATTACTTAGATAGTGAAGAAGGAAACTCAAATACAGTTTTCTCTTGGGCAACAAAGAATGGAGCGGAGGCAGTCGGCATAAACGCAGGCGAAATAAAAGAAGGAGGTGTAGCAGACTTGATGTTTGTTAATCTTGACAACGAAAAAATGCAACCAAACTACAATATAATTTCAAATCTCATCTATTCAGCTGATACAAGTTGCATAGACAGCCTAATGTGTAATGGAAAATTACTTATGAAACATCACTACGTAGAAGGCGAAGAAGAAATTATAGAAATAGCAAAAAGATATAAATAAAAAAATGAGAAAAATCGCACTATATTTCCTTTGTATAATGGTAAGTCTTTACTCTTTTAGTCAAGGAAAAGAAAGTATTCAATGGGTAAAAGTAGAAGGCGGTACATTTCTTATGGGTTGTAAAGCAGGCGAAGAAGACTGTTATCCCGATGAAATGCAACATAAAATTACTCTTTCTTCGTTTTATATCTCAAAATACGAAATAACCGTAGCACAATACAGATATTATTGTGAGCAAACAGGCAAATCAATGCCACAAGAGCCCGTTTTCAGTTGGCAAGACAATGCTCCGATAGTAAATGTTACTTGGCAAGAGGCAAAAGACTATGCAAAATGGGCAGGAGGTAGGCTTCCAACCGAAGCAGAGTGGGAATTTGCAGCACGAGGTGGTAATAAAAGTAAAGGATTCAAATATTCGGGAGGCGATAACCCTTTGGTAGTCGGTTGGTGCTTTGAAAATGCAGAGAAAACCACTCACCCCGTTGGCGAAAAACTTGCAAACGAATTAGGACTCTATGATATGAGCGGAAATGCATGGGAGTGGTGCGAAGATAATTACGAAATATATTACTATAAACATAGTCCAGAAAAAAATCCCAAAGGACCCGCAAAAGGATTAGGAAAAGTAAATCGCGGAGGTTGTTATAATTTTGATTATCACTTGATGAAACCCTCACATCGCAGAGGAAGCGGAGCCGAAAGCATAGGCACAGGCACAGGATTTCGCATAGCAAAATAAAAAAATAAAGGAATTACCCTCTGAGGTTTTGATAAAAAGCATTTGCAATAAGTAAAACAGCTGTTATTATCCATAAAATTTTTACTAAACGAAGGTTTAGAGTCTTTTTTCGTAGGTAAGAGATTGCGGAAACAATGATTGTGAAAATCAAAAACAACAAAGGAGGAAACATTTCAATGCTTCCAATAATATTGCCTTGCATTAAACAAATCATTCCTCGCTGAAATCCACACATTGGACAACTTATGCCGAAGAATTGTTTGTAAATACAAGGCAATAATATGTAATCCATTTTTTAATAAAACTCTGAATAACCCGCAGCAAAAAGTCCTGCTAATCCTACTACGAAAATAATGTATAATAAGGCAAGTCCGCCGAATATTATGCCGATAATTGAAGTTATTTTACCAGCATTAAGCATTCCGTTACCATTATACAATTGTGGGTTTTGGTTGTATTCTTTCAAACCCTTGTTTGCATAAATCAAACCAATAATTCCACAAACCAATCCAACGATTGCACATCCAAAAACAATAGATGCAATCCCTAAAACTAACGCTGCAACCGAATTAGGTGCAGTTTGTTTTTCTCTAATTTGTTCTTCCATAACTTTTATTTCTTTTAAATCTTTTTTGAGTTGCAAATCTACGAAAAAAACTCAAAGAAAACGAAAAATAGTTCTTTGAATTAAAAAAATAAAGCAAAGAATTATTAAACGAAAACGCAGAAAGCATTTTTGCTCTCTGCGTTTGATGAAAAGAAATGAGTATTTACTCGCTTTTTTTATTTGATTATCTCAATGCTTCGGCTGATAAAGTTGTCTAATGCTTCGCCTTTTAATAGTCCTTGTCCTAAAAGAGCAAGGTCTTTTAATTGAGATAGACTTTGAGTTTGCTTTTCTGTGTCGCTTTCTCCAAGAATTTGAGAAATGATTGGGTGATTTACATTAACAACAAGGTTATAATGTTCAGGCATTTCTCCATAGAAAGAAGCCATTCCGCCTCCGCCCATTTCCGCCATTTCTTTCATTCTTCTCATAAACTCATTTTGAGTTATGGTTAGCGGTTTTGCGTTTTGTTCAAGGCTTTCTGGTTGAACTGTAAACTTGTTTTTATCAACGATTGCTTCAACTAATGTTTTTATTTTTTCGGTTTCTTCTGCCGAAAGTTTAGAAGGAATTACTTCATCTTTCTCTATTAGTTTTTCTATCGTTTCTGAGTCAATTCTTGCAAACTTTGCGTCTGTGAATTTATGTTCTAAGGTTTGTATAAAGTGATTATCTAAAATTCCGTCCATTAAAAGCACATCGTATCCTTTGTCTTTTGCGGCTTTTATGTAAGAGAATTGTTCGTCTGTGTTGTTTGCGTAAAGATAAACTAACTTTTTGTTTTTGTCTGTTTGGATTGCTTCGATTTTTGCTTTGTATTCCTCAAATGTAAAGTAGTTTCCTTCTGTGTTTTTCAACTGACAAACCTTTGACATACGGTCATAGAATTTTTCATCGCTAATCATACCATATTTTATAAAGATTGAAAGGTCGTCCCATTTCTTTAAAAATTCTTCTTTGTCGTTTTTGTACATTTGTTCTAACTTTTCAGCAACTTTTTTAGAGATGTGAGAAGATATTTTCTTAACATTTCCGTCTGCTTGTAAGTAAGAACGGCTTACATTTAAAGGAATGTCTGGTGAGTCTAAGACTCCGCGTAACAACATCATGTATTCTGGAACTACTCCTTCAACGCTGTCGGTTACAAAGACTTGATTGCAGTATAATTGTATTTTATCTCTGTGTGGATCTATGTTTTTCTTAACCTTAGGGAAGTAAAGCACTCCTGTAAGGTTGAAAGGATAATCTACATTCAAGTGAATATGGAACAAAGGTTCGTCAAAATTCATTGGATATAGTTCGTGGAAGAATTTATTGTAGTCTTCGTCTTTTAGTTCGCTTGGTTTTTGTTTCCAAAGAGGGTTTGTGTTGTTGATTATTCTGTCTTTCTTTACTTCAACTCTTTTAGGTTTTCCTTCTTCGTCCTTTTCTGTTTCAGAATCTTCCCAATCTGTTTCCTCTCCACAACGAATTGCAATTGGCATAAACTTACAATATTTCTCCAAAAGCGATACTATTCTGTGTTCTTCAAGAAATTCTGCTGATTCTTCATCAATGTGCATTATGATTTCTGTACCTCTTTCTGCTTTTTCTGTTTCTTCTATTGAGTATTCGGTACTTCCATCGCATGACCAATGCACTGCGGGAGCGTCTTTAAAGGTTTTTGTTTTGATTTCTACCAAATCACTTACCATAAATGAAGAAAAGAATCCTAAACCAAAGTGTCCTATAAGTCCATTGGCTTCTAATTCACTTTTCCCTTTGTATTTTTCAACAAATTCTTCTGCTCCTGAAAAGGCAATTTGAGTAATATATTTTTCAACCTCGTCTTTACTCATACCAATTCCTTTGTCGATTACCGATAAAGTCTTTTGGTCTTTGTCAATCTTTACATCTATTGTTAATTCGCCTAATTCTCCTTTAAATTCGCCCAAAGAAGCAAGTGTTTTTAATTTTTGAGTTGCATCAACTGCATTACTTACTATTTCTCTTAAAAAGATTTCGTGGTCAGAGTAGAGAAATTTTTTGATAACAGGAAAAATATTCTCTGTTTTTACGTTTATTGTTCCTTTCATATCTTGATATTTTTTTATTATTCTTTGTATAAAATTCAACAAAGCAAAGGAAAAATTTGTTCCAAACGCTTTTCGCTGACAAATTGTCATAATTTTTTTATTTATATTTGCAGAAAATTTTTTGTTATGCAAAATACTACAAAAGAAAATAGAAAATATATAGGATTTTTTGGAAGAACAAATGTAGGGAAAAGCACTCTTGTTAATGCTCTAACAGGGCAAGAAGTTGCAATTGTATCACAAGAAAAAGGTACAACAACCGATATTGTAAAGAAAAATATGGAATTATTCTCCTTTGGTGCGGTTGTGATTGTGGATACTGCGGGTTTAGATGATGATACCTTGCTTGGAGAAAAAAGAGTCAAGGCTTCTTTGCATGCTCTTACGCAAATGGATTTAGCAGTCTTGATTGTGAGCGAAAATAGATTTGATTCTTTAGAAGAATCCTTTATAGAAAAGTGTAAAAAGTATGATATTCCTTGTGTGATTGTTTATAATAAAGCAGATATTTGCCCTGCGAAAGAGGAAATTAAAGAAAAAATTGATATTGAATTAAAGAATCATTCTTCCGATTCAATGCTTGTGCTTTCGGAAATATTGTCAAAAACTCTTAAAGCAAAGCAAGGAGAGACTAAAACCCCACTTAAAGGAATTGTTTCTAAGGGAGATGTTATTCTTTTGGTGACTCCTATTGATAGTGCTGCACCTGCGGGTCGTTTAATCTTGCCACAAGTTCAGTTGATTCGTGATGTTTTGGATAAAGATTGCGTTTGCGTTGTGGTAAAAGAAACGGATTTGGAAATGGTGCTTAGAGAAAAAAAGATAATTCCCGATTTGGTAATTACCGATTCAAAGGTTTTTGATTTTGTAGATAAGATTGTGCCAAAGCAAATAAAACTTACGAGTTTTTCTGTGGTGTTAGCAAGAATGAAAGGAGCGTTTGAACAATATATTAAAGGTACTCCGTATTTGGATAAGTTAAAAGATGGAGATAAAGTCTTGATGTTAGAGAGTTGTACTCATCAGCCTACTTGCGAAGACATAGGAAGAGTGAAACTACCTGCTTGGATAAGTAAATACACAGGTAAAAAATTGGAATTTAGTGCTGTTTCAGGACTTTCAAATATTGAAACACCACTTACAGACTATGCTATGATAATTCAATGTGGGGGGTGCGTTGCGACAGAAACTCAAATAAGAAACAGACTCTTGCCTGCTTTGGAAAATAACGTTCCTGTAAGTAATTATGGTTTGGTTATAGCCTATATTCATGGCATTTTTGAACGTGCAACTGAAATCTTTAAGTGAAAAATTTGGCGAATAATGCTAAAAAGAGTAATTTTGACAAAAAAATAAGAAAGATGAAAAAAATATTATCAATATTATTTTTGAGCCTTGCGTTCACTTCTTGCACCAAAGTGCTTTATACGCACTATGATTATCAAGATGTGGTTTATACGTATGCAAAAGATAGCGAGATACTTGCGGATAAGGATTACAAAAATTTGGTTAAGGTATTTTCTCCAATTGTTAAAGACCCAAAAGGAGAGAATCTTGTCGCTCCTCCTGGGGCTTATGCTGATTATGCATACCTTATGTACAAAAGAGGAGATAAAGATGAGGCTAAACTTTACTTTGAAAAAGAGTATTTAACCTATCCAGAAAGTAAAACATACGTTCAATCTTTAATGGAAAAATTAGGATTATGAAAAAGAAAACTTTATATATTTTATTCTTAGTTGCACTTTTAAATAGCAGTTGTTCGCTTTTAGATAAGTTTAAAAAAACGGAGACAGAACCTCAATTGACAACAGAAGATGTTATTCAAATGGTGATGAGTCAGCAAGTTGTTACGCCACAAGATACAACTGTTGCAAAAATGAGCGATAAAGAGCAAACTGAATATAAGAAAGAGTTGGAAAAACAAATGCAAGAAGGGGAGGAGAAAGAACCTAATTGGGTGCAAAGAACGTGGAGAAAAATTTTCCCAAAGAAAGTGGAAAGAGAGATAAATTATCCTGAAATGTATAAGGAGAAACCAAAAACTATAATGGTGGTTTATCCTTGGAATAGAAGTAAAGAAAAATTTGCAGATGAGATGTTCTATTCTTCTATTTGTGAAGAATTGACTCTAAAAGGCTATTATGTTTTGCCTTCAATGCCTTTGATTGACGAATTTAAGGCTGATACTTTGTTTTCTTCACAATACTACAAGCAAGAAGATACAAAAAAACTTCAAGCCAAATATGGTGTTGATGCAGTGTTGTATGTAACAATTTATTCTTTGAAAAAAGAATGGTGGACAACAAATGTGAATATCAATGCTCAGTATGACTTGGTTTCGGCAAAAACTAATGAGGTGCTTTTCTCACGTCATGCTGATTTTAACTACGATTCTCAAATGCCTACAAAGAAAAAAAATAAGAAAAGCCTAATTGAAGACGAAAAAGAAAATCATTATCTTGGTATTTGCCAAAAAATGCAAAGATATGTTTTCTTAGATATGCCGATAGGACCATATCACAAAGATTATCTTTTGGATCAAAAGAGATTTTCTCACAAAAAAGATATGCGATACAAGGTTAATGTAAAACCAAGCTAAGAATGGCAAAAGAAAAAACAGCATTCTATTGTAAGGAATGTGGTGCAAAATCTGCTGTTTGGATTGGGAAATGTCCTCAGTGTGGGGCTTGGAATAGTTATGAACAGGAAGTTTTGCATCGAAGCACAAAAAAATCTTCTCTTTCTTCGCAAAGCCCTATTGTTTTAATGAGTCAGATTGTTTGTTCTGCCGAACAGAGAATCAATTTGAGGAATGAGGAATTTAATCGAGTTTTAGGAGGTGGTTTGGTCTTGGGTTCTGTCGTTTTAATGGGAGGTGAACCTGGAATTGGCAAGAGTACGCTTTTGCTTCAAACGGCTTTGAATTGCAATGATAAGAGAGTGCTTTATGTTAGTGGGGAAGAGAGTGCTCAACAAATCAAAATGCGTTCCGAGCGCATAAATAAAAACAATGGAAATTGCTATGTTTTGATTGAAACACAGGTTGAGGATATTGTAGAAAAAGCAAAGGAGGTTGAACCGCAGATAATAATTGTTGATTCTATCCAAACAATGACTACAATGGACATTGATTCAACCGCAGGGAGTATTTCGCAAATAAGAGAGAGTACTGCAATTCTTTCTTCCTATGCAAAGCAAAATTCAATTCCTATAATAATTGTAGGACACATAACAAAAGATGGTTCTATTGCAGGACCTAAGGTTTTGGAACATATAGTTGATGTGGTTTTGCAGTTCGAGGGAGATAGAAATTATGGATATAGAATACTGCGTTCAATAAAGAATCGTTTTGGTTCAACAAACGAATTGGGAATATTTGAGATGCAGTCTTATGGATTGCGAGAAGTAAGTAATCCTTCTGAGATTTTGCTTTCTAATAGCGATCAATATCTTTCTGGAACGGCGATTGCTGCAACTATGGAAGGCTCTCGTCCTATGTTTATAGAGACTCAGGCTTTGGTTGCTAACTCTTATTATGCTTCAGCACAGAAAAGCTCTACTGGATTTGACCTTAGAAGACTTAGTATGTTGCTTGCGGTTTTGGAAAAGAAGGTCGGCGTAAAAATAAGCAACAAAGACGTGTTTCTAAACATTGCAGGAGGTTTGAAAGTTTCTGATCCAGCAATAGATTTGGCTGTTATAGCAAGTCTTATTTCCTCAAATGCTGATATATCTATTTCATCAAAACATTGTTTTGCAGCAGAAGTCGGATTAAGTGGCGAATTGCGTCCTGTTGTCAAAATAGAACAACGCATAGCCGAGGCAAATAAATTGGGATTTGAAAAAATCTATGTAAGCAAATATAATCTTAAATCATTAAATCTTAAAAACCTTTCCACAGAGGTGGTTGCCTTAGGCAAAATAGAAGAAATAATAAAAGGAGAGAAGTGTATTTTTTAATTACTTCTCTCCTTCTTATTTTTAATTTACACTAAAACGGTAAATCGTCAGCTTGCGAATCAAATGGATTGCTATTATCCATAGGCATTGCATTGTTATTTGGAGTTGGATATACAGGTGGAGGAGTAGGTTGTGCCATTTGTTGTTGAGGATAGGCAGGTTGTGCAGGTTGAGGTTGATAAACAGGTTGCTGCATTGGTTGATTATAAACTGGTTGTTGAGGATATGGTTGTGCCATTGGCTGTTGTGGATAAGCAGGTTGAGCAACAAACGCCTCAACTCTAAAACAACGTAAATCTGTAAACCAACGTCCTTCCCATTCTCTTGATTCGGCAGAGAATTGAACTCTTAAAACGCTTCCTATTGCGAAAGATTTAATCATATCAATTCTATCTCCAAATAATGTAAAGGCTATTTTCTTTGGATATTGTTCTTCTGTTTCAATAACAAAACCACCTCTTCTCCAAGCACCTCTTTCTGTTTGTCCCGATTGTTCGGGTAAAATTGCAATTAACTTTCCTATTGCTTCCATATATTTATTTTTTATTTATTTTATTCTTTAACTTTTAACCATTTATCTAA
The DNA here is from genome assembly GCA_002358855.1 of Bacteroidales bacterium UBA3388. GTDB lineage: Bacteria > Bacteroidota > Bacteroidia > Bacteroidales > P3 > Onthomorpha. The sequence continues at coordinate 23,331 of DEPQ01000078.1, forward strand.
CCAATCAAAGAAATTTCTTTGCCAAAGGATTCCGTTTTGTGGTTTTAAAACCCAGTGAGTCTCATCAGGGAAATAAAGATAACGTGCAGGAATATCTCTAATTACAGCAGCGTTGTAAGCAGCCATACCTTGTGAGGCAACAATTCTAAAATCAAATTCAGAATGTATTACCATTAAAGGAGTATCCCATTTATCTACAAATAGGTGAGGAGAGTTTGCGTATGATTTTTGAGCAGTTTTATTATTTTTATCCCAATATGCTCCACCTAAATCCCAATTTACAAACCACATTTCTTCGGTTTCAAGATATTGTTGCTCTAAATTAAACATACCGTTGTGAGCAATGAAACATTTAAATCTCTTATTGTGATTACCAGCAAGCCAATAAACAGAGAAACCTCCAAAACTTGCTCCAACAGCACCAAGATGTTCTTTGTCAACGTAAGGTTCTTTTGAAAGTTCATCAATAGCTGTTAGATAATCTCTCATACATTGTCCACCATAATCGCCACTTATTTGCTCATTCCATTCTTGTCCAAAACCAGGAAGACCTCTTCTGTTAGGAGCAACAACGATATATCCGTGAGAAGCCATAATTTGGAAATTCCAACGATAAGACCAGAATTGAGAAACAGTAGATTGAGGACCACCTTCACAATAAAGAAGCGTTGGATATTTTTTTGTAGAATCAAAATCAGGAGGATAAATCACCCAAGTGTGTAAATCTTTTCCGTCAGTGGCTTTTAACCAACGTTCTTCTACTTTTCCCCATTTTACCTCAGCCATTAACTCATCGTTTACGGTAGAAAGTTTTGTTTCTTTTTGAGTTTTTTCATCAATACTCCAAATTTCATTAGGGTGAGACATACTCATTTTTTCTCCAATCAAAGTTCCGTTATTAGCAAGCGAAACAGAAGTGTAGTCATGTACGCCAGAGGTTATTTGTTTTATAGCTTTGTCTTCAAGATTTATTTTATAAATATTATCAACTGCATAATGATCAGAAACAAAGTAAATCCATTTTCCATCTTCTGAGAAAGTTAATCCACCAACATTTTGATCAAAATCAGCGGTGTAATATTCTGCTTTCTTTGTTTCAAAGTTATAAACCATTAATCTTATCTTGTCAGCTTCATAACCGTCTCTTTCCATACTTTCCCAAGCAAGGAGTTTTCCATTAGGAGAGAAAACAGGATTTTGATCATAACCCATCATTCCTTCAGAAAGGTTTTCGGTAGTTTGTTTCTCTATATTATATAAGTAAATGTCAGAATTAGTAGAAAAAGCATACTCTTTACCAACTTTCTTTCTGCAAGTATAAACAATAGACTTGCTATCTGGCGACCAAGTTATTTGTTCCATTCCTCCCCAAGGACGCATAGGAGATTCGTATTCTGTGCCTTCAAGTAAGTTTTTGCCCTCTAAAACTTTTCCGTCTTTATAATCTGCAACAAAAGGTTGAGGAATTGCATCTACCCAATTGTCCCAATGTCTATAAGCTAAATCATCGTTTACTCTACCTGTTGTTTTGTCTAATCCTTCTTTTAAATAAGCATATTTATCTTGCTTTGGAATAGCTCTTACATAAACAACCTTTGTTCCATCAGGAGAATAAGAAAAACCTTCTAAATCACCTTCTGTGAAATTAGAAATTTGAGTTCTATTACTACCGTCTGGATTCATTTCATAAATGTTTACGCCGTTTTCATCTGCGTAAATGAAACCGATTTTATCGCCTTTTGGATTCCAAATAGCGTTCCATTCACTTGAAGCAGTAGTTGTAAGACGCTTAACGTTCTTTCCGTCAATGTCCATTACATAAATTTCAGCATTTCCTTTGTTTTTTTCAATGCTGTAATAAGTTAAAGTATATAGAATCTTGGTTTTATCTGGCGAAAGAGAAACTTCTCCAATTCTTCCAAAGCTCCAAAGAACCTCAGGAGAAAGTTTGCCATCTTTTACCTCTATATTTGGTTTGTCTATCACATCAGCATCAGCCGAAGTATGCTTTTTGCAACCCGAAACAATGAATAAGGCTGCCAAAGAAAGAATAATTAACTTGTTTTTCATCTCTAAAATATTTTTTTATTGAATCGGCAAAATTACAAAATTATATTTGATAGTAAAAATACTTCTTTATTTCTTTTGAAAGGAAAGAACTATCTAA
>DEPQ01000016.1 GCA_002358855.1 Bacteroidales bacterium UBA3388
TTCTTCATGTCAGCAGTGCTTGACAACCTAACAACTTCTATTGTGATGTGTGCATTGCTTAGAAAACTTGTTGGAGACAAAAACACACGTTGGTTCTTTGCAGGTATGGTAATTCTTGCTGCAAATGCCGGTGGAGCATGGTCGCCAATTGGAGACGTAACTACTATTATGCTTTGGATAAAAGGTAACATCACAGCAGGAAGCATTATATTAGAAACAATAATTCCTTCATTAGTTTCATTACTTGTGCCAGTTGCAATCATAGGTATGACAATGAAAGGAAAACTTGAAAGACCTGAAAAAACAGAGTCAGAAGAAACTTCAACCGTTACAAGAAAACAAAGTTTGATAATCTTGATTATGGGTGTTGCATTATTGTTATTCGTTCCTTTCTTTAAGACAATAACTCACCTTCCTCCATATCTTGGAATTTTATTCGGATTAGGAATCCTTTGGATAACAACTGAAATTATGCACAAGAACAATCCATCGAATTATTCAAGATTAAACGTTACTGCAATTATACAAAAAGTTGACGTTCCTTCTGTATTGTTCTTCCTTGGTATTCTTATGGCAGTTAGTTGCTTGAACGAAGCAGGACACCTTGGACTTTTAGCAGGAGCATTAAATGAATTAGGAAACGTTTATGTTATTAACGTAGTGATAGGAGCTCTTTCATCTATCATAGATAACGTTCCTTTGGTAGCAGCCGCAATGGGAATGTATCCAGTTGTTCCTGTAGAGTTAGTAACAGAAGCAACAAAAGCATTTATGGTTGATGGAGCATTCTGGGAAGGCCTTGCATACTGTGCAGGTACAGGAGGAAGCCTTTTAATCATTGGTTCAGCAGCAGGTGTTGCAGTTATGGGAATGGAAAAAATAGACTTCATTTGGTATTTGAAAAAAATCTCACTTTGGGCTTTGGTAGGATACCTTGCAGGTGCAGGAACATTCTATTTAATGAGCCAATTTATTTTTCATGCAGCATAGTTTAATAACTATATCATAATTACAATAACTCTTAGTTTTGTTTGAGTAAAATAAAACTAAGAGTTATTTCTTTTAAACAAAGAAATAAATTTTTAAAACAAAGAGTTAGAAAATTATTTCTTAACTTTGCAAATTATGAATAGGATTTTATTAGTTTTTTTTATTAGTTGCTTGATTTTTTCGTGTGCAAAAATCGTTACACCGAGCGGAGGAGCAAAGGATTCTATACCTCCTGTTATGTTAAAGAGTAAACCAGAAGCAAATAGCACTAATTTTTCGGGGAAAGAAATAGACATAGTTTTTGATGAGTTTATTGTGTTGGATAATCCTACACAAAAAATTTTGATTTCTCCTCAAATAACTCCTGCTCCTGAGATTATGGCAGATTTAAAGACGATAAAAATCAAAGGAATTGATTCTTTGAGGGAAAATACTACATATATAATTGATTTTGCAGATGCTATAAAGGATTATAATGAAGGAAATCGTTTGAATGGTTTTTCTTTTGCTTTCTCAACAGGTGAAAATATCGACACAATGTGGTATGAAGGTAGGGTTTTAGAAGCATTTAATCTTACGCCTATTGCAAATAAATTTGTGCTTCTTTATTCTAATTTTGATACTTCTTATATGCGTACAAAAACTTCGGATTATCTTACTCGTACCGATAGTAATGGTGTTTTCCGTTTTCGTAATCTTGCAGAAAAAGACTATAAACTCCTTGTGCTTGATGATAAAAATCAAAATAAAATATACGATTTACCAAACGAAGGTATAGGTTTTTCTACAAAAGTCTTGAAACCATATTTTGCAGACTCTATTGTGAATGAAAAACTTCTTAGACAGATTTTTTATTATAGCGATTTTGTAGAAAAGGTTGAAGAAATTCCGAATACAAAACCTCAAAAAACCGTTACCGATAGCCTTTTCGCTATTTCAAAATATGAAAAGGATACGGTGGATTACTACAATAATGCTTATCAAATAGTCTTTAAAGATACGCTTACAAAGGAAAAATTTTCTGCTTTTTTGATTGAGAATAGCGATACCTTGCAAGTGGAGTTTTCTAAAAAGAATGATACTCTTTATTCTTTGGATGCTGATTTGAAAACAGCGACTCAATACGAAATTCTTGTAGAAAAAAACACTGTTTTCAATACTTTGAAACAATCAAACAGAGAGTTTAAACACAAATTCTATTATTCTTCGCCGGAAGATTATGGTTCGCTGACTCTAAACTTTAAAGATAGTATTTCTTTTGGTGCTTGCCATATTTTTTACCTTTATAACTTAGCGGGAAACCTTGTTAGAGAAGAGCACGTTGAGAAAGGAGAGGAAAAAATTAGTTTTAAAAATCTAAAAGAAGGGGCTTACAAAGTCAAAGTTGCGATAGATGAGAATTGTAATAAGACTTGGGATAAGGCAAATTTTGAATTGCAACAAGAAAATGAAAAAGTGTTGATTTATAATAAAGTAACAGCAGTAAAAAGAGGTTGGGAGATAGAAGAAGAGTGGATTATTTCACAATAAATTTGCGAGATAAAAATAAAATAAGTAATTTTGCACCCTAAATTCAAACAAAAAACAAAATAAAATGGCAGTAAAAATTAGATTACAACGTCACGGTAAAAAGAATGCACCTTTTTATCATATCGTTGTTGCGGATGCTCGTGCAGCACGTGATGGAAAATTTATTGAAAAATTGGGAACATACAACCCTATGACAAATCCTGCAACTATTGAGTTGAATGTGGATAGCGCTTGTACTTGGTTGAAAAACGGAGCGCAACCTACTGAAACAGCAAGAAACATTTTGTCATATAAAGGTGTGTTATTGAAAAGACACTTACAAATAGGAGTTGAAAAAGGAGCAATAACACAAGAAGTTGCTGATAAAAAATTTGAAGCTTGGTTAATAGAAAAACAAAACAAAATATCTGCTAAGCAAGAAAATTGCAGAAACGCTGCTAAGGAAGACGCTAAACAACGTCTTGCAAAAGAAGCAGAAGTTAATGCAGCAAAAGCAGCAGCAATAGCTAAGAAAAGAGAAGAAGCAGCAGCGGCTGCAGCAGCAGAAACAGCAGAAGAAGCTCCTGCAACAGAAGAAGCAGTAGCAGAAGCAACTGAAACACCAGCTGAATAATAATAAAATTTTTCATAAGCATTGATTTTAGCCTATCTTTCTTTAAGGTAGGCTTTTTTTGTAAAGAAAAACTATAAATAATGAAGATAGAAGATTGTTTTTATTTAGGAAAAATATTAAAACCATTTAGTTATAAGGGTGAAGTTGTGCTTTTTCTTGATGTAGATGAGCCAATGGATTACTCAGAGCTTGATGGAGTTTATGTTTCTATTAACAAAAAATTGGTTCTTTATACAATCAAATCAATAAGAATAAACAATAATAAAGCAACTGTAAGATTTGATGGAGTAGAGTATGAGGATTTAGAAAGATTGCTTGGAAGAGAGTTGTATTTACCATTAGAACTTTTGCCGCCTTTGGAAGGTAACAAATTTTATTTTCATGAAATTATTGGATTTGAGGTAATTGATAGCGAAAAAGGGAATATTGGAAAAATTCTTGGTGTTTATGAAAATGCACCTCAGCCTTTGTTATCTATTGATTGTGAGGGGAAGGAAATTCTTTTGCCGATAATTGATGAGGTTATTTTGAATGTTGATAGGCAAGCAAAACAAATGAGTGTAAAGTCGCCAGAAGGTTTAATTGAACTCTACTTACAATAAAAATCTATTGAAAAACAATAAAAAAATATCGTAAAAAATTTGGTAGATACAAAAAAACGCTATATTTTTGCATCAAATTACAACATAGATGAATATAAAAAAGAAAATTTTAACGATAAAAACGATAAAGGTAATATTTGATGTAACCATTATTATAACATCATTGGCGTTGCTTTTTTTGCTTTTTGCTTTTGTTTTTGGAATCTCAAACGATAATGAAATATTTTCAAAAGGTTATGCTTTGATTGAGCAAGATAAAAACACTCAAATAGAATTGCAAGGTGAAATTCCGTCTAATCATAAAGACGTACATATTCATTTGCAACCAGAAGGAATTAAGGTCGCTTACGATATAGATATTCATAGTAATAGTTTTTCGGCAATTTGTCTTAAATTGCTTTACGTGATTTCTTTAAACATTAGCATTTTCTTTTTGTTGTTTGTTATAGTTCAAATAAGAAATATTGTAAACTCTGTTTATAAAGGATTTAAAAGCGGAGAAGTTTCTTTGGGACACTGTGTGTTTACAGATAAAAACTTGAAAAGAATGAAATATATATCACTTGGCTTTATTTTGATGCCATTTTTAGAACTTTTAGTTTATATTTCTGATAAGATTTTTATTAAAACTTTTCTTCAAATACAAGAATTAAACATAGTTCCTGAGTTTGGATTATCTACAATTTCGTGGGAATATATCTTAATAGGTATGTTGTTCTATGTTATGATAGATATATTTAAAAAAGGTATAAGTTTGCAACAAGAAAACGATTTAACAATTTAATAAAGCAATGGGAATAATAGTAAACTTAGATGTTATGATGGCAAAGAGAAAGATTTCCCTCGGAGAACTTTCGTCTAAGGTAAATATTACCCTTGCAAATATGTCTAATCTCAAAACAGGCAAGGTAAAGGCTATTCGTTTCTCTACCTTAGAGGCGATTTGCAAAGTTTTGGACTGTCAGCCGGGAGATATTTTAGAATATACAGAGGATTCAAATACAGAAATAATAATAACAAACCAAAAAAATGAACAGTATGAAAAGTAGAATTTTTTCAGTATTGGCGTTGTGCTTATTGATTAGTACAACAGGGTTTGCTCAAAACAAGAAAGCAGTTAATCTTGATGAGCAAATAAAATTGAATGGTAAGGTTCGTACAGGAAAATTAGCAAACGGACTTACTTATTACGTTAGAGCAAACAACAAACCTGCAAACAGAGCAGAATTTCAAATTGCAGTAAATGCTGGTTCTGTTTTAGAAGAAGCAAACGAACAAGGTTTGGCTCACTTCACTGAACACATGGGATTTAATGGAACAAAGCATTACCCAGGTAACACAATGATAGACGATTTGGAAAAAGAAGGTATCGTTTTCGGAAGAGAGATTAACGCATACACAGGCTTTGACCAAACAGTTTATATGGTAACACTTCCAACAGACAATTCAAGATTATTTGATATGGGATTGAAGATTCTTGATGGTTGGGCTTCTGGAATGTTGATGACAGGTGAAGAAATCGACAAAGAAAGAGGCGTTATCATTGAAGAATGGCGTATGAGCCAAGGAGGAAGCGAAAGATTAAGAGCTAAAACTTGGGGAACAATGTTAAAAGGTTCTAAATACGCAGAAAGACTTCCTATCGGAACATTAGAAAGCCTTGAAAACTTCAAATATGAAGACATTAGAGGATTCTATCAAAAATGGTACAGACCAGATAACATGGCAATAATTGTTGTAGGGGACTTTGACGCAGACGAAATGGAACAAAAAGTTATTGATTACTTTACAATGACTCCAAAACACTGCACTCCATTGGAAAGACCTGTTTACACAATTGACAATAATAAAGAACCACTTGTATGTGTTGCAACAGATAAAGAAGCAACAAGCACTCAAATTCAAATGTTCTACAAACACCCTGCAAAAGACGTTAAAACATGGGGAGATTACCGTGAACAATACTTGGTAAACTCTTTATTTGAAATAATGTTCGATGAACGTTTATCAGAACTTGGTGAAAAGAAATCTTGTCCTTATATGCAAGCAGGAGCAGGCTATGGTGGATTCCTTGCAAGACCTGTTGCAGCATACCAAATGTACGTTGTAGCAAAAGAAGGTAAAGTAATGGAAGCCTTAGAAGCAATGATGCTTGAAAATAGAAGACTACAACAACACGGATTCTTACAAACAGAATTAGATAGAGCAAAAGAATCTTTATTAGAAAGATATGAAAGAGCAGCAAAAGAAGAATCAAAAACAGAAAGCAGCCGTATAGCAGCAGAATTAGTTGATTACTTCCTTGAAAACACTCCTATGCCAGGTGCAATCATTGAAAACAAATGGGCAAAAGCAATGATGGAAAGCATTACCTTAGAAGAAGTAAACGCTTTGATAGGAAAATGGATGACAGAAGAAAACTTTGTTTGCACAATCTCTATGCCAGAAAAGAAAGGTGTTAAAGTGCCAACAGAAGACAAAGTTTTGAAAGCTATAGAAAAATGTAAAAAAGCAAATACTAAGGCTTGGGTTGATAATGTTAAAACAGAACCTTTCTTAGCACAAGAACCAAAAGGTGGAAAAATAGAATCAACAACTAAGAACGAAAAATTTGACTACACAGAATATGTTCTTTCAAACGGAGCAAAAGTAATCGTTAAGAAAACTAACTTCAAAAACGACGAAATCCTTACACACGCAGAATCAAACGGTGGTTCATCTATGTATGATGATAAAGATATGATGAATGTTAATTTCGCAGCAAGCATAGTTGACGGAAGTGGTATAGGAAACTATGACCACAGCCAATTGATGAAGTTTATGAAAGGTAAATCATTTGGAATCTCTCCTTCAATAGGCGAATTACAAGATGTGCTTTCAGGAAGCTGTTCACCAAAAGACTTTGAAACACAATTACAATACATCTACTTATTCTTCACTGCACCAAGAATGGATAAAGAAGTTTTGGCAAGCGAAATCGACAAATTGAAAACTCAAATCAACATGGTGAAAAATATGCCAGAATTTGCGTTCCAAGAAAAATGGATCAAATCAATGTATCCTAATGATAAACGTACAATTATGATACCAACAGAAGCACAATTGAAACAATTGAATGCTGACAAAATGTTGAAAATATTCAAAGAAAGATTCTCAGATGCTTCTGACTTCACATTCACTTTCGTTGGAAACATTGACGAAAAAACAATGCTTCCTTTGATTGAAAAATACATTGGTGGACTTCCATCATTAAAAGGCAAAAAAGCGGAAAAATGGCAAGACCGTTCATCTGCATTTGCAAAAGGAATCGTTGATGAAACAGTATATGCAGGAGAAGCAAACAAAGGTTTGATGACAATTACATTTGAAAACAACTTCGATTGGAACGATCGTCTTGCAACAAACGCATTAGACAACATTTGTTCTATCAAACTTACTGAAACAATTCGTGAAGAATTAGGTGGAACATACTCTCCTTCATTCTCACTTTCATACGAAAAATACCCACAAGCAAAATCAACAGCAATGTGCTACTACACTTGCGACCCTACAACAGTAGATAAACTTACAAACGCAACATTTGAAGTATTTGACAAGCTTATGGCAGAAGGTCCAACAGCAACAGACTTAGACAAAGTAAAAGAACAATTGATTCTTGAAAGAAAAGGAAGAATGGAAAAGAACGGTTACTGGTTAGGACAAATCATAGGAAGTAGATTCTATGGCTATGAAATGCAAACATTAGAAGAATATTCAGCAGCAGTAAACGCTTTAACAATCGAAGACATTAAAGCAGTAGCAGCAAAATATTTGAAACACGATGGATATGTAAGAGTTTCAATGAAACCAGAATCAATGAAACCAGAATCAATGAAACCAGCAAAATAATCAAAACAACAATTGATTATAAACAAAAAAAGGGAGAGTAGTTTAACTGCTCTCCTTTTTTCTTTGCTTCAAGAAAATATTTCAAAGAAAAAATTTTCTAAATCAAAGAAATATTTTATTAAAGTAAAGACTTATTCTAAGTAAAAGGTGTTTCCGCTTAGGTTGTTTTGTTCTAAGGCTTTGGAGTAGGAGATGTTTTCTTCTGAAATAATCTTAAATGTGTGTGTTTTCTTGTTTGGATTTGTTAATTTGTCGCTTCTTACTTGCGGGTTAAGGATTTTGAAATATTTATAGGGGCAATTTAATGCTTTTGCAAACATTGGCATATTTGTTATAGTGGAATCTATTGTAATTGTGTCGTATTGCAAAGGTTGATGACAATCTTTTTGTCTTACATAAAAACCGTATTGTCTTGGATCTTGCATTAAGACTTTGTAAGCAAGGATTCGGTAAACGTAACGAGATGTTTCGCTGTTGATTGCTAACCCCCAATAGTCTTTGCATTCTTGTTTTGCCATTTGTCTTTTTACTCCGTTTTCTCCACAGTTATATGCAGCACAAGTTAATGCCCAATCGCCAAAACGAGAGTAGGAGGCTTTTAAGTATTCAACAGCTGCTCGTGTTGCTTTCTTTAAATCGTATCTTTCGTCCCATTCTTCTGTAACAATAAGTCCGTATTCTTTTGCTGTCTTTGGCATAAATTGCCAAAATCCTGCTGCTTTTGCTGGCGAAACTACGTCTGATAATGCACTTTCTGCAACGGCTAAGTATTTTAAATCCTCTTCTGCACCGTATTCTTTAAGGTATTGTTCTATTTCTGGAAAGAATCTCCAACTTCTTTTAAGGATTTGGAATGTTGTTCCGTGTTGATACATTATAGAAGTGAGTTCTCTGTCAAGGGCTTCTCTTACAAAAATATTGTCTAATGGCACTTTTTCTCCGCAAAAGGTTAATTCCTGAGGTAAAGGTGCTGAAAAATTATGCAATTCGCTCTTTATAGCGTCTTTATACATTTGTTCATCGTCTGGTCTATGCGTTGCCATAATGAAAAAGTTAAGGCTTATTGCAATGGTGCTAAGGGCTATTGCACAAATACTTAGTATTAGAGTGTAATTATTTTTCTTCATTTTCGTTATTATTAAAAACGAGGCAAAGATACGATAAAAATAAGTAAACGAAATTTTTTTATTAACTTTGCGAACTAAAATATTAGAATATGATAAGAAAGAAATTATTTGCCTTAGTGCTATTTGTTTGTTCATTTTGTGGACTTTATGCTCAGGTTTTATCGCCTTCTACAAAGCAAGATATTATTTCTCAATTCAATAAACACATTAAAACTATTTCTTCAATAAGTAGTGAGAATTTTGATTTAATGTCAGTTTATAAATATCAGTTAGAGCAGGCTGAAGAGTTTATGAAAAAACAACAAGTCAATAATTTTGATAATGATATTTATGCTAAAAATTTAGAACTCAAACTTTTGATTGAGCAAAATAGCGAAATAGTTGAATTTATGATTCCAAGAATGAGCGATTGGTATTATAAAAAAGCAGTTTTTGCTAATTTGAATAACAAAAAGCAAGAGGCGTATAATTATTTGATTAGGAGTGTTGAAGCAGACTCAACAAACGTAATGGCAAACTATGAGTTAGCAAAAATAAGTCTTGATTCGTTTCAAGTAAGCAAGACAACCGAAAGATTAACTCGTCTTTTACAAAACGAAAACCTTAATAAAGAAGAAAGTCAACTATGTAAAAACTTATTGGCCTTTACTTATGATAAGAATATCATTACATCATTGGCTCTTGTAAAAGAAGGAAAATTCTCGGATGCAGAAGATATCCTTTTACAATTACAATCCTATTGCAAAAATGATATTTTAAATATTTGCAAACCTAATTTGATTGAAAAAAACATAAATATATGCAAAAATGGTATTTATAAAGACCATATAAAGATTGCAAAAACAGCAGTAGATAAACAAAAAACAAAAGTTGCTGGTGATTTCTTGGTAAATACATACGATTACCTTCAACGAAATATGGGAGAGATAACCGATACTTCTGATTTTGATGATATTGTTAAAATCGTAGTTGGCAATTATCTTGCAACAGCAAAAGGATTAACAGAAGCAAAGAATAATGAAGCAAGAATAGATCTTATTCATAAAGCAAAAGAATTGGCATCAATGCTTGGCGGAGATTATGAAACAGATATTTTGAAACAAATAGCAATGATGCAAGGTACAACTAATACTTCTGATCCTGTTTTAGATTCATTGGAAAATGCTGCTCCTAATACAGGGTATGCAGATAAGTATCCTGAATTTGTAAAAGACACAACTGCAAACGTGGAAAAAGAAATAGAAAAGATAGAAGAAAAGTTTGTATATGTAAAGGTAAATAATTATGAAAAAGCAGTTGAAGTCCTTGAAAAAACTAATGAGTTGCCGTCTATAAAATCTACAAAGAATATTGGTGAATCAAATATTTCTGCAATAAGAGAAGTAACTGCAAAACGAATGCATAAGGCCGAATATGCAATCTTTCAAGATGATATTATCACTGCCGATAGTTTGGTGGATATTACAGAGAAAATGCTATCGAAATACAATATGAAAAACGATAGTGTTGTAGTTAAGATAATGAATAACTACCTTAGGGCAATAGATCAAAGAGTTTGTCAAAAGAAACAAGAAGAGGTTGATGTAATGGTACACAATATCTTGGATTGTATTAGAAAAAATGATTTTTATCTTGCAGAGGAGTATATAAACATTGGTATGCAGATAAAAGGTAGCAGTGAATGTAAATTAAATAAGCAAAGACTAAGAGCATTAAAAAGACAAATAGAACAACCTTTGGAATATGTTAAAACAAAAGAAGGGGTTGATGAACTTTTGGCACAAGGCGACACCGCAAGATACTTAAAAGAATATGCAGCATTGGAACATTTCTATATAACTCATAGTCTTAGAGAAATGAGTGTGCAACACAAACCTATAAAAGATATAATTTATGAGTTTGGAAGCGATCAATTAGCAATCAATACTATTGAAAACTTAATGAAATATCGTCAATATGAACAAGGAGTTGAAGCATTGGCGGCTTTAAAAGAATTTGGATATAAGTCTCGTCATACAAAAAAGATTCAAAAGCAATTAGGACAGATGATGTCCTTAGAGGAAAGCAAGAGAAACGACAAAATTGCTCAATCAAACAGACTTATGGATAAGTATGGCGAAGATAGATGGTTCAAATACCTTATAAAAAGTTATAATAAGAATTTAATAAAGTGGAATAAACAGCATAGAGGAAACTAAGATGATAACTTGTGATGATGCAGTAATAGAAAAAATGGTGGTTCATAGAGTTGGGAACAAAACTAACAATGAACCCTTAAAGATTTCTCCTTGTCCATTTTTGATTCACGGAGAAATAGGAAGTGTTTTGTTAAAATACTTTACCTCAAACTTTAAATCACCTCAAACTTACCACCTTTTTTCAGAAGCAGGTGTTGATAAAAATCTTGTTTATCAATGCGTGAAAGAGATTTTCAATGATGAAAATGAATTATACTCTCAAAGTGTAAAATTAGCTCAATACTTGTATGAGGTAAGTGAACACCCAAATATAAAATCGGGTGAATTATACATTACACGTCTAAGTCAATGTTTTATAGATGGAGATGTAGTAGATGCGGTTGGTATTTTTAAGTCGGAAAATAAAGAAACATATTTGAAAGTCTTTCCAAAAGGAGATGGATTTGATATAGAAAGCGAGAGTGGTATAAATATAAATAAGTTAGACAAAGGTTGCATTATTTTTAATAAAGAACAAGAAGAAGGATATGTTGCAACGGTTGTAGATGTCTCAAATAAAAATGGAGAAGCGGCTTATTGGACAGATGGATTTTTGGGACTTGCGGCAAGACACGATTCGTTTTTTAATACCGAACATGCAATCAATCTTTGTAGAGGCTTTGTTACAGAGTATTTGCCTTCGGAATATGAGATGACTAAGGCAGATCAAGCAGAATTATTAACGAAAACTGCTGATTATATGAAAGAGTATAAGCAGTTTGATGTGAATAAATATGCGGAAAATGTTATAGGAAATAGCGAACTTCAAGAAAGGTTTGAAGATTATAAGAATAATTACGAAAAGGACTTTGAAATGGATTTTACGGATAACTTTACAATTTCGGAACAAGCATTCAGAAAAGGTCAAAGAGGATTTCGTAGTATATTAAAGTTAGATAAAAATTTTACAGTTTATATTCACGGCTCTCATAACAGAATTGAACAAGGTGAAGACGAAGATACAGGATTGAAATACTATAAATTCTTGTACGATAACGAAAATTAGGAAGAGAAATAGAGTGTTTTTTAGAAAAAATACTTATTTTTGCAGTTGATATTTTTAGTAGATATAATTTTTAAAGTAAAGGAGAAAAACAGATGTCTCAAATTATTGGAATTCATTCAAGACAAATCCTCGATTCAAGAGGTAACCCTACGGTTGAAGTTGAAGTTTACACAGAAGCAGGTGCGTTTGGTAGAGCAGCAGTACCATCAGGAGCTTCTACAGGTGTACATGAAGCTTGCGAATTAAGAGATGGCGATAAGAGTTATTTCTTAGGAAAGAGTGTTTTGCAAGCTGTAAAAAATGTTAATACAACATTAGCAGACGAATTAAGAGGAATGCAAGTTGCTGACCAATCTGCAATCGATGCAAGAATGATTGAAATAGATGGAACAGCAAATAAAAGCAAAATAGGAGCAAATGCAATCTTGGGAGTTTCATTAGCATGTGCAAAAGCAGCAGCTATGGAAACAGGTCAAGAACTTTATAGATATATAGGTGGAGTTAATGCAAGAACATTACCTATTCCTATGATGAATATTTTGAATGGTGGTTCTCATGCAGACAATAGCATAGATTTTCAAGAATTTATGGTAATGCCTGTTGGAGCAACATCATTCTCTCACGCTCTTCAAATGGGAGCAGAAACTTTCCACAATCTTAAAGCCGTTCTTAAAGCAAAAGGATACTCTACAAATGTTGGAGATGAAGGAGGTTTCGCACCTAATTTAGGCTCAAACGAAGAAGCAATAGAAGTAATCCTTACTGCAATTGAAAAAGCAGGTTACAAACCAGGTGAAGATATTTACATTGCCTTAGACCCAGCTTCAAGCGAATATTATTTACCAGAAGAAAACGTTTATCACCTTCACAAATCAACAGGAGATAAATTAACTCCTACTGAAATGGTTGCATATTGGAAAGAATGGGTAAATAAATACCCTATTATTTCAATAGAAGATGCTATGGCAGAAGATGATTGGACTGGTTGGAAAACATTAACTGACGAATTGGGAGGAAAAATCCAATTAGTTGGAGATGATTTATTTGTAACTAACCCTGCTCGTTTAGCAATGGGAATCGAAAAGAGCGTTGCAAACTCAATCTTGGTTAAGGTTAATCAAATTGGTTCATTGACAGAAACAATCAATGCTGTAAATCTTGCATATAGAAACAAATATACAGCAGTGATGAGTCACCGTTCAGGAGAAACAGAAGATACAACAATTGCAGATTTAGCAGTGGCTTTGAATACAGGTCAAATCAAAACAGGATCTGCTTCAAGAACTGACAGAATTTGTAAGTACAATCAATTGTTGAGAATAGAAGAAGGATTGGGTGATCAAGCAATTTACTTAGGTAAAAACTTTAAATTTGCGAGATAAATAAGTGCTTTCTTATCTTTTTATTTGACAAAAAATAAATAAAAGTTAAAAAAAGTTTTGTCAATTCAAGAAAAAGTGCGAAATTTGCAACTCGATTTTCAAAAAATAAGAATAAAATAAATTCATATAGAGATGGCAAAGATTTGTGAAATAACAGGAAAGAAAGTATTAACAGGAAATAGAGTTTCTCACTCTAACGTTAAGACAAAAAGAAGATTTTATCCAAATCTTCAAATGAAGAAATTCTATATTCCAGAAGAAGATGTATGGGTAACTTTGAAAGTTACACCTGCTGGAATGCGTACAATAAACAAAAAAGGTTTATTAGCGTGTTTAAATAACTCAATCGAAAAAGGAATCATTAAGTTATAATTACATAAAATATAACTACAAAAAGAGAGTTTTGCGAAAGCAATGCTCTCTTTTTTGTTAAATAGAAATTATTATGGCAGCTTCTTTTGACTATAAATTTAGAGTTAGTTACGTAGATACAGATAAAATGGGTATCGTTCACAATAGTAATTATTTTCGTTACTTTGAAATGGGACGTATTGAACTTATGCGACACTTAGGTGTTAGTTATAAAACGATGGAAGACAAAGGCGTTATGATGCCGTTGATAGAACAATATGCAAAATACCTTCGTCCAGCATATTTTGATGAAGAGTTAATTGTTAGAACGAGCATAGAGGAAATTCCAAGCGTTAAAATAAAGTTTGATTACAAGGTTTTAAGAAAAAAAGACAACGAAGAAGAAGTAATTTGTCAAGGATATAATATATTGGCTTTTATAAATGAAAATACAAGACGTCCTCATCAATGTCCTGAGTGGATTAAAGAAAAATTAAAAGAAAATTTTGCAGATTTATAATAAATTATTATTTTTGCAATGTAAATTATCAAATTATTTATTAACAATTAAAAAAAGAAAGAGGTATTAATTATGATTATTGTTCCTATTAAAGAAGGTGAGAACATCGAAAGAGCTCTAAAAAAATTAAAGAGAAAATTTGAAAAAACAGGTGTTGTGAAAGAATTAAGAAACAGACAGAAATTCACAAAGCCTTCTGTAGTGGCAAGAGATCGTAAATTGAAAGCTATTTATATTCAAAAGTTACAAAGAGAAGCAATGGATAAATAGTTTTTCAAAAAAATAAAAAGCTTGCATTTTTGTGCGAGCTTTTTTTTAAAAAAATTGTTAAGTATGAATTTTGAGAATTTTGTAGAGTATTTAAAAAAAGAAAAAGGCTATTCAAGCAATACCCTTATAGCGTACGTTAATGATTTAACTCAATTTGCAAAAGTCATTAAGGAAAATTGTGAAGTAGAAAATGAAGCGGAAGTTACCTCTTCTATGGTTAGGGTTTGGATGGTTTATTTGAAAGATAAAGGAGTTTCAAATCGTACATTAGGAAGAAAAATTGCTTGTATGAGGCTTTATTTTGGCTTTTTGATGAAAACAGGAGCAATACAGATCAATCCAATGTTAAAAATAACTGCACCAAAAGTTCAAAAAAATGCAAAAGATTACATTTTTGCAAATGAAATGGAACACTTGTTGGAAGTTAAAAGCAAGGATCAATCTTTCTTTGGCGTAAGAGATGCTTTAATCTTAGAATTGCTCTACTCAACTGGTATAAGACAATCAGAACTTTTAGACTTGTGTGAAGAAGATATAGACTTCGTAGGAAATGAGATAAAGATACTTGGTAAAGGAAGAAAAGAAAGACTTATTCCTGTTCATTTTGAAATAATGGGAAGAGTTAAAAAATATATAGACTTAAAGAAAGAGAATGGGGTTACAACAAATCGTTTCTTGGTTAATAATAAATTAGAACCAATGTCAAAGAAACAACTTTATTCTTTTGTTGTTAAAGAAGTAGAAAAGCTACAATCTGCAAATAGTGCTTCACCTCACACATTCCGTCATAGCTTTGCGACAAATACTCTTGCGAATGGAGCAGATTTAATGTCGATAAAAGAACTCATGGGACACTCTACTATTGCTTCAACTCAAGTTTACACGCACACAACCATAGAAGAATTGAAAAAAATCTATAAACAAGCACACCCAAGTGCTGAAATAGATGAATAATTATAAACAATTAAACAAAGGAGGTTTTTATGAAAATCACAGTAACCGCTGTTAAATTTAAGATGGACGAAAAATTAGAAAATTTTGTTCACGACAAAGTTTCAAAACTTGAAAGACAGGCCTCAGGAATGCTTGGAGCTGAAGTAACATTGAATGTTGACAAGCCAGAAAGCGAACACAACAAAATTGCAGACATCAAAATTGAAATTGCAGGCAAAGACTTATTTGCTTCAAAGCAAGCAGACACTTTTGAAGAAGCAGTAATGCTTGCAATAGATGCTTTGAAAACACAAATAAGTAAATACAAAGACAAAAAATAGTCGTAAGCATTAAAGAATAACTCTTTAATTTAGAAAAATAATCCTAAGGAATAATTTTATAAACCTTAGGATTATTTTTTTGTTTCTTTACTTAAAACAACCTTTTTTTAATGTAAGAGTTGATTATTTCAGCGTTTTTTTGTTATTTTGCACTTTAAAATTAAATTATTTTAATAAGATGATGAACTTAAACGATACTTTGGGAGTAATTCCTGATGATAAACTTAATTCAACAAGGGAATACGTACAGCAATATATCAATTTGCGATTGGCAACGATGGGAGTGGAGATGGAAACTGATAATATTGATGAGAGTAAGCAAAACTTTATGAGGATATTAAAGGGTTTGTTGTCTAATTACAAAGAAAGAGAGGCCCTTTACGATAATTATCTATGTCCTGCTGACGGAAGAATACAAGATTTCTTAGATAGATATTTTGCTTCCGTTAAAAGCGTTCCAGATATCAAAATTCCGTTAAGAACATTCACTTTGGACACATACGGAATCGCAAGAGAATTATCACTTCCAAGCGGAGTAGATGAGTATAAATCTACTTACGTAACTTCATACAGAGTAAAACAAGGTGTTTTGCATAATCCCAAAAACGATAGAAGAACTACAAAAGGAGTATTTCATATTGCAGAAGGAGGAATGCCTATTCCAAACGACAAAAAAGCAGTTCCAATAGCAACAGCGAAATATATCTTTCATAGAGCGTTTGCAGAATCGGGCGAAGTTATGGAATTACCATACACATCTCAAACATCAACTCCAATAAAACTAATGGTTTCGTTATTATTAAAACCAACCATTTCACCAGAAGTAGATGATGTTTTTGAAAGAAAGAACATGGAGATAAGATTCTTTGCTCCCGGTTCACTTGTAAGCAACCTTGACTTTGTGGAAAGCATCTTTGGCAACGGCGGAAGTCCTTATCACATAAAGAATGACTCAGCCTTAGACGTAGAACATTGGACAGGACACACAGGTTGTATTATATTAGCACCGCAATTGACTCTTTTAACAAAGAAAGAGTGTGGATTACCTCACATTTCCCAAGCAACAGAACGTCAAAAAAGAGACGGAATGTGTTGGAGTGAAGAAAATGAACTATACAATGACGGACAATCCTTCAAACTTTGTGTGAGAACAGATGAAGGAATCATTGCAACAGTAATTGCCGACAACTATTTTGGTTACTCAAAGAAAGAAGTAAAAACAATGATGAGTTATTCGGCAAACATATATGGTAATGCAGAAGAAGAACACGCAGGAGGAGCGTTGGTATTCCCAGGTTACAACCAAGGAGACACTTATTTTGCAAATCCAATGAAAGTTCGCAATACTTTTGAAGACGTAAAGAAAAACTGTAATTCTTTCATTGATTTCAAGGAAGAAGGGTATGGAGTTGATAAAAACTTTTCAAACATATTTTATTTACCTGAAAACGCAAACTTTTATGTGCCAACCCAAGAAATAAAATGGAAGAACGACAAAGGCGAACATAAACTAAAACTACTTCCAAACCGCATTTACATACTTCCAAACGGTAGTAAATTCCGTATGGAGAGTTATTCAGGAGCGTTAAATTATCGTTTGATAGAAACCCTTGGTGATGGACTTTTCTGTCACAAACCTTGCACAGTATCAGGTGGTGGAAAATCAGAAATTTCCAAATCATTAGAAGATGCAATCCTTGGAGGACCATTCTTTGTTCGTGATTTTGAAAAAGATTTTGCACATGTAGAAGAAATAATCAACTACGACTACTCAAAAAGATACGAAAAACATGATGCAATCCCTTACAGTAGAAGTTTCTTATCACCACTTCGCTCAATGGGTTCAGTAATTAAACTCCTTACACCAAGTCCAGAATACTCAGAATCTTACAACGAATGGTTGAAGAGTTTGCCTCAACACATCAAAGGAATTGCTTTAATTATAAAACGATTCTATAAAGAAGAATGGGGAGAGGATTGGAAGAAATATTTCAATGTAGATATTCTAAATGGTACACCTGCAAACGAATTAAAGTTTGAAGACAAGAAAATATATGCACGTTATCTTAGAGTAGGATTTGAAGAAAACGGAACTTGGAGAACATTTAAATTAAGACAAGACTTCGTTCATTCCGATAAAATACAAATGGAAGACGACATTAGTGCTTCAACCGTTGTGCCAACTAAGTTATTATCAAATCTTGGTAAAGCAAAAAATCAAAGAAGTGTTAAGATAGTAGAAAATTGCGAATATAGATTCTTCCAACGTCCTGATGACGCAGTGATAAGAGGCTATGATAAAAAAGCAGAATTAGACCTTTCTACACCAAATACTTTTATCTCTAACTACGAACCATTGACTCATGATGATGCAGTAGAGATGACAGAAGATGTAATCAACTTTGATAGATTTACTAAACCGATGAAAGACCTTATCTCTTCAATGGTTGAAGACAAAGAATCAAGATATTTTGTTAGTTCAGCAAATCCAAGACTTGTAAACGGCAAACCATCAAAGAATGTTCGTTACTTACAAACACGAAACGACCTAATCTATCCACAAGAAAAGTACATAGCAGAAATTGGTATGCGTCTTGCAAGAAGAATACCAGAAGACAAACCATTATATGTACCAGTTAATGCAGTGCTTCCAGGAAGAAGAAACAATAGAGCAGAAGAAGGAATACCACCTTTGGCAGTTTACAACCCAATTCATTACCAAGAATTGCCAGAATTGTTTATGGATTTTGTTTGTTCACTAACAGGTAAAAGTCCATCAACAACAGGAGCAGGTTCAGAAGGTGCATTAACAAAAGGACCTTTCAATGCCTTGTGTGCAGTAACAGACTTAAATAACGCATTGATTTCTTTCATACTCACAGGCTACGATGGATTCACCACACCAGCAGGATACATAGGAAGCAAGTACAGAATAGATCACGATTTAAGTCTATTGATACCAGAAATATGGGCAAGACTATCACCAGAAGAAAGAGATCCAAAATTCTTGATAGCAAACAACTACTTTGAAAAAATAAATAACTTCAACTATGAAGGGAAAGAAGTAAAAGCATCAGTCTTAGGATACAGAGTAACAGAGAAATTTATTCACAATTTCTTTGGAAGAGTCTTTGAAAACCCTAATGTAGTATTCACAGACGAAATGTTGAAACCAGAACTTCAAAGTATGCAAGAATTTGTTGATGGAGTAAAAAACATAACTGACAATCAAGCAAGAGTTGCAAAAATGTATTTTGAAGACGGAAGCGTAGAAGGAGCAATCCCTCCATTGAAAGCAATTCTGCATATTATGGCTTACGGAGAATATAACGGCAAAACACTCGCCGATAAAGAAGTAAGAGATCTATTCACACAAGAATATGTTTTAAACAGCGATTGGTATGCTGAAAGATTACGCAACAAACACGTAAGCGATATAGCATTGTGGCAAAGTCATCAAAAATATATTAGCGATCTATTGAACGAAGCAGTGAACTTACCAGAAGACAAAAAACAAGAATTAAAACAAATCCTTGTAAAAACAAAAGAAAACCTAAAATATGTCAAGAGTCAAGCATACTACGACAAACTAATCGGAACAATAGGTAAAGACGACTTATACAAAGGCTAAGAAAACCAAAAATAAAACAACAAAATAGCGATTGAAACTTCTCAGTCGCTATTTTTTTAAAAAGAGTTATGAAATTTTTTTAAGTTTTTTTTAATTTTGCAGAGCAGATAAGCAATAGTAAAGCACTAAGTAGTAAATATGAATGAAGGTTATTTAAATTTTGATGAGTATATAATACAAGGCGAACCCCACATGCAAGAGCGTGCTGAGGCTTGGCAAATAGCTATTGGCTTGCAAAGTGTTGATGGATTAAAGACTTCTAATTATTTACAAGAGACTGCTCGAAGAAATATAGAGGGAGAAATTTCGATTGATAAGGTTTGTGAACTTGTAAAACAATATTACGTATCTAAGTCTTCGCATGATAATGAAGAAACAGAGAATGAAGAGGCAGATAAAGTGTCAAGCAACATTTCAAAACTACTTCAAACAGATGCTTTTACTTATAGCGTTGTGGGATTAGCTTCTATCCATAAAGCAATCTTTACAGGAGTATTTAAACACGCTGGAAAATTTCGAGAATATGATATTACAAAGAAAGAATGGGTGTTAAATGGAGATACTGTTCTTTATGGTCGTTGGCAGGATTTAAAGACTTCTATTGAATATGACTTAGAAAAAGAACGGCAATTCGACTATTCCGTATTGGATAAAGACCAAATGATTGAACATATCGCTCAATTCGTTTCTGGATTATGGCAAATACACCCTTTTTGTGAAGGAAATACTCGCACAACTGCAATTTTTACGATAAAATATCTGCGTTCGCAAGGATTTAAGATAAATAATGAATTGTTTGAACGTCATTCTTGGTATTTTAGAAACTCATTAGTGCGAGCAAATTACCGAAATATATCAAAAGGAGTGAGTTATGAACCAAAATTTTTAATCAATTTCTTTCGTAACTTACTTTTAGGAGAAAGCAATGTTTTAAAAAATAGATATATGCTTATTGATTCTCCAAAAGATTTTACTGAAAAAATACCCGAACAAGTACCCGAACAAGTACCCGAACAAGCTTTCAATTCGTTAAAAACAAATAATAATTTAATTATTGAATTGATTAAAGCAATAGGAGTAGAAGAATGCTCTATATCTCAAATAATGGAACGCTTAAATCTTAAACATCGTCCTAATTTTATGGAGTATCACCTTAATCCTGCAATAAAAGAAGGTTACATTCGTATGTTATATCCCGATAAACCTCGACATCCTCGCCAAAAATATCTTCTAACAATAAAAGGAATGACCTTATACTCCGAACTAATCAAGTCTTAG
>DEPQ01000012.1 GCA_002358855.1 Bacteroidales bacterium UBA3388
TTTTCTGGTTTATTTGTAGTAATTTCTTCAAAAGTGCTAACAACTTTAAAACGTTGTCCTGGTGTTGTTGGTTTTAATTTTTTTAAAGCCATCTCTTATTTTTAAATATTGCTAAAAAAATCTATTGTATCACCTTCGGCTAACATTACTATCGCCTTTTTAAAAGCAGCTGTACGACCTTGAATAAATCCTGATTTTGTATATCTTGATTTATTTTTACCGCTATAATTCATTGTATTTACACTTTCAACTTTAACTCCGTAAAGTTCTTCAACTGCTCTTTTTATTTCAATCTTATTTGCACGTTTATCAACTATAAAACCAAAACGATTAGGAAATTTCTCTGTCGTTTTAGTCATTTTTTCTGTAATAATCGGCTTTACAATGATGTTCATTTTCTTCTATCTTTCTTATAAAATAAATAACTAAGAATTAGTACATACTCTTTCTAACTCTTTAATCATTGATTCTGAAATAACTAACTTATTAGCATTCAATACTGCATAAGTGTTAATTAATTCAGGACTCATAACTTCAACTTTTTGTAGGTTACGAGCCGACAAAGATACGAATTTTTCTTTAATTGTATCAATTATTAGAAGAGTTTTTTTATCTTGAACTTTCAATGCAGAAAGAATTTCTATCATTTTCTTTGTTTTTGGAGCTTCAAAACTGAAATCTTCAACAATTATAATATTATTCTCTCTTGATTTGTAAGTCAAAGCTGACAAACGAGCTAAACGTTTTACTTTTTTGTTCAACTTGAAACGATAGTCTCTTGGTCTTGGTCCGAAAACTCTACCTCCACCTTTTATTGTTGGACTATTTGTATCACCTGCTCTAGCTCCACCTGTACCTTTTTGTCTTTTTAATTTTCTTGTAGAACCTGAAACTTCTGAACGTTCTTTTGATTTGTGAGTACCTTGTCTTTGATCAGCTAAATATTGTCTAACAGCTAACCAAATAACGTGATCATTAGGTTCAGTTCCAAACAACTCTTCATTGACAACAACTGTTCTGCCAGTTTCATTGCCATTTATTCCATAAACTTTTAACTCCATCTCTCAAGTTTTAAAATTGAACCCTTAGGACCTGGAACAGATCCTTTCACTAACACTAAATTCTTTTCAGCAATTACTTTTAATACTTGTAAATTCTGAACTTTTACTCTTCTTCCACCTGTTCTTCCTGCCATTCTCAATCCTTTGAACAATCTTGAAGGATAAGATGAAGCTCCTACTGAACCTGGTGCACGTAATCTGTCATGTTGACCGTGAGTTTTATCACCAACACCACTAAATCCATGACGTTTTACTACCCCTTGGAAACCTTTACCTTTTGAGATTCCGACTACATCAACGAATTCTCCTTCTGCAAATACTTCACAAGTCAATATTTCTCCAAAAGCCTTCATTGAACCTTCTTCAAAACGAGAAAATTCAGCAACATATCTCTTAGGAGTTGTATTTGCCTTAGCAAAGTGTCCTTTCATTGGTTTAGTACAATTTTTCTCCTTTAATTCCTCAAATGCTAATTGAATAGCACTATAACCATCCTTTTCAGGAGTCTTTACTTGTGTTACTACACAAGGACCAGCTTCGATAACTGTGCACGGCATTTGTTTACCGGAGGCATCATAGATGCTAGTCATTCCAATTTTTTTTCCTATTAATCCTGACATTTAATTTAATTAATTTATTTACATTCTCAGCTTATCTCACGACATCGGCTGAATATTCTTTAATTTATCTTACTTTTTATTGATTATAATTAGACTTTAATTTGAACATCAACACCACTTGGCAATTCTAACTTTACCAATGCATCAATAGTTTTTGATGATGTACTATCAATATCTAACAATCTTTTGTAAGAACTTAATTCGAACTGCTCTCTAGATTTTTTATTAACGAAAGTAGAACGATTCACTGTAAAAATCTTTTTGTTTGTTGGCAAAGGGATAGGTCCTCTTACGTGTGCCCCTGTTAATTTTACAGTTTTTACGATCTTTTCAGCAGATTTATCTACTAAATTATGATCGTATGATTTCAATTTAATTCTAATTCTTTGACTCACAATTATTAATTATTAGTTGTTTTCTTTACTTTTTAATACAGTTTCAGTAACATCTTTTGGTGCTTCTGCATAGTGAGAAAATTCCATTGTTGAATTTGCTCTACCAGAAGTAATTGTTCTTAAAGATGTAACGTATCCAAACATTTGTGCCAAAGGAACTTTAGCTCTAACCGATTGAACACCTATTTTAGCTGTTATACTATCAAGAATAGCTCTTCTTCTATTCAAGTCTCCAGTAACATCTCCCAAATAAGCATCAGGAGTATTAACTTCAACAGACATAATAGGTTCTAACAATACTGGTCTTGCTTTTTTAGCAGCTTCTTTGAATGCCATTTTAGCACACAATTCAAAAGATAAAGCATCTGAATCGACTGGGTGATAAGAACCATCAGACAATACAACCTTCATACTTTCAAGTGGGAATCCTGCTAAAACACCATTTTGCATTGCAGCCTTGAATCCTTTTTCAACAGCAGGGATAAATTCTTTTGGAATATTACCACCCTTAACTTCGTTGATGAATTGTAAACCTTTAACACCTTCATCAGCAGGAGAAAGAGTAAATACTATATCAGCAAATTTACCTCTACCACCAGTTTGTTTCTTAAATACTTCTCTATGACTGCTTTCAGTTGTGATTGCTTCTTTGTAAGCAACTTGAGGAGCACCTTGATTACAATCAACATTAAATTCTCTTCTCAATCTATCCATTATGATATCTAAGTGAAGCTCACCCATACCTTTCATAATAGTTTGACCAGAGTCTTCATCAGTGTTGATAACCAATGTAGGGTCTTCTTCTGAAAGTTTCATCAAAGCATTATTGAATTTATCAATATCAGCTTGTTTTGTAGGTTCTATTGCTATTGAAATCACAGGTTCAGGGAAAGTCATAGATTCCAATATAATAGGATTATTTTCATCACAAAGAGTATTACCTGTTTTAATATCTTTGAAACCAACAGCAGCTCCTATATCTCCAGCTTCAATTCTGTCCATAGGATTTTGCTTGTTAGCGTGCATTTGCATTACTCTTGAAATACGTTCTTTTTTACCTGTTGCAGCATTGTAAACGTAAGAACCAGCGTCAAGAGCACCTGAATAAACACGGAAGAAACAAATTCTTCCTACGTATGGGTCAGTTGCAATCTTAAATGCTAATGCAGAAAACGGTGCTTTTGGATCAACCTTTCTTGTGATAACATCTCCTGTATTAGGATCTGTTCCCTCAATTTCAGGAACATCTATTGGAGAAGGTAAAAATTCACAAATAGCGTTGATTAAGTTTTGTACACCTTTATTTTTGAAAGAAGATCCACACAATACAGGAACGATTCTCATTTCACAAGTAGCCTTACGAATATGGTAAAGCATTTCTTCTTCTGTGATAGAGTTTTCGTCATCCATATATCTCATTAGAAGTTCATCATCTTCTTCTGCAACACCTTCTATCAATTTTTTTCTATATTCAGCAGCTATTTCCTTTAAATCATCTGGCATTGGAACTTCGTAAGATGTAGTACCATTAGTAGATTCATCATACATCAATGCTTTATTTGAAATAAGGTCAATAACTCCCTTAAACATATCTTCTTGTCCAATAGGAAGAGTCAATGGAATTGGATTAGCACCAAGTCTTTCTTTAATTTGTTTCAACACATTAAAGAAATCAGCGCCAGCACGGTCCATTTTATTAACAAATCCTATACGAGGCACTTTATATTTGTCTGCTTGTCTCCAAACTGTTTCAGATTGAGGTTCAACACCACCAACTGCACAGAATAAAGCAACAGCACCATCTAATACTCTAAGAGAACGTTCAACTTCAACAGTGAAATCTACGTGACCTGGAGTATCTATAATATTAATCTTAAATTGTTTTTCTTTATAATTCCAGAAAACTGTTGTAGCAGCAGAAGTGATTGTGATACCTCTTTCTTGTTCTTGAGC
>DEPQ01000053.1 GCA_002358855.1 Bacteroidales bacterium UBA3388
TTCCTAAATTTATTATGTCCGAATCTTCACTTCCAAAGAATACTGAATTATTAAATTGCAGTATGTCATAGAATGTTAGGTTTTCATCTAAGTCATATCCTACTACTTTGTGGATTGCTTCGTTTAATGTGGTTAATGCGTTTGGATTTGCTTGTATATATTTTGCAAAGTCCAAGGCAAATGATTCTGTTGAGGTTGGTACGTTTTCTGTTTTTAAGTAAGAATGGTGTGTTCCTACTTCTTCTTCTGTTAAAAATTCATCTTCTGTGCATGAACTCATAAATGCTCCTGTTAATATTGCCAATAGGGCAATTCTTTTAATGTTTCTTTTCATTGTTCTTTAAATTTTATTACTTATTAATTTTACTCCTATTCTTTTAGTTCTACAATTCCACAAAAGAGATAGGAGTTTTAATAATTACTTTTGCGAAATTGTGCTTGTTTTTGGCACCAAAATTTTAGCTTGAAATTTCGTTTGCAAAAATATACAAAAAATCTTTAACTTTTTTTCCGTTTTTGAACGAGTTTTTTTCTTTTTTTACTATGTTTTTCCGATATAGAACAGGAATTTTCTTGTTTTGAATATTTGTGTTTTTTTATTAAAATAAAGTATGTAAATTTGTCGCAGAATTTAGTTGTTGAAAAAGAAATGAAAATTGCAGTTGAAAGACTTTCTTGGAAAGAAATGTTCGACAAAACAGAACAGAATAGAAAAATAGGTTATGATGTAATGTATTGTGAGGATATTGAAATTCTCAAAAATGATTACAAAAGATATACAATGGAGTATTTTGTTGATATTTTTTTTGAAAGTGGAGAATTTTGTTTTGAGTTGAATTTAGAAAAATATCATCTTACATCTCCAACTGCATTGGTTTTTCAGCCAGATAGAGAATTTAGGTTTATTTCTTGTGATAATCCCGTTATTTATATACTTATTGTTTCTAAAAATGTAAGAGGAGAACTTTTAGAAACTCATGCTAAGAATGTTTCTTTTCACTCTAAGATGAAGATTCAACCTTTTAGTAATTTGGTTTTAGATAAAGATATAAGAGATGCAAAACATTATGTGTTTGGAGCAAAGGAAATTCTAAATGCAATTGACAATCCTTACAGATTAGAGGCGTTTACTCATTTTAATATCTATCGTTATTATTTCTTTTTCTATAAAATATATGATGTTAATTCCGTAGAGGATTATGGAAAATGTGAAAAGTTCTTACTTTTGTTGGAAGAGAATTATTTTAAAGAAAAAGCAGTTGATTTTTATGCTGAAAATTTAGGTCTTTCTAAGGGGCATTTAAATCTTCTTCTAAGAAAAAAGACAGGAAGAACCATAAGGTCTCATATAGATGAGCGTATTATTACAGAAAGTAAAAGATTGCTTTGTAAAACTGATTTATCTGTTGATGAAATTGCTGTAAAAATGGGTTTTAATTCTCTTTCTGCTTTTTCAAAATTCTTTAAAAGAGTTGCAGGAGCAAGTCCAAGTCAATTCAGAAGATAGAATCGCAAAAAAAGTCTTTGTTTTTTTATTTTTTTTCTTTGATTTATTTTGAAAAAGCAAAGAATTATTTTTCTGATGTTTTGAATACAAAAATCTTATTCAAAAAGAAGGAAAGTATTGCGTTTGGTAAGAGGGTAATTGCTTGCCCTATTACATCTCCTACTTTGTTTTGATTGATAGGAAGTGTGTCTAAGAAATCCATGATAGGCAAAGAAAGTATGTTTTCATAAATATTAGAAGAGTCCAATAGGTATAGTTCGCCTAAATTAAAGAGATAGACCACTCCGTAAACCATAAAGAATTGCAAAATCAAACGATTGCTTTTGTTTGCAAAGACAATGTACCCTGTTGTTTTGTAATTGAAAAGTATTCCAAGGAAATTCGCACATAAAAGGGCGATTGAGTAGTGCATTCCAAACCAAATGAAAAGCACAAACAAACCATAACCAAACAAAGTATTGATTACGCCTACAAAAAGAAAACGAATGAATTTGTTTTCTATCTTTTGCAGCAGTCTAACAGGATATAAAATTAGTTTATTAAACATTTCTTTAATTTTTCGCCTGCAAAATTAGTAATAAATTCCTAAATTTCTCATTTCTTTTTGTATCTTTGCCTTTTATATTGCGATAATAGTAAATTTATGGATAAGAAACGACCGCTGATTTTCATAACTAATGATGATAGTTATTTCTCTAAGGGGATTAGTGTATTGATTCGTCTGATGAAACAATTAGGAGACGTTGTTGTTGTCGCACCTAAGGACGAAATGTCGGGCAAAAGTCATTCAATTACCTCAAATGCACCTTTGAAATTAAAGACAATGGAAATCTCACAAGGATATGAAGGATATATACTCAACGGAACGCCTGTTGATTGTGTGAAAATAGCAATCAATAAAATAATTGCGAATAGGAAAATTGACCTTTTAGTTTCGGGAATCAATCACGGAAGCAACGCATCTATCAATACAATTTATTCTGGCACTATGGCGGCAGTTTTTGAGGGGTGTGCAGAAAATATTCCAAGCGTTGGATTTTCCATAGACACTGCAAACAAAGATGCAGACTTTACAAATTGCGAACAAATCATTACAAACATTTGTCAAGACGTTCTTAAAAACGGATTAGAGCAAGGAATATGTTTAAATGTCAATTTCCCAGTAGGGCAAATCAAAGGAACAAAGGTTTGTCATCAAGCAAAAGCATATTGGGAAGAAGAATTTGTGGAATATACAACACCTCACGGAGAACCATACTATTGGTTAAGCGGAACATATCATTGTTTAGATGATTCTTCTCACTCAGATTATCTTGCAATGCAACAATCCTATGCAAGCATTGTGCCTATGCAAGTAGATTTCACTGCATATAAAGTAATGGAACAAATAAAAAATAGATTTGAAAAATGTTAAAAAAAGATAATTTTTGGGTTGGCGTTATTCTTGGCGTAGTGCTTTGTGGTCTTTCAATAGGAGCAATCTATCTTTGTTTGCATCTTTTGAATTGTTCTATAAACGATAATGCAAAACTATTCTTATTTGCTTTCGTACCTGATATCTTACTTCTTCGTTACTACGCAAAAAAACAATATTCCAAAGCAACAAAAGGACTAATCTTAATTTTAGTTTTCGGATTCTGTCTTCTATTATATTTTTTAAACTTTATAGGTGGTTTGAATTTTAGTTCTTAATTTTGTACGACTATGAAATATTATATAATAGCAGGAGAACATTCGGGAGACTTACATGCCTCTTACCTAATGAAAGAAATAAAACTTCGAGACAAAGAAGCGGAGTTTCGTTTTTGGGGAGGCGATAGAATGATTGCACAAGATAGTGAGAAAAACTTAGTAAAACACATAAAAGAACTTGCGATTATGGGTTTTATTGAGGTGGTTATGAATTTAAGAACTGTTTTGGGAAATCTATCTCTTTGCAAAAAAGATTTAATTGCTTGGAAACCCGATGCACTTATTTTGGTTGATTATCCAGGATTTAATTTAAGAATAGCAAAGTTTGCAAAGAAAAACGGAATTAAAAACTATTACTATATCTCTCCACAAGTTTGGGCTTGGAAAAAGGGAAGAATAAAAACGATGAAAAAGATTCTTGAAAAACTTTATGTGATTCTTCCTTTTGAAAAAGAGTTTTACGCAAAGCATTCAATGGAAGTTGAATACAAAGGCAACCCTCTATTAGACGAGATAAACGATTATTCTTTGAATGCCAACAAACAAGCCTTTTTAGAAAAGTATAATTTAGGTAAAAAGCCTATTGTTGCTCTTTTGCCAGGCTCTCGCACTCAGGAAATAAAGAAAATGCTTCCTATACAACTGTCCTTGGTAGATAAATACCCAGAATTTGATTTTATTATTGCAGGTGTAAATAGTCATAGCGAGGAATATTATCGTAATTTCATAGGTGAGAAAAATAATGTAAAACTTATCTACGACCAAACTTACTCTATTCTCAATAATGCACATTGTGCTGTTGTTACCTCAGGCACAGCAACGCTTGAAACTGCTCTTTTCAATATTCCAGAAGTAGTTTGTTATAAAGCAAATGCTATTTCATTTTTCGCAGCTAAATACTTGGTGAAAATAGAGTACATTTCATTGGTAAATTTGATTTTAAGAGAGAAAGCAGTCGTGGAATTACTGCAAGATAAGTGGAATGAAGAATGCTTAGAAAAAGAATTTAAGAAGATATGTTTTGACGAGGGTTACCGCGAACAAATGATGTATTTGTTTAATAAGTTGAGAAATTTATTAGGTGATAGCGGTGCTTCTTTATCTATTGCACAATCTATAATAGAAGATTTAAATAATAAGAAATGAAAAATATATTTTTAATCCTAATCTTGATTTTTACTTTTAGTTTCAATGCTTTTTCACAAGCAAGTAGCCTTGAAAATGTGAGAATACGCATATTTAGTGATAAAAACATTGAAGAAGTTTTGTTTATTCCTTCTTTTGGTAGTTATTTCTTGGAAACAGAAAAGGGAGAAAAAGTAAAACTAAATAGAACAAGCAAGGTAAAAATTACGGACTTAGATGGACAGGTAGAAATTAAAATAAACGACACTATTTTTCAAAAAACAAAAAAAATAACTCTTACTGCAAGTGGATTAAAATCTTTTTTTCAAATCAAGCCCATAAAGCCTCAAATTGCAGAACGTAGGTATGAGGATTGTTTAGAAATAAGTAGCAAGAACAAATCTTTGTTTATTATCAATGTTGTAAAAACTGATAACTATATTGCAGGAGTTGTGCAAAGCGAAACTTGGGGAGCGACAACTAATGTGGATTTTTTCAAAATTCAAGCGATATGTTGTAGAAATTATTTGATGAATAATTTAGAAAAACACGCCTCTGAGGGATATAATCTTTGCGATGGAGTTCATTGTCAAGCTTATAAAACACGCGCAAACAAAAAAGAAGTAACAGAAGGTGCTTATAAGAGTAAAGGAGAAATAATTGTAGATTCAGAAGGCAATATTATAGAAACGCTTTTCCACTCTAACTCAGGTGGAGTGACTGTTAATGCAAAAGATGTGTGGGGAAAGGAAGTGCCATACTTAGTTAGCGTTGAAGATAGTTTCTCTGTGGGTTGCAAAAATTATCAATGGGAAAAATATATCAAACTAAAAGATTGGTTAAACTATTTTCGACACAAAGGAATCAATACAAAAGATAAAGAAATTGAAGATGCCTTACTCAATTTCTCACAAGAAAATGGTAGAAAAACCGATATCTTAGGTATTCCTCTCAAAACCGTAAGAGAAGACTTTGGATTAAAATCTACTTATTTTAATGTACAAAAATGGGGTAGCGAAGTAAAACTCACAGGTAAAGGTTACGGTCACGGAGTCGGTATGAGCCAAGAAGGAGCCATAAAGATGTGTGAGGAAGGCTACGAATATTGGGAAGTAATTGAACATTATTTCAAAGGAGTAAAAGTAATAAAACAATAAAATTAAAAAAGAAAAGATTATGAACAGTAAAAAAATTATTTTTAGTTTATTATTCTTAACTATTAGCCTATTTGGCTTTTCACAAGAGAAAATTAATTGGATTAAAATTGACAAAATAGAGTCGGAAATGGCGAAAAAAGAAAATGCCAACAAGTTATATTTTGTTGATTGTTACACTGATTGGTGTGGTTGGTGTAAAAAAATGGACAAAGACACTTTTTCTGATACCTTAATCGCTAAGTTAATGAATTATTACTTTGTTTCATCAAAGTTTGATGCAGAACAAAGTGAAGAGGTAATTATTAAAGGAAAGTCTTATAAAAATTCACAACCAAATCCTAATGTAAAAAGAAAACCTACTCATCAATTAGCATATTATTTGCTTAATAACCGTCTTGGATACCCGTCTTTCTCTATTTTAGACAAAGACTTTAAGGTTATAGGCATTGTTCCGGGCTATTATCCTGCTAATGAATTTGAAAAAATTATTGTTTACTACGGAGAAAACTATGTAAAAGAAATGTCTTTTGAAACTTTTGCAAAAGAATACCAAGAAAAATACAGAGCAGATGTTCTAAAAAAAGTATATTCTAAAAAATAAACTTTTAAACTTATGACAAGACAAGAAAGCATAAAAAGGTTAATGCAAGAAAACATTGTTTTGGCAGTTGGGTGCACTGAACCCGTTGCAGTAGCCTTAGCTGTGGCAAAAGCAAAAGAGATTTTAGGAGAGAATGTTGATAGAATAGAGATGTACCTCTCTAAAAACATTATCAAAAATGCTATGGGAGTTGGTATTCCCGGTACAGGAATGATTGGACTTCCTATTGCAATTTCCTTGGGTGTCGTTTGCGGAGATAGCAGCAAAGAATTGCAGGTTTTAGATAATGCAAAAGACAACGTAAATCAAGCAAAAGAATGGTTATCTACACACGAAATAAAAATTGATGTAGCAAAAACAAATGAAAAACTTTACATAGAGTGTCGCTGTTATGGAAACACCAATTATTCTAAGGTAATAATTGCTCAAAATCACCTAAACTTTATTCATATTCAAGAGGGGGAAAACGTAATCTTACACAAAGAATTAGAAAGACAAGAAACAACTCAAAATAACAATAATACCTTTGTTGTAGATACTCTTTGTGCACAAGAAATCTTTGATTATGCTACAAAAACTGATATAAACTTTTTGGAATGGATATATCAAACGGTCGAAATCAATGATAAAATTGGACAAGAAGGTCTTACAAATGACTATGGTTTAGGAATAGGAAAGCAACTTAATGAAATAGCAGAAGGAGATATAAGAAAAAAAGTTATTGCCAAAGCTTGTGCTGCCTCTGATGCAAGAATGGACGGTGCAACCCTTGCTGTATTTAGTAATTCTGGTAGTGGAAATCAAGGATTGACTTGTACACTTCCTATTTACGAATACGGACGACTTACAAACAAGACAAAAGAAGAAATTATCCGTGCTTTGACTCTTTCTCACCTTATGTCAATTTACATAAAGAATAAAATCGGAAGATTATCTGCTCTTTGTGGAATAGTAAATGCCTCAATGGGTGCAGCATCTGGCATAATTCTTTTAAAGGGT
This sequence comes from Bacteroidales bacterium UBA3388, assembly GCA_002358855.1. Taxonomy (GTDB): domain Bacteria; phylum Bacteroidota; class Bacteroidia; order Bacteroidales; family P3; genus Onthomorpha. The sequence continues at coordinate 7,082 of DEPQ01000053.1, forward strand.
GGAAATATTTATCAAATGTGTTATGCAATTAGAAATATGATTAACACAATTACTGGTATGGCTTGCGATGGTGCTAAACCAAGTTGTGCTTTAAAAGTATCGGCTGGGCTAAATTCTGCTTTCGATTCAATACTTCTTGCAATGAATAACAGAGTTGTGGATATAACTGACGGAATTGCAGAAGGATGTATTGATCGTTCAATTACTAATTTAGGTAAAATCGGTCGTTATGCAATGGACGAAATGGACAATACAATATTAGAAATAATGCTAAACAAAGAGAAATAAAATCTTTCTTTACTCTAAAAAAATAAATCAAAGAAAAAATTAAATTTTTCTTTGATTTATTTTTTTATTTCTTTGAAATATTTTTCCGTTTCTTAGAATGGCAAATCTCCTAATTTGCTTAATTCTGTATCTTCTGCAAGAATCTTTGATAAATTGCTATCTTGCTCTGTCATAGGATAAGAATCTTCTATTAAATTATCATAAATCAAATCTGTATTAGCATCATCAGAAGCTGAAGCTTGATAAGAATGTGGTTTGTTTAAGATTTTGAAATTTTCAGCAACAATTTCCACTACTCTTTTTTTGTTTCCTTCTTTATCTTCTCTGATTCTTGACTTTATTTTACCCTCTACGTAGAGATGTGTTCCTTTTTTAAGGAATTTTTCTGCTACTTCGGCCAATCCTCTCCAACATATAATGTTATGCCATTCTGTTTCTTCTATTTTTACTCCGTCCTTAGTTTTGTGAGTCTCAGTGGTGGCCAATGAAAATGAGGCTTTCTTAACTTCATCGAACGAGATAATTTCAGGATCCTTTCCTAAATTTCCTATTAAAATAACCTTGTTTACTCCAATCATTACTTTTCCTTTTTTAATTTGTGCAAAGATACAATAAAGTTTCAATATTTTTTTTTATTTTTGCAGTTTAATCAAAAAAAATATAATTGTATGAGTTTGGAATTAAGTGAACAAGAATTGCTAAGAAGACAAGCAACTGAAAAAATAAGAGAATTAGGAATAGATCCTTATCCTGCTGCTTTATATGATGTTAACGCAAAAACTACTTCAATATTAGAGGAATTTCCTAAGGATAATTCTTTGTATCAAGAGGTGAGTATCGCTGGTAGAATAATGAGTAGAAGAATTATGGGTGCAGCTTCTTTTGTTGTTATTCAAGATTCTTGGGGTAAAATACAATTGTATGTAAAAAGAGATGAGATTTGTCCTGGCGAAGACAAGACTTTATATAACACTGTCTTTAAAAAACTTTTGGATATTGGTGATATAATTGGTGTAAAGGGTTATGTATTTATCACACAAATGGGAGAAATTTCCATTCACGTAAAAGAACTTACCGTTTTGAGTAAAAGCGTAAAACCTTTGCCTGTTGTAAAAGAAAAAGACGGCGTAATCTATGACGCATTCACTAACACAGAACAACGTTATCGCCAAAGATATTTGGATTTGATAGTAAATCCTGAGGTAAAAGACGTTTTTGTTAAACGTACTCTAATACTTAATACAATAAGAGATTTCTTTAATTCTTTCGGATATATAGAAGTTGAAACTCCTGTTTTGCAATCTATTCCTGGAGGTGCGGCTGCAAGACCATTTATCACGCATCACAACACGCTTGATATACCTTTGTATTTGAGAATAGCAAACGAATTGTATTTAAAGAGACTTATTGTTGGTGGATTTGAGGGTGTGTATGAGTTTTCAAGGAATTTCCGCAACGAAGGTATGGATAGAACTCACAATCCTGAGTTTACTTGTTTGGAAATTTACGTTGCTTACAAGGATTACTTCTGGATGATGGATTTTACAGAACAAATGATAGAAAAAGTAGCACTTGCCCTTCACGGACAAACAAAAGTTCAATTAGGAGAAAAGGAAATTGACTTTAAACGACCATTTGCAAGAGTTTCTATGAGAGATGCCATAATGGAACATACAGGTTATGATATTTATACTATGGATGAAGAAGATTTAAGAAAGGCTTGCAAAGAGTTGGGCATAGAAACTAATGCTACAATGGGAAAAGGCAAATTGATTGATGAAATTTTCGGAGAAAAATGTGAGCATCACTATATTCAACCTACATTTATATATGATTATCCAAAGGAAATGTCGCCTCTAACTAAGAAACACAGAAGTATTGAAGGATTAACAGAAAGATTTGAATTGTTTGTAAATGGTAAAGAATTGGCTAACGCTTATTCTGAATTGAATGACCCTATTGATCAATTAGAAAGATTCCAAGATCAATTGAAATTACAAGAAAGAGGTGATGATGAAGCAATGTATATAGACTATGACTTTGTTAGAGCTTTGGAATATGGAATGCCTCCAACATCTGGAATGGGTATAGGAATAGATAGATTATGTATGTTCATGACAAATTCTCCTTCTATACAAGATGTGTTATTGTTTCCTCAAATGAAACCAGAAAACAAATAAGATCGAGTGAAAAGAACCAATAGAACACTTTTAATTGTCTTTATATCAATTTTAATATTGATGGTTTTGGCAGATTTATATCTACCAAGAAGAGAATCTTTCTCTGTATTAAACTTCAATAAATTGGATCACGTAGTGGAATTGGTAAAGACGCAATATGTAGATGATGTAAATACAGATTCTTTACAAGATATAGCAATTAAAAGTTTTCTTGAAGTTTTAGATCCTCATTCTGTATATATGACAAAAGAAGAAATTGCGAAAGAAAACGAAAATTTACAAGGCAATTTTGACGGAATAGGGGTTCAATTCAGAATAATTGAAGATACAATCGTTGTAATTCAACCAATTGTTCAAGGACCTGCTTTCAAAGTCGGTATTATGGCTGGCGATAGAATAGTAGAGGTTGATGGAAAGAAGATTTGCGGAAATGGAATTACTAACGAAGATGTTTTCAAACTTTTAAAAGGTAAACGAGGAACAAAAGTAAAATTAGGAATTAAGCGTTCTAATATTGATAAGTTATTACTTTTTACTGTAAAAAGAGATAAAATTCCTATACATAGTGTAGATTATAGTGGAATGCTTAATTCTAATACTGGTTATGTAAAGCTTTCGCAATTTTCTGCAAACTCTCACACAGAAGTTTCTTCGGCTTTGATTAGCTTAAAGAATAGTGGAATGACGCAATTGATATTTGATTTGAGAGGAAATGGCGGTGGTTATCTTGACCAAGCGATAAACATTGCTGATGAGTTTCTTTCTGATGGAGAATTGATTGTTTTCACAAAAGGAAGAGCGAAAGGACGAAACGATTACTTTGCTTCATCAAAAGGAAATTTTGAAAAAGGGAAAGTTATTGTTCTTATAGATGAGATTTCTGCTTCTGCATCAGAAATTGTTGCAGGTGCGTTGCAAGATAACGATAGAGGATATATTGTAGGCAGGAGAACATTTGGTAAAGGCTTGGTTCAAGAACAAAAAGAACTAACTGACGGCTCTGTTCTTCGTCTTACTGTTTCTCGATACTATACTCCAAGCGGTAGATGTATTCAAAGACCATATACAATGGGTGATAACGAAAAGTATTATATGGATTTTATTGAGCGATATACTGATATGGAAAACGATGTTGATACTATCTCTCATGCTGATTCGCTAAAATACAAAACAAAGAAAGGAAGAATAGTCTATGGTGGAGGAGGAATTGAGCCAGACAAGGAATTGCCGTATAATCTCTATAAAAGAAGCGAATCTTATACTGCTTTAATAGCAAAAGGCTTGATTTATAAATATTGTTTTGATTACTTAGATAAGCATAGAGAGGTCTTCAAACAATATGCTAATGGAGGAGACTTTTTAGATAACTTTGTAATTTCGCAAGACTTTTATAAAAAATTGATAACTTTTGCTCAAAGTCAAGATGTCAATACTAATGGTATTACAAATGGTGAACAAAACGAAATAAAACTATTGATGAAATCATATTTAGCTCAAAATCTTTATGGTGATGAGTATTTTTATAAACTTTATCTTCAAATAGATAAAGATATTCAGAAAGTGTTAAATCTAATAAGTAAGTTATGAGTACAGATAAATATACACTAAGAGGTGTAAGTGCGTCAAAAGAAGATGTACACAATGCAATAAAGAATATAGACAAAGGTTTATTCCCAAAAGCTTTTTGTAAAGTTGTTCCAGACATACTAACAGGTGACGAAAACTATTGTATAGTTATGCATGCTGACGGTGCAGGAACAAAATCTTCGCTTGCCTACGCCTATTGGAAAGAGACAGGAGACGTTTCCGTTTGGAAAGGAATTGCTATCGATTCAATAGTTATGAATATTGATGACTTACTTTGTGTAGGTATTACCGACAACATTCTTCTTTCTTCAACAATTGGCAGAAACAAACAATTGATTCCAGGAGAAGTTATTTCGCATATTATAAATGGCACAGAAGAGTTTTTATCTCAACTAAGAGATTTGGGAGTTGGCATTTACTCAACAGGAGGAGAAACAGCAGATGTTGGAGATTTGGTTAGAACAATTATTGTTGATAGTACAGTAACAGCAAGAGCTAAACGCTCAGATATTATCTCTAATCACAACATAAAACCTGGTAATGTAATTGTGGGATTAGCCTCTTTCGGTCAAGCAACTTACGAAACAGAATATAATGGTGGTATGGGAAGTAACGGGCTTACTTCTGCACGACACGATGTCTTTAATAAAACAATTGCAAACAAATATCCAGAAACATACGACAATTCTTTGAATAAAGAAGTTGTTTATTGCGGAGGTTTAGACTTAACTTCTCAAAGTACTGTTGAAGGAATAAGTGCAGGAAAGTTAGTCTTATCTCCTACAAGAACATACGCACCAATTTTAGCAAAGATACTAAAAGAATATCGTGGTAAAATAGATGGTTTAGTTCATTGTAGCGGTGGAGCACAAACTAAGGTCTTACATTTTTTGAATGATGATTGTTGTGTAATCAAAGATAATCTTTTCCCTATTCCTCCTTTGTTCTCTATGATTCAAGAACAATCTAAAACAGATTGGAAAGAAATGTACAAAGTCTTCAATATGGGACATAGAATGGAGATATACACTGATGAAAAAACAGCAGAAGATTTGATTAACATAAGCAAAAGTTTTAATGTTGATGCACAAATCGTAGGTCGTGTTGAAAAATCAGAAACTAAAAGTGTAAAAATATATAGCCCATACGGAGAATTTATATACTAAGATAATGAATCTTGGGATTTTTATTTCTTGTTGTGTAGATCAATTTTCGCCTAAAACTGCTGAAAACCTAATTTGTTTACTCAAAAACTTAGGATATGAGGTTCATTACCCTATGGAGCAAACTTGTTGTGGTAAATTAATGTATGAAAATGGGGATTGGAAAACAGCAAAACAATTAGGCGAAAATTTTATTAAGCTTTTCAAAGACTATGATTACGTAATAGGAATTTCTAATTCGTGTGAGAGTTATATAAAAAACAATTTTGGTAGATTATTTTTTAATTCCTCTAATCACAATCTTTATAAAACATTAAAAAATAAAGTAATTGACATTAGTGAATTTTTATGTGATATTGACAAGACAATGTCTTTTGAATCTATCTTCCCTTACAAAGTCTATTTACACACAAATTGTCAATCTGCAAAAGGGTATAATGTTGAAAAGCAAACAAGAGAAATATTAAAAAAGGTAAAAGATATAACTTTATTAGAAGGAAATTACACAGATAACTTTTGTTGTGGTTATGGAGGTAGCTTTTCCTTTTACAATCCTTATGTAAGCCGAAATTTAGCCGAACAAAAAATAAAAGCAGTCTTAGAATCAGGAGCAGAATATATAGTTAGCAATGATATGAGTTGCCTTTTACACTTACAATCCTACATAAGCAAAAATAATATTGACTTAAAAACAATTCATTTAGTTGATTTATTGATGTACAATAAATAATTATGGAATCTTTTAACTACCCTTGGGAACACAATCGCCCTTTTAACGCATATTCTAATTATTTTAAACAAAAATTTGGACAAAGACTACAAAAGTTATCCATAGACGCAGGATTTACTTGTCCAAATAGAGATGGTAAAATATCATTTCACGGGTGTTC
>DEPQ01000062.1:0-18399 GCA_002358855.1 Bacteroidales bacterium UBA3388
ATTCTTAACGCAATCTATTCAGGCAGTTGGACAACTGATGCAAAACGTTATTTTTCTAAAAGCAATTGCCCCGCTTATGGCTTAGCCGAAAAATATATGAGCGGCACTCCTATTCGTCAAGACTACTTAGAAACAACTATTTCTTGGATTAGCGAAGGCAACATCAAGATCTATATGGGCAATCATCAACACGATGCTAACGCAAACGAACTTTGGCTATATTTTCAAGCCGTAATAGCATGGGTAAAAGCAGTCTTCCCAACATATAGAAAAGAAATGAAAGGCTTAGATTGGGGACTTTGGTACAATAAATTAAAAGATACCCCTCTTGATTCAAAGAAATTGGAAGAACAAGTCGCAAAATTGATGCAAGATGAAGACGTTACAAATCGCAAAGGCATATATCAATACGTCTTATTCGGCGATGAAAAACACTTAAACATACGTCAATTCAAAGAAAGCGACAAACGCTACGCCTACGAAAATCAATTTGGAGTTTGCGTCAAATGCGGAGAACACTTTTCAATAGAAGAAATGGAAGCAGACCATATCTTACCGTGGTCAAAAGGCGGAAAAACCGACAAAGACAACTGTCAAATGCTCTGCAAACAATGCAACCGCCGAAAAAGCGATAAGTAAGAAGAAAGAAATCTTATTGAATTATTAGAATAAATCAATAAATATTCTTTATTTTTGCGACAGAAAAATTAAAATTTGAATCATAATATTACTTGAATCAAAAAAACAAAAAGATTATGTGCGATTCTATCGATTTCTCTCAATTTAAAATAACAAAAATAATAAGAGGATACTCCGAAGAACCTTTAGTATGGAATATTCGAGTATACAATAATAATAATATTGATGTCTTTGATAAGAACGGTGCAATACAAGATGTTGATGAATCAAAGTTTTTAGAATTTATTATAAAAGGGGAAAATATGAATACTTTTCATCAATTACTTAAAGAAGAGATAAATACTCGTGTAATGCCATACTGGAACTTCAAAAGAATTTATTACTTTTTCCCTGCCTTAAATGCTCATTTTTATATTTTAGATAAACAATATAATGTTATCGTTGCAGAAAATTTAAGAGATATAAAAATAACACCTATACATCATCCAGAAGAAACAATTAAAGTTTTGGAGGGGCATAAACGATTTATAGTTTCTATCAATAGGAATATAGAAGGAACTCTTATTGTTTCATCATCTTTAGATGGTACTATAAAGATATGGGATGTTGAAACTGGAAAATGTATTAAAACCTTAAATCAACATAACAAATGGAGCTATTCGGTAGCTTTTAGTCCAGATAACACAAAGGTTATTTCTGCATCAAGTGATAAAACAGTAAAAATTTGGGATTTGAATTCGGGAAAATGTATTAAAAGATTGAGAGGTCATAGAGGACAAATTTGGCAAGTAGAATATAGTCCAAATGGTAAATATATTGTTTCTGGAACAGAAAGAGGAATAGTGAAAGTTTGGAATGCAGAAACAGGAAAAGCAATAAGGACTTTAAGAAGACGTGATTGGGAAACTGATGATGATTTTTCAGGATACGATGATAGAGATATTCTTCAAGTATTCTTCAATACAGAAGGAGATAGCGTTATTGCTGGTTTTATCGATGGTACCACAATAATTTGGGGCTTTGAGCAAGAAAATATGTATTGATTTTTCTAAAATAATCGTATAAAAACAAAATAAAAATAGCATTTATGGAATTATTATTCAAGATTATTGCAAATATTATCATGGGACTTTTAGGATTAGGAGTTATATGTCTTGGAATTTTTATATTTACTTATCCAATTATAGTGATTATTGAAGCTATTAAATCAGGCATAAAAGAAAACAAAGCAAAAAGTTCAAAAGAAAAGAAATACACCTTTGATTCTAACAATATTGACAAAATAGAAATTAAAATAAATATAAAATACGAAGAAGAAGACAAAGATTAAAAACTCTCGTTTACTTCATATAAAGAAAAAAGAGTAAGAATTATCACAGGATCCTGGTCAACCTCACATAATTCTTACTCTTTCTTTTTTTGGCTACACGGGTAATTGTCTTAACCGTTTATACTTACCCTTGCAATTTGTAAAAATACAAACAGAAAGCCAAAATTACTTTCTGTTTAATGGGGGAACTCGAAATTTCTCCTCGCTCCGTTTGCAAAGATACAACAAATTTTACATTTATCAAGTCTTTTGCAAAAAATGTTTTGTAATAGTTGCATCAAAAACAAGAAACTTATTAAACAAAAAGTACGTATTATGGCGTTAGGACGTTAATTTCTTAAAACAAAAAAGAGTTGAATCTTAAAAATTCAACTCTTCTTTGTACCTCCAGTAGGACTCGAACCTACATTTAAAGTTTAGGAAACTTTCGTTCTATCCCTTGAACTATGAAGGCAAGCTTTTCAGCTTTTTATTTTAGTGTTCTCTTGATTTCTAATTCTTCGTAGCCTTCTATTATGTCGCCTACTTTTATGTCGTTAAAGTTTTCTATGTTCAAACCGCAGTCTTGTCCCATAACGACTTCTTTTACATCGTCTTTGAATCGCTTCAATGATGCAAGTTTTCCTGTATAGACTACTATACCATCGCGGATTATTCTCACCTTTGTTGAACGTGCAATCTTTCCGTCTAAACACATACAGCCTGCAATTGTTCCAACTTTTGAGATTTTGAATGTTTCTCTTACTTCAAGGTTTGCTACTATCTTTTCTTGGATTTCAGGAGATAACATTCCTTCTATCGCATCTTTTAATTCGTTGATTGCGGTGTAGATGATAGAGTAAAGTCTTATGTCGATTTGTTCTTGTTCTGCAAGTTTTCTCGCTCCAACTGATGGACGTACTTGGAATCCTATGATGATTGCATTACTTGCTGTTGCTAACAATACGTCTGATTCGGTGATTTGTCCTACTGATTTGTGGATTACATTTACTTGTACTTCTGGTGTTGATAGTTTCAACAATGAGTCTGACAATGCTTCTACCGAACCGTCCACGTCTGCTTTTACAATTAGGTCTAATTGTTTGAAGTCTCCTATCGCAATTCTTCTGCCTATTTCGTCTAATGTGATATGCTTTTGTGTTCTTAGACCTTGTTCTCTTTGAAGTTGTGTTCTCTTGTTTGAAAGGTCTTTTGCGTCTTTTTCACTTTGCATTACATTGAAAGTATCTCCTGCTTGTGGTGCTCCGTTTAAGCCTAATAACAACACTGGTGCTGAAGGTCCTGCTTCTTTTAAGAGTTTGTTTCTTTCATTGTACATTGCTTTTACTCTTCCGTAGGTTGCGCCTGCAAGAACTACGTCTCCTTGACGAATTGTTCCGTCTTGTACAAGTATTTTTGCTACATATCCTCTTCCTTTGTCAAGTGAGGATTCTATTACTGTTCCTTTCGCTCTCTTGTTTGGATTGCCTTTTAGTTCCAACATTTCTGCTTCCAAAAGTACTTTCTCTAATAGTAAATCTACGTTAGTTCCTTTTTTTGCTGAAATTTCTTGTGATTGAATTTTCCCTCCCCAATCTTCTACCAAAAGGTTCATATTTGCAAGTTCTGATTTGATTCTATCAGGGTCTGCCGCAGGACGGTCTATTTTATTCAATGCAAACACGATTGGAACGCCTGCTGCTTGTGCGTGATTGATTGCTTCTATTGTTTGAGGCATTATTTTGTCATCACAAGCTATAACAATGATTGCTATATCTGTCATTTTGGCTCCACGAGCACGCATCGCTGTGAAGGCTTCGTGTCCTGGTGTATCCAAAAATGTGATTTTCTTTCCGCTTTCTGGTAATTGTACTTCGTATGCTCCAATGTGCTGAGTGATTCCTCCTGCTTCTCCTGCAATTACGTTTGCATTACGAATGTAGTCTAAGAGTGAAGTTTTTCCATGGTCAACGTGTCCCATTACTGTTACGATTGGAGAACGTGGTTGCATATTTTCTTCTGTATCAACTTCCTCTTCTTCGCTTAAAGCCTCAACAACATCTGCTGAAACAAACTTTATTGAGTATCCAAACTCGTCTGCAATAAGTTGAATTGCTTCTGCGTCTAATCTTTGGTTGATTGAAACGAACATTCCCAAAGACATACAAGATGCAATAATCTTTGTAACAGGAACGTCCATCATATTAGCAAGTTCGTTTGCTGTAACGAACTCTGTTACTTTTAAGATTTTTTGTTCTTCCATTTCATGCAACATTTCTTCTTGCATGTGTTGCGAAATAGATTGACGTTTATCTCTACGGTGTTTTGAGGTCTTGCTCTTACCCATAGGAGAAAGTCTTGCTAATGTTTCTTTAATTTGTTTTTCTATTTCATTAGAGTCTAACTCTACTTTTTTAACCTCTTTTTTAGCAGGTTTATGTTTTTTGTTTTCTTTTTTAGGAGCAGGTTGTGCAGGGTTAGCACTTTGTTGTGCTTGAGCAGGAGCAGGTTTTATTCTTTTTCTTTTTTTCTTATCCTTTTCCTTGTCTTGTTTTTCTTTATTCTCAATCTTACCTTTGCTTGAAGATGCAACAGGTTGTTGTTTCTTTGGCTTTTGGAATTGAGATAAATCAACCTTTTCTCCTGTTAAAACAGGACCTGAAAGTTTTACATAAGAAGTGGAAATAAATTCAGGTGCAGGTGCTACTTTTTCTTTCTTTTCAACCTTTACCTCAGTTTTTGGTTCTTGTTTTGCTTCCTGCTTTTTCTCCTCTTTCTTTTCTTGTTTTTTGTCTGTTGAAACAGGCTTTTGAGGCTTTTCTTCTTTCTTTTCTTTCTTTTTTTCTTTCTTTTTCTTTGTTGGTTTAGTCTTTTGGTTCAATGAACCTAAGTCAATTTTACCAAGAATATTCAATCCACCTACAGTTGTAGTTTCTTCTTCTTTTTGTTCTTGCTCTTGTTGAGTTTTTTCTTCTATTTTGATTTCTTGTTTTTTCTCCTCAACCTTCTCCTCAACTTTTTGTTCAACAATCTTTTCTACAACTTTTTCTTTTTTGTCAGCAACTTTTTCTTTTTTATTTTCTTTTCCTAACGTAACGTCTCTTATAACAATTTCATTAGTAGGAACTTCCTCTTCTTTTCTTTCTTCTTTTTCTTTTTTTACAACCTCTGTTGCATCGAGTACTATCTCAACAGGTTTAGTTGTTTTTTTAGTTATTTTGCTTGCTTCTTTTAGTTTTTTCTCTCCTTGAAATACTTTTGACAGTAAATCATACATATCCGAATCTATTTTTGTATTCGGATTTTCATCTATTTTCTTTCCTTTTTTACCAAGGTATTCAACTATTGTATGTATCCCTACATTCAGTTCCTTTGCTACCTGTTTTAATCTTATTACCTTATTATTTTCTGCTGACATATTTTATTATTTTACTTAACACTTTGCTATACAGTATCCTTAATTTTATTTTTTTTCAGGACTTGTTTAGTCTTCTTCAAATTCTGCTTTTAAAATTGCTATAACATTGTTGATAGTTTCTTCTTCTAAGTCGGTTCTATCAACCAATTCTTGTACTGAAAGTTCTAATACGCTTTTTGCAGTATCGCAACCTATTGCTTGAAGTTCTTGGATAATCCAATCTTCAATTTCATCGCTAAATTCTACCAAATCAACGTCTTCATAATCCATGTCAGTGTCACGATACACCTCTATTTCATATCCTGTTAATTTTCCTGCAAGTCTGATGTTGTAACCGCCTTTACCTATTGCCAAAGACACTTGGTCAGGTTGCATATAAACATCTGCTTTTTTGTTTTCTTCGTCAATTGTAACTGAAATCACCTTAGCAGGTGCAAGAGCACGTGTAATATACAATTCTGCGTTGTTAGTATAATTGATTACGTCTATGTTTTCGTTTCTTAATTCTCTTATGATAGAATGGATTCTGCTTCCTTTCACACCTACGCAACTACCAACTGCATCAATTCTATCGTCATAACTTTCAACTGCTATTTTTGCTCTCTCTCCTGGTTGACGAACAGCGTCTTTTATGATAATCAATCCATCGTATATTTCAGGAACTTCTTGTTCAAATAATCTCTCTAAGAAGATAGGAGATACTCTTGAAAGAATAATGCTTGGAATACCGTTTTTCATTTCAACCTTTAACACGATTGCTTTAACGGCATCACCTTTGCGAAAATAGTCTCCTGGGATTTGTTCGCTTTTTGGTAGTATTACCTCAACTCCTTCTTCGTCAAGAAGTAATACTTCTCTTTTCCATGCTTGATAAACCTCACAAATTACTATCTCTCCAACTTTTTCTTTATACTTTTGGAAAATGCTTGCTCTTTCATATTCTTGTACTTTTCCTACAAGATTTTGACGAATTGCAAGAATATCTCTACGACCAAAGTCTTTTAGTTTTATTTCTTCACTCAATTCCTCACCTATTTCAAAGTCAGGTTCTATCTTAACTGCCTCTGAATATGCTACCTCTGTGGTTTCATCTTCTAATTCATCATCTGCTACAATTATTCTATTTCTCCAAATTTCCAAGTCACCTTTTTCTACATTTACGATGATGTCAATATTTTGGTCAGAACCATATTTCTTTACTAAAACTCCGCGAAAGACCTCTTCCACAATTCTCATCAAAGTTTCAGTTTCAATATTTTTGAACTCTTTAAACTCTGAAAATGTGTCTACTAAACTTAAATTTTCCATTATTTGAATGATATTACTACTTTTGCTGATTTAATTTCTTTATAATTATATATCTTAATATTATCGTTTTCTTTGTCTTTTTTGTTTTTCTTCTTTAACTCAATAGAAAAACACTGCTCATCTGCACTGACTAATACACCTGTAAACGACCCTTCTTCATTTTCTACCTGCAAACTTCTACCTATATTCTTAGTGTATTGTCTTTGCAATTTTAAGGGTTCTTCCACACCAAAACTCAATACGCTTAATTCAAAATCTTCACTTTCTCTATCCAAGCATTCCTCTAATTTTCTACTTAAATCAATGCAATCTTGAATCTTAACCCCATTATCGCCATCAATAAACACTTGAATAACATTGTTTTTTGATACCTTTACATCTACTAAAAACAATTCACCATCTCCAAGTATTTCTTTTGTTTTTTCTTCTATGAATAACTTATCTTTCATTTCTTATATATAAAAGAAGAGGGAACTGCTAACGTCCCCTCTTGCCCTAAAACTCGTTTGCAAAGATACTAATTATTATTGTATCTACAAAATTTATTGATTTTTTTGTTCAAATTGACGTATCAAATCCATTTCATCTTTCATAGTATCCATAATCAAAAGCGTACGTGCTTGGTCACAAAGATTTGAATTGGGATATTTTTCAATAAACAAAGTAAATGCCTCTGCCGCTTTCTCCTTATTAAGACAAGTTTGAGAGAAAACAATACCTTTTAGAAAATAAGCACTCTCTACAAGAACGTTATCGGGATACTCCGCTATCAATCTATCATATGTCTTAATAGATTCAATACATCTTTTAGTGTTTGCATACACATCTGCTGCACGATAAAGATAGGTGGCACACAAAGAATCTTCGGGATAGTTCTTTACATAATTCAAATAGCCGTTTATAAGCGAATCCGCTTTCTCATAACTAATCACCTTAACGTCCGAAAGGGTAGAACGCTCCATTTGTTCAATCAACTCTTTGTCTTGTTGCTTTTTATCCGCTGAACAAGAAATAAAACCAAAAACAAATAAAACCAAAAACAGTCTTTTCATAAATAATTTATTTCTTTGGATTTTGTTTCATTCTATAACTTGTACGCACTCTATTGTTTGCAATATCATTTAGCTTTCTTTTCAATAAAGTTTTTCTCAAAGAAGATAATCTATCCACAAACACCTTACCTTGTAAGTGATCATACTCGTGTTGAAACACTCTTGCACGAATACCACTCAACTCTTCGGTGTGCTCAACGAAGTTTTCGTCAAAATATCTTACCACAACCTCGCTCGGACGTGCTACTTCCTCGTGAATTTCAGGCAAAGACAGACAGCCTTCCTCAAAATCGCTCCACATTTCTCCTTTATATTCAAGAATAGTTGGGTTAATAAAAACTTGCTTAAAGCCTTCTGCTTCGGGATATGTTTCTTTGAAAGGATCTGCATCAACAACTATCAAACGAATAGAAAGATTTATTTGAGGAGCAGCCAAGCCTACACCATTTGCTGCATACATAGTCTCAAACATATCTTCAATTAACTTTGCTAAATCAGGATAATCCTTTGTTATTTCTTGTGCTTCTTTTTTCAAAACACTATTTCCGTAACCTACAATTGGAAGTATCATTTCTTATTAAATTTGTTTCATTTTCATAAAATCCTGCAATATTAAAACTGCAGCAACAGTATCTATCAAGCCTTTTTCTTGACGTTTCTTTTTAGTTTTACCCGATTTTGCAATAGTTTGACTCGCAATTTTGGAAGTAAACCTTTCGTCAATCATATAAATATCTATGTCAGGGAACTTATCACCTAATTCATCAACAAAAAGATGTACCGCCTTAGCACTTTCAGACGGCGTATTATCTAACTGCTTAGGGTCTCCCACAACAATAGCATCTATCGTTTCGCGACTCATATAATCCTTTAAATAAGGGAAGATGTCCACCGTAGGCACTGTGTTTAAAGGTGTAGCAATCACTTGCATATTATCGCTCACCGCAATACCTACGCGTTTCAGCCCATAATCAATTGCCATTAAACGTCCCATATCCTTATTCTTTAAAAAAGAATTGCAAATTTACGAAAAGAAACTAAAAAAACAAAGAATTGAAAAAATAATCTTTCGCTCCAAAACAAAAATAAAAGCGTTTTTTTACCACTTAACGCCAAATGCGTGCAATATCACGCCGAGATACGACCAATATCATCAAGAAATACACTCTGTATCACACCGAGATACTACACGTATCACGGCATTGAATTTTTCCAAAAGCAAGGTTGATTTCCAAAAGACTTTGTTTACAAATTTTTTGTGCTTAAAAAAAATAAATATTTTCAAGAGATAATGCATGAAAAAGGTAGTCTGCTATTTCAATATTTAGATACATATATTGAGCAACTAAGAGAGACTTGTTTTAAACTTTATTCTATTAGATAAATTTGACGGAAGATGTTGGCAAGTTCAATGGAATCAAGAGAGAAATGATAGAGGCGTTTGGCGAATTTACTAATTCGTGTAATAATATCCAAAGAAAAACGCTCGTGAGTCTTTACTTTATTTTGACAAACGAGCGTTTTATTTTTTTATTTCTTTACTTATTCATTATTCTTTGAACTTCATCAAGTATTGGTTGTGTGCTTATGTTTGCTCCAACGGCTTGTTGCATCCATTCTTGTGGGGTTAAGCGTCCTAAGGTGTAGATTCGCTTGATTTCGTTAGCAAATTCTTGTTTTGAATTGAACTTTGCAAAATGACTTTCAAGTTGATATTCTATTATACTGCCTAATGGATAGTTTGGAAGATACATTGGTGAGTTTACCATGTGAGAATAAATCGCTAAGAGTGGAGAATCTTTTGTTCCAAGTACGGGTTCGTAGTATTTATTCCATGTTTCTTTTGCTATTCTAAGAGTTGCGTTCTTTAAGTCTTCGGCTGTTGCTTCTGGATTGTCGTATAACCATTCCCAAACTGCCATATCTACAAGTGCAACGCCCATTATTTCATATAATCCCCAGAAAATATCAAGTGTTGTATTGTCGTTGCGTTCTGTGTCAAAGCCAAGAAGTTCTAAGTCTCTTTTTTGGAAAATGAAAGCTAAGGCTTCTGTGAATCCTGTATTAGGAACGCCGTTTAATGTGTAGTAATCTATTTTGTAAAGGTCGAGTGTTTGTTCTACATTATGACCAAATTCGTGTACGGCAATGTTATATCCTTTGTAATCCATACCTTTGCCGCTTATTCTTGTGCGTAGGCGTGCAGGTTCCCATCTTCCTTGTGCTCCCCAAGCGTGTCCACTTCCTCTTGCACCTTCTACCACAATTCTATCAGACAAAAATTTTGCGTCTTCTTTGCTAAATCCTAACACTTCTAACATTCGTGGCATATCGTCTTGAAATGCTTGTGCTGTTGGATACTTTGCTTGTGTTTTTTCAGTAAGCATATCTTCAGAAAGTGTAGAACGGCTTTTGAATCCATCGTACCAAATATCGTAAGGACGAAGTTGTCTTCCTAAACGACTTTCTATTAGTTTTGCAACTTGTTTTACTTGGTCAGAAGATACAAGGTGTGTGAAGAGTTCTTTGATTTGTTCAACTGACATCTCCATTCCTCCCTCAAAGTTACGTTTTATGCCTGTTGGAAGGGCAGGAGTGTATGGGTCAATCTTCTTTTCTACTTTGTAAGCGTCTAATATATGTTGATAACGTCTTGCTCCTTCGCTTGCAAGTGTTACTTCTTTTCCGCCTTTGAATGTTTTATTTGTGTAAGGGTTCCAATCGTATTCTGCATTGTTGATTACATCAAGCGGAATTGTTTGATCAACGATTCTTTCCATAACTTTATAAATCATTTCTTGCTTTTCAAAAGCGTTAGGTAGGCTTGCGTAGTTTGATTTTATTTCATCACGCAAATTCCAGTGTGAAAGCAAGACCATATCCTTTGGAAAAAGTTTTTCTCCCTTTTCATTCAAAAGATTTCCCATCATTATATTGTACTCAGCGATATAATTCTCGCTATTTCCGTTTACAATATTTTTTTCAGCGGTTAATTCGGCAGGGATTCTGTCGGTAAACGCATCGCCAAGTCTTGCATAACCCCATTCTAACCTTGACCAATTTTTGCCAAGTGTGTTCTTTTCTTCAAGAGTGTAGTTTGGAAAGTTCGCAATCGTTATAAAGGCAAATTTATTTGCAAATAAGTCATCGCTAAGGTGTGAGAAAGGAGTGTAAGACCCCATTAAATAATCTACTTCTATTGGATCTGCTCCCGCAAGGTGTAAAGGCTTTTGCAATTCTACTGATAACTGATTAGAAGTTCCATAAAGTCTTTCCAATATGTAACAAATACGTGAGAAAAGGTATTCTTTTTCTTCAGGAGTCTTTGCATAATTTTTTACAATCAAGGTTTTGAAATCTTCTTGTGTGCCATCTTCCATTTTCCACAAGGCTGCTGCTTGATTAACTCCTTTTTCCAATAGTTTTATGTCGCATTTAGGAGCAGATTTCTTGATTTCTTCTATCGTTTGCTTAATTGTGTCGTCAGAAATGAACTTTTTTGTTTCATTATCTGCTGATTTACATCCCACAATCATTACTAAAAGTGAGAGAAATAAAGCTTTAAATGATTTTTTCATTGTTTTATTTTTTTATTGTTTATTTATTAAAATTTTATATCCCAACCTAAGTTTATCATTCCCTTTGAGCCCCAACCACATTCCATAAAAAATCCATTGTCTCTATTGGTTGAAAAACAGAAAGGATAGAAATTGAACATTGGAATGCCTATTCCTCCTGATGAAAGCGAGTTTTCGTGCAAACTATTGAAGACACCAAGATAAAAACCTCCTATCCCAAAAACTCCATATCCATAAAAATTCTCTTTTTTGAAATATGTTACATTTAGGTTCGCCATAAGTGTTGGAGAAAGTATTGTAGTATAGTCTCTATCTGTGCTATTTTCGAAAGTTTGGTATCTTCCTGCGTATCCAATAGCAACTTGTAATCCTAAACTTACGCGATCGTTAAAGGAATACGCTACTTCAAAGTTCGGAGTAATTAAAGGATAAATTTTAATTATACCATCGCTTTGATTTCCTGCTATTCCATCGTATCCAATCTCAACTAAACCAAATAAATCTTGTACAGAAATAAATCCACCTCCTAATTTAGCGTTCCATTTCGATGTTTCTTGTGCTGAAAGTGGCTTAAAACTTACGCAAAGCACTAATGCTATTGCTAAAAATGTTAATATTTTTTTCATATTCTTAAAGTTTTTCTTATAATTTTTGAAACTATAATTTCATTTCCCAACCTAAGTTTAACCAACCTTTACTTCCGTAGCCTACTTCCATATAAAATCCGTTGTCTTTATTGGTTGAAAAGCATAAAGGATAGAAGTTAAACATAGGAATTGCTGTAAACCCCATTTCTTTTGAGTAATAAGGAGAATTGTCAATCCAAATAAAGGTTGATGCCCCTAATCCAAAGAGTCCATACATTGAAAAACTTCCGCTTTTTAAGTAATTGACTTTTAAATTCGCCATTAGGGTAGGATAAATCATACTACTTCTACCTCTTGCTCCGTCATCAATGTATTCGTATCTTGCTGTGGCGTAGCCAAGCGTTAGTTGACCGCCTACACTTATGTATTTGTTGCATTCATACGACATTTCAAAACTTGGAGTGATTAAAGGAAGAAATCTAAAATCTACATTAGTTGCTCTATCAATATCTTCACCAAGACCAATTGTTAATAAAGGAATAAAATCTTGAAGACCAAAAAAGCCAACCCCTAAACGAGCGTCCCAACGATTTGTGTCTTGTGCCGAAAGTGGCTTAAAACCTACGCAAAACACTAATGCTATTGCTAAAAATGTTAATGTCTTTTTCATACTATTAAAGTTTTTTTTGCAAATATACTAAAATAAATAAATAATTCTTTGTTTTAATAAAATAAAACAAAGAATTAAAAAAATATTTCTTTGATTTTATAAAGTAATTCTTAGAGAAAATCCGCCTTGTGTTGTTGAGTTAGGATAAGAATTAGAAACAAAAGGCGTATTCATTGTCATTTCAAAGTAGGCTTTAAGAACTAATTTTTCGGTTAAAGAATATTCTCCTGAAAGGTTAAGAGACAAAACTCTTGCTCCAGAAGATACAAGATTAACGTTTTGGTCTATTTTACGAAGAGTAGTTTTGTTTACATTTAATGCAAAATCCGCTTTTACCAAAACATCACTCTTTAAATTCTTTGTGCTTCCTCCTCCCATTCTTATGTTTAATTCCACGTCCTTGAAGCGATATCCTCCTCCAAGTACATAAGACATTCTATTGATTTCGGTTAATTGAAGGTTAGAGAAAGATAATGATAAACTACGTTCACGTCTTATTTCAAAATTTGTTTGGAATGAGTTTTTAAGATTCACATCCATCTTAATCAATGGAGATAATTGTTCGTTGATTGTTACTTGGTCAATCACATCTCTTGCAATAAAATTATTGCTTAATTCATTTCTTACCCATTCTGTACCATAGTCATAGTCAGGATTAGAGATTGGCACACGATTGTCCGAAGTGAATGCTCCAACTGTGTAATCGCAAGAATAGTTTGAGGAAAGTGTAATTGAGTTTGCCCATTTTCTTACCCATTCATTTTTGTTTAGTCCTGTGTAGCTTATCTTCCAATTTGGCATAGGAAGAGAAATGAAAGGCGATAAGCCTTGTAATGAAGCGTCTTTTCCACTATATGCCGCAAGAAAGGCAGGAATTAAAACTTGTTGGCTTGTTGCTCCATAGCCATCAGGATATAATCTGCTGTTTACGCTATCTTGAATAAGTATTCCCGAATAATCAGGATTGAAAGCAGCGTTGCTTGCCGCTAATCGTTGTGCTATTATTTCTCTGTTTTCAAGGAATTGATTGAATATAGAACTTACGTTGTTGTCATCAGCAGAAATAAAGTTGGTTGGCAAGGCAAAGAAAGAAATACTATATCTTCCGGTGCTTAGAGGTGAAAGCGGTCCTTCAATTTCTTGGGAGAAAGCATCAAATTTGTAGTATGCAGAATAAACCTCACTCTTATTTCTCTTGAAACTAATGTCTATATTAAATTCTTTTATTGGTTCTATTTTTATTTGTGCGTTAATGTTTTCTGTCATCTTTTGATTCAAGGCCGCATTTAGCATTGTGTCTTTACTTAACCAACCATTTCTTATGGCGTTTTCCATTATGGATAGGTCTTGTGAGCCAAATACAAAGGCAAATCCTGGTGCAAATTTATCTCTTGGCGATGTTCCTAACCATTTTGCAACAGGCATATATCCTGGTATTGAAGTTCCATCAGTGCGAGAGTAGTTGATTGAAGCAGATTTAACACAGGTTAGTAGTCGTACAGAGAAAAACATTGCTTCTTTTAAGAATTTTTGTGTACTTGAAATGGAATCTTCCACCACTTCAGGCTCTACTTTCTTTGGTTCAGGCTCTTTTTTTCTTGACATACCAACCTCAGGTCGTTTTGGCATATTTGATTTTCCTTGATTTTTATATGCTTCCTTGACAATTGGCAGTTTATTGTATAGAGTCATTAAGTTGAAATTAGCAGTTCCGTTTATTCTTCTTGAGTTTTCTATGTTGTTTCCAAGAGAGCGTGTTGCTTGTGAAGATGATATGAATTTATATGTTCCCGAGTAAGAACCGTTGAGACGAATCCAATCAAAAATAGGAATTTTATTGATAGGTATGTTTGCGTTTAACTTATAGTTTTGTGTGAATTGTTGTGCTCGTCCAAGTTCTAAAATGGAATTCCAAACCGAATCTTTCTTTTCATCGGTGTCAATCCTTCCTCGTGGTTCTTCTATCAAGGAATTGACAGTCGCATCGTATTCAAATTTTATGTTTGAAGTTATGTCGTATTTGAAAGTGTATGCTCTGTTTATATAAAACTGTTTGAAGAAATATGGTTCCATTAAAATCAAACCTTGACTCTTTGCTCTTAGTAGTGTTTCTTCAAAATCTCTTACCGCTTCTGCTCTAAATGAGAATGATTTAGGGTAGTAGTGAAGTGTAAAGTCTCGTATAATTGCAAATGCCTTTGGCTTGAAAATCTTCATCTTGTTAAACGGTTTCCAACCCTTTGATTTAACATCGTATTGATAAGCAAGGGTTCCTCGGTGTTGTTGTTTGGTGTTGTATTCTATATCTACATCTCTCATATAGGTTGATGCGTAGGAATAAGAGCCATTCCAATTTTCAATATCGTAGAAATGACGTTCCAATGCTCTATCACCCAAACGGTCTTTTCTTATGTTCATTAGGTTGAAGTTAGTTCTGCTTACGTAGTCTTGTACCATGTGGCGAATAGAGTCGCGTTCTCTTTCGGTACGATAACTCAATAGGTCATTTTCTAACTTAACGTCAGGGTCAAGTGGGTTGTATCTTGGATTTGATACTGATTGTGAGTAGTCAAAGTGTACAGGTAAACGAACACCCCAATCCTCAGGGAAGAATTTTCCTACTTCAATGTTTGTTGCAAAGTCGAGTGTTGTTGTTGCATCTTGTGATATTTCAGAAATGGATTGATCTAATGAGGCAAATCCTGCCGAACGATGTGAAGCAGACATTGAAATATCTCCTAAATCAGCAAGGTTTGTTCTTGCAAATCCTGTTGCTGCCCAACCACCACTGCGATTAAAGTCAGTGAGTCGTAGTTCGTTAATCCAAATTTCAGCAGATTTTGGTAACATATCATCATCATCGCTTAGGTTTTGTTTCTTAGGGTTGCGTATTCCTATCATCAAAACTTTTACTCCTGCAATATTTGGCATTCCAACAACGGTCATCTTCTTTCCGTCAATAATCTCGTGATATGGAATAGTGGAAGAAACTGTTAAATCGTTCGCTCTGATTTTTGCATTACGATTTTCTTTCACTTTTACAAGTTGTTCTAAATCTATATCTACATTATTGCTTTCAGGCCAAATAAGTTCTTCATTGTTACTACCAGTATACCATGGTGTAAAAGTAAGAGGTAGCTCGTATTCGTAGTAATTGTTTGTAAAGTCAGTTCCTAAACGAACGAAAAGAGATAAATCGCCTTTTTTGTATTGATCAAATTCGTTTAATTGTTCGGCGTGAACAAACATTCTAAGGTGTTTGTATTGACGCATATCCAATTCCATTGATTTGTATATCGCTCTTGCATCCCCGTCTGAAAGTTCTCCTATTTTTAAACTTTGAGATTGTTCGTTCATATCAGTCATTGAGGTCGTCGAGTAGATTTTCTCTCTTTCAATTCCAGGAGGCAAAACGTACGGTATTGGACTGCGTTTACCGTTTTCTTCTATATTTACAGATGCAACAGTAAATGTTGTGTTTTCTGATTGTGTTCCGCTTGGGTATAAACCAGGTGTGAGGAGGTTATCAGTGTATTTTCTCCATTCTCCACTAACGAGTTCAAAGGTTGCAAATCTTAGTATGATTGGGTCTTCAAAATCTTTTAAGAAAAGTCTAATGAATTTTATTGATTGATAACCATCGATTACTCCAACTTTGCGATGAGGTTCTCTTACAGGAATTTTGAATTGATACCATTTACAAGTTGTTTTTGTTCCATTCGGTAGTTGTATGTTTGTGATTTCTTGTATGTCGGTAATACAGTTTTTCCCTACTACCATATCGCCTGGGGTAAGGTTGATAACGTATTCGTAATAGTTTTCTGCTTCACTTAGGGTGTTGTCTTGGTTAATGTCCTCTACGTTAGGAATTGAAGTCGCTTGAGAAGAGTATTGAGAATTGTTGGAAACAACAGAAGAGTTTCCTTCTGCGTTATTGTAATTTTTATAACGATCTACAACTTTTATATCGTTTTGGTCATAATCCAAACTACGAAAATAAACAAAGTCATCTGCCGAAGGGTCTTGCGCTATTTTGTTGTAGGTTTGTTGTTCGACTTGATTTTGAATTTTTTGTAAGAATTGTTGATGATAATTTGCCTCATCGTTAGAGGAAAGTCCGTCATATCCTACGTCTTGATACACTCTTGCCTCAGGATCGTTGCTAAAAGCATTTACAACTGCTTGTAATCGTGGTACTCTTCCCCAAATTGTAGAATCTACATCTACGACTTCTGCTGATGTAGGTAAACCATTTTCAAATGATTTTCTTCCATCTCTTAATATATCTTCGGAAACTTCTCCTAAGTTGAAGTATAATTTTCCTCCACTATGGTATGGATTTTCAATGAAAGGGTCCATTAACCAAAATTCTATGTATTCTATATTTGTTGCCTCAAAATCCGTAGATTCTAACTTACGCATAATTCCTCCCCAACGTGTTTCAGGAGAACGAAGTGTGCCGTCAGGATTTAGACCTGCAGAATAGGAAGAAAGAGTATCATAATTATAAGGTCCTCTCTCGCTTGGATAGTAAGCAATGTTGAACTCTCTTATTTTTTGTGCTTGTCCTTCTGGAATATCCTTGTTTGGACGAATTTCCTGTTCTTCAATCGGACGTGCATACGGCAAAGAAATATCATCAGCAGTTATGTTAGATGGCCTACTTGGTTTGTAAAATACTTCATCTATTGTGTACCATGCTAATTTTGCTCTGTTGAATCCGTATGTTAATCCTAAATCTTTTGCTGTTTCAGGAAAGAGTGGAACAGATGTATTGTAATCTTGTGGAGTTGAAGCAAGAAACCATGAACCTATCATTTTTAAGTCATAGGAACGCTTTGCTGCTTCAAAATCATCAATATATGCAGTTCCGCTATTGCCAATTACGTTTGGATTTCCTGGAATAAAGTGAGCAAATTCTCCTGTTAGGTTAAGAATTGAAGGAGATTTTGTTTGGTAGAAAGGGAGTAAATCTATAAGTCTTGTGATGAAAGGAATTTCTTTTTTGTATGTTAAATCCATTCCCCATATTGTGTTGCTGATAGGTTCTTCTTGATAATTTACTTTTTGAGTTAGCGGACTTTCTCTTAGATTCATCATTGTTGCTCCAATCATAAAGTCCTTATTTATTTCATAATTTGCTCTTACTCCTGTTAAATATTTTGTTACAGGAGAGAATGTAGAGTTTGATTCGGTAGAAACGCTGATAGGAGTACCTGAATTTAAATATCCTTGATTTATAATTCTAACTCTACCCATAGCATAATCCACTGTATAATCCACTCCTTCGGTTAAAACAATACCCCCTGCCATTACTTTAACCGAACCTTGTGGTATATTCATAGCATTTAAAGATATTTCAGAACCTGAGGAAGATTTATACCTACCTTCTAAATAGAATTTATTTTTATCGGGATATTGTTTTGCTTGTGAAAGTGTTAAAGTATACAAAGAATCAAAGCAATACTTATCTGCAAGTTCATCATCTTGCAAAATTTCTCTCAAATCCTTACCAAAAGGTTCTACTGTCGGGAAATAGATAACTCCTTTGCTTTTTTCTATTGTTCCTCCCACTGTTGAAGCGTTATCAACAAAGTCAAAAACTCCATCAGGATACATATTTTGTTGGTTATCCATTCTATCTAACCCAAAAACTTGTATCAAAGGAACACCATTCTTTATTCCTTCTCTAAAATAACCTGCTTGGACTCCGTCTTCATCTGCTTGATAGAGAATATTCAGTCTAAAATCTTCTTGTGATACTTGATAAGCGTTTAGTTTGTAAACGTTTTTCATCATCAATTTCCACATTGGATTTCTAACATTAAGAGAAGAACT
>DEPQ01000062.1:18551-37963 GCA_002358855.1 Bacteroidales bacterium UBA3388
AATGCTTGATTAAGTGAAATGAATCCTAATTTTGGATTAAAACTAAACTCGGAAGAAGAAAGCTTTCTTGCACTTTCTATTTTTTCATAGTTTTGTCCAGATACAAATCCCATAGTTTGAAGATATGGACTAACAGAATTTATATCTCTTATAGCGTTTACATCAACTACTTGAAGTAATTGGTTAGATATTACTTGATCTGGCAAAGACGAAACACCAGGAACTTCAATCATTGGATTTTGTCCGTATGGTTTTGCTTCACCTAAATCGGCAAAAGCAACAAGATTTCTATTGTTTGTAACGGCAGAACCTATGTTTGTACGCCATACCTCAATTTTTGTAATAATTATATTTGAGTTTATAATAGGTAGCGTACTCATTGCTGAGTTATAGTTGTCGTAAAAGTACTGCGCAAGGAAGAAATGTCGATTTTCATCATATTCATCTGCTTTAAAATTAAATTCCTGCATTTGTGCTCCACCTTGAACAGTCACTGTGCTCGACTCAGACTTCTGTTGCGAAACGATTGCATCTAATGTAAGATTTCCAAATTTGAGTCTTGATTTTATACCCCACAAAGACTGTGTTCCTTGAATGAGAGTAAGTGGTAAAGGAAAGGAAACATTACCCGCTTCCATAAGTTGTATAATGTCGTCTTCTTTTCCTTCAAATTTTAGCTTTAATTCGTTTTCAAAATCAAAGGTTGCCTCTGTATTAAAGTTTAAATTAAAATTTATTGCAGTACCAATTTGAACCATTGCACTGATTTGCATCAACATATCAAAGTCTAATCGTGTAGTGCTACGATTATCTTCGCTCAAAGCAAGGTTTTCATTGCGGTTATTAACAACTCCCATTTTTAGTTCAACGTTTCCGCTTGGGCGAATATCAATTGTTTGTCCTCCAAATATTGTTTCAAACAATTCGCTATTTACTTTGAGTTGCGGAATAAGACTTCCAAGCATTCCATCATTAGAAGACGTAGAAATTTTTGCGGTAGCAGAACGACTTTTCCAATAATTATTTATCATTTTGTCCAAGTCGTAATTTTGATATTCCTCAAAGGTTAGAGCAGTGCGTTCAAGAATTATATCACCTACCTTTTTTATTAAAATATATTCGTTGTTTATAGGGTCATACTCCACATCGGTAGTAATATTTTGTGGAGTATCTAAAAATAAAGGGCTATCTGAATTTTCTTCAATATTATATCTCAAACTATCTGTTTGTGCAAAAGAGATATTGCAACACATTAAAGCAAATAGTAAAAGAAATATTTTATTGATATGTAGTTTCATTAAATCAAAAAATTATAAAACCTTCAACGCTTGCCTAATTAGTTCTTCTACACCTAAGGAAACGTCTGTTTTTAGTATTTTATCCAAAGTTTTTTCTATTGCAGGTTTATTAAAACCAAGCGTTTGCAATGCTAATAACGCTTCTTCTCTGTTTTTATTGCTGAAAACACACTCAGATTTAACAATTTCAAACTTACTTAGATTATCTTTTAAATCTATAATTATTCTTTGAGCGGTTTTAAGACCTATTCCTTTTACTGCTTTAATGACATTGACATTTTCACTAACGACAGCCTCAATCAAATCATCACAACTAAGAGAAGAAAGAATCATTCTCGCAGTGTTTGCACCAACTCCGTTTACGCTTATCAAGTGCTTGAAAAGTTTTCGTTCTTTTTCACTTTCAAAACCAAATAAAAGTTGAGCATCTTCTCTTACAATATGATGCACAAGCACCCTTCCTTCTGTCTTATCTTTTAAAATACTATATGAATTTAAAGATATTTCTATTTTATATCCAACTCCACCACAATTTATCACTATATATGATGGTGTTATTTCAACAAATTTCCCTTCAAAAAAATCAAACATAAATTTAAAAACACAAAATTTTGCAACAAAAATACAAATAATTATGCAAAATAACGCATATAAAGAAAAACATTAGTACTTTTGTCGGCTCAAAAGCAAAGAAATTAAACTTAAAACGATGTCAGTAGCAACAAAAGATACGAAAAGAGTAACTGTAAAGACGCTTCAATCAATGGCAGACAAGAAAGAAAAAATCGCAATGCTTACTGCTTACGATTATTCTATGGCAACATTGGTTGATTTGGCGAAAGTAGATATAATTCTTGTAGGAGACAGTGCCGCAAACGTGATGGCAGGATATTCAAGCACACTTCCAATCACTCTTGATGAAATGATATATCACGCAGCAAGTGTTGCTCGTGCTTGTAACCGTGCTTTAATAGTTTGTGATATGCCTTTTGGAACATATCAAGGCAATTCCAAGCAAGCACTCTCTTCTGCAATTCGCATAATGAAAGAAACAGAAGTCCATGCCGTTAAAATGGAAGGCGGAGAAGAAATCTTAGAATCTGTAAAAAGGATAATATCGGCAGGAATCCCCGTTATGGGACACTTAGGCTTGACTCCGCAATCAATAAACAAGTTTGGAAGTTACGCAGTGAGGGCAACGAGCGAAGAAGAGGCAGAAAAACTAATCTCAGATGCACATTTGCTTGAAGAAGCAGGCTGTTTTGCAATTGTTTTAGAGAAAGTACCCGCACAACTTGCAGGAAGAATTGCAAAAGAATTAAGAATCCCAATCATAGGAATAGGAGCTGGAGGAGAAGTTGATGGACAAGTGCTTGTGCTTCACGATATGCTCGGAATAACACAAGAATTTACTCCACGATTTCTAAGACGTTATCTTAATCTTGGAGAAGAAATAACCGAAGCAATAAAGAGATATGTTGATGATGTAAAGACTTCGGATTTCCCAAATAAAGAAGAACAATATTAAATCTAAAATAAACAAGGCTCGAAAGCACCGATTATATGTTCGATTGTTTGAGAGCCTTGTTCATTTTGTACAATTGAAATCACATCAAAGCGTGCTTCTAAATCAATGTTGCGAGAACGTATGTAAGCATTCGCAACTTTTATTATTGCTTTCTGCTTTTTGAAATCCACTGCCTCAAAAGGTTGAATGAAATAGTCGGTATTTCTTGTTTTTACCTCAACAAAAACAATGTTTCTTTCCTTTTCATCTTCTGCAATAATGTCTATTTCGTTTTTTTGCCACACAAAATTTCTCTCAACAATTCTATATCCTTTTTTTACAAGGAAATCGCTCGCTAAGTCTTCGCCTAAATTTCCTAAAATCTTGTTTCCAATCATTATTGCAAGGTTTTGATTTGATTATTCTTTACCTCAATTTCTATTTCCCCTCCAATCACAACGGCATTGTTATTTTCTTCAATATGTCCTATGCTTGCACCAAAAATTTTCGGGTAATTATATTCCTTAACTGCTTCTTCAATAATTTCATATGCAGTTTTCCCAAAAGGAATCGTGTTATCGTGCATCTGTGTCATTGCTCCAACAATCAAAGCCTTTAAATTCTTTAATTTTCCTGCACGCTTCAATGCCTGCATCATTCTATCTATATGATAAAGATACTCATCTAAATCCTCAATCAAGAGAATTAAATCATCGGTTTGCCCAAAACTCTCGCTTCCAAGCATAGAATAAAGAACGGAAAGATTACCTCCAAAAACTCTTCCTTTGACTTTACAATCTTTTTGTGCAAAATCGCTTGTGGAAGTGAAAGAAAATGTTTGTCCAAACAGCAAACTAAATAAACTTTCTATTGCCGAAGAGAAGTAAATCTCTTTTTTTATGTTCACAGGCATAATTGCGTGAAGTGTAGCAACGGAATGTTTAAAATAAACGTGATTTAAAATCACGGTAACGTCAGAATAACCAATCAACCACTTAGGATTTTTTTCCAAAGGCGTGAAATCAACCTTGTCAATCATTCTTACGCTTCCATATCCTCCTCTTGCAAAAAACACAGCCTTTATTTCCTTGTCGTCAATTGCCTTTTGCAAATCTCTTGCTCTTAATTCATCGCTCCCGGCAAATTGATTATCTTCTGCATTTATGCTTTCTCCTAAGCAAACCTTTAATCCCTTGCTCTCTAACAAAGAAATTGTGTCGCAAAGTTCTTGTTTGCTAATTTTTCTTGCAGAAGCTAAGATGATAACTCTATCACCTGATTTTAGAAAAGGAGGAATTTTTATCATGATTTCGTAGTTTTTGTACAATTAAAGTGCAAATGTAGGAAAAAAACTCTAAATTTGCGGTATGAAAAGATTTAGTTCAATATACTCTCGCTCGGAGAAAGTTAAGGAAATTGTTGAAAACATAAAGGATTATAAAGAACCGCTTTGCCTAAAAGGACTTTCGGGTTCAAGTCTCTCTATTATATCTTCTGTTGTTTGCGAATTGACCGAGGATTTCACTCATATATTTCTTTTAGACGAAAAACAAAAAGCAGCATACTTCTATAACGATTTAGAACGCTATTATAATGACGCAGAAAAAGACTATTCCGAAAAAAAAGTCCTCTTTTTACCTTCATCGTTCTTTCACGAAAACGATGCCAATAAATTAAATAATGCAAATATTCTGCTTCGTACAGCAATATTAGAAAGACTCTCTTGTGGCAGTGCAAAGATAATAGTTACTTATCCGCAGGCATTTTGTGAGAAAACAGTAGATAAAAAATCTTTTAACAAGAGAGTGTTTACCGTAACAAAGAATGAGGAGTTAAATATTGATGAATTGATAGATATTCTTGACGATTTCGGTTTTGAAAGAACAGATTTAGTTTATCAAGCAGGTCAATACTCAATCCGAGGCGGTATAATAGATGTATATTCCTTTTCACAAGAACATCCATATCGCATAGAACTTTTTGGAGACACGATAGACAGTCTTAGAACCTTTGACGTATTGAGCCAACTCTCAATTGAGGAAAAAGAAAGCTTTAATATACTTCCAAATTTCACTATTTCGCAAGAGCAAACCACCAAATCATCAATCACAAAATGGTTTGATGACAAAACAATTCTTTGGGTTAAAGACGCCGATCTTTGTCTTGCGAGAGCGATGTCGATAGAAGAAAAACAAAACACAAACGATACCTTTATAAAAAGTAAAGAATTAGTAAATTTAAACAAAGAAAGAAAAATTTTATTCTGCGGAAAAAATTTCCAAAGCAAAGAAATAAATCCGCTAATCTTTGATATATCTGCTCAACCTGTCTTTAATGCAAATTTTCCTATGCTTATAGATTGCTTGGAACAAAAACAAGAACAAAATTATCAAACTTGCTTTTGTGTTCTTGATGCTCAACAAAAAGAAAGAGTAGAAAAAGTTTTGGTAGAGTTTGCAAAAAACAGAAATATCATTACTCCAACCTTTCTACAAGGCTCAATAGCCGAAGGATTTATAGACAACGATCACAAACTCTTGCTTTTTACCGACCATCAGTTATTTAACCGTTATCATAAGTTTAAATTAAGAGACGGAAGCAAAGAACAAGAAAAAATAACGATGGAAAGCCTTTTGAATCTCAGCCCGGGAGATTATGTAACTCACATAGACCACGGCATAGGTGTGTTTGGAGGATTAGAAAAGATAGATAAAGGCGGACGAAAGCAAGAAGCAATACGTCTAATCTTTAAAGGGAATGATATTCTCTATGTTTCCATTCACTCTTTGCATAAAATTTCGCGTTATTCCTCAAAAGACACAGCAAATGTTCCGAAATTAAATCGCTTAGGCTCGACAACATGGCAGACACTCAAAAACAAAACCAAACAAAAGGTTAAAGACATTGCAAAAGACTTGATTGCACTTTACGCAGAGAGGAAAGCAACAAAAGGTTACGCCTTTTCGGCAGATTCTTATCTTCAAAACTCGCTTGAAGCCTCCTTTATGTATGAGGATACGGCAGATCAACTCAAAGCAACTATTGATGTAAAACGCGATATGGAGTCTTCGCATCCTATGGATAGGCTTGTGTGTGGAGATGTTGGCTTTGGAAAAACAGAAGTCGCAATAAGGGCGGCGTTTAAAGCCGTATGCGATAGCAAACAAGTTGTAGTTTTGGTGCCAACCACTATTTTAGCATTTCAACATTGGAAAACTTTTTCGCAAAGACTTAAAGATTTTCCTTGTAGAGTAGATTATCTCAATCGTTTTCGCACAACAAAAGAAAAAACTCAAATACTTAAAGATCTTAAATCAGGAAAAATAGATATTCTTATAGGAACTCACAGAGTTGTTGGCAAGGATGTAAAGTTTAAAGACTTAGGTTTGCTAATCATAGACGAAGAACACAAGTTTGGAGTCAGTGTTAAGGAAAAATTAAAGCAACTAAAAGTAAATATAGACACCCTTACGCTTTCGGCAACTCCTATTCCAAGAACGCTACAATTCTCTTTAATGGGAGCAAGAGACCTTTCTATTATAAATACTCCGCCTGCAAATAGACAACCTGTAAATACTCAGGTTATAAATTTTGATAAAGAATTGATAAGAGATGCAATAGATTTTGAAATTCAAAGAGGTGGACAAGTTTATTTTGTGCATAACAGAGTGCAAACTATAAATGATATTGCTCAAACCTTGCATCAACTTTTGCCAAAGGCGAGAATTGTTGTTGGACACGGACAAATGGAGGGCGAAGCATTGGAAAGAGTTATGCTTGACTTCATTGAAGGACAGTATGACATACTTGTTTCGACTACAATCGTGGAAAATGGATTAGATATACCGAATGCAAATACTATTATAATAAATGACGCACAGAATTATGGGCTTTCTGACCTTCATCAACTAAGAGGAAGAGTCGGAAGAAGCAATGCAAAGGCGTTTTGTTATCTTATTGCTCCCGAACCTTATCTTTTGACTCAGGAAGCACAGAAAAGACTTTCTGCAATTGAAGAGTTTTCGGCAATAGGTAGTGGTTTTGCGATTGCAATGCGGGATTTAGATATAAGAGGTGCAGGAAATTTGCTTGGAGCCGAACAAAGCGGATTTATTTCCGATATAGGATTTGAGACTTATCATAAAATCCTTAACGAAGCAATGGACGAAATCCGTCAAGACTGCGGACAAATTCAGGAAGATGCTACAAAACGTGAGTGTGTTATAGAAACGGATTTGGAAATCCTTATTCCTGATAACTATATCACAAATGTAGTTGAGCGATTGAAGATTTACAAACAGTTAGACACTATGGAAAACGAACAAGACTTAGTTCCGCTTTCTCAATCCTTAACCGATAGATTTGGAAACATTCCTTCGCAAACCTTAGAGTTGTTCGAAATTGTTAAACTCCGTATGTTAGCAAAACGAATCTTTGTTGAGAAAATCAGTATCAAACAAAACAAAATGACAGTGACCTTTAATTCTCAGTCAAACGCCTTTGAGAGAATTATGCTTTATGTTCAAAGTTTTCCAAGTCAATGTTCACTTGTAGAACAAGATGAAAAATTGATTTTAAACATTAAATCAATAAACAATTTAGATGAAGCAATAAAGGTTTTGACTTATTTGCAAGAAGAAAAATGTTGATTTTTTGATTAAAATTGCAACAAGTCAAAGAAAAATAGTGTCTATATTGTGATTTTTTGTAATTTTGTGCGCTAATTCAAAGAAAAAAATAAAAATATTAAATATGAGAAAGAGTTATTTGATTATTCTCGCCTTGTTTTTAACGTTTGCTTCCTCTGTTGCAAAGGGACAAGGTTGTGTTGATATGGGAATAAAAAGATTAGTAAACTTTGATACCGTTGATTTTACAGCAACTCAGTACAATAATGGGATTCAATTAACTTGTGATTTCCCTCAAGATACGCTAACAGTGGTTGTGTTTGCTCCGGGATACTTTGTGTCTCCAGGTTCAAACGAATCTCCATATGTTTGGGAAGAAATTCCATTTAACCCACCATGTCCTTTTAACCAAGGAATACAAGTGCCGGGTCTTACAAGCGATGACGTTTGGGGAAGTATGGTTAGTTTGAATTATGCAACACCTGGGGCGTCTATTCCTTTTACTTTTGACTTTTATGGAGAGACTTACGAAAACTGTCAAATAGGTGCGAATGGTTTAATAGCGTTTTTTAAGGAGGGATTTGGACAACAATATACACAAGGAAGCAATTGCTCTTATACACAAGAGAATAACGGACCAATACCAACAGGTTCAAGATTTAAAAACTGCATTATGGTTCCTTATTATGACATTAACTTTGGTATAAATGGACAAGTATATTTTCAAGTGATTGGAGAATATCCTTGTAGAAAGATGGTGCTGTCATATTATCAAGTTCCGATGTACAGTTGTACCTCGCAAATTGCTACACACATGGCAGTGCTTTACGAATCTTCTAATACAATTGAATTTTACTTACAAAACAAACCAATATGTACAAGTTGGGTTGGGGGACTCGCAACATTAGGAATACAAGACGCTGATGGCGCAAGAGCATGCTGGGTGGATACATATAATAACACTGTTTGGTCAGCTCAAAACAAAGCGTACCGAATCAGAGCCGCCAGTGAATTAGAAAAATCCTATACAGTCTATAAGCGAAGTGCAACAAACTTTGATGCACCTATGGAACAAATAGAGTTAGATGCAGAAGGTAGATTTTTTGCTAATCCAACAATTGAAGAAGGTCCTGTAAGATATTTTGCACAGGCTGCAATTTATCGTGCAGATGGTAATGAAATCAATATATGGGACTCAACCGCTATTTATTATCCAATAGATCTTGACCCAATTGTAGTAACTCACAACGGAAGTACTGCTGCTACAAATGAAGTATGTAGAGGCGATCAAGTAAACTTTCAACTTAGCGGAGGAACACGCTACAATATGGTATTACCTCAAGAAGTTCCAAATATAGGAAGCACATTCACAAGAGTAAACACTGCAAATCAAGACTCGGTTGTTTATCAATTCGAGGTAATTAACGAAGAAAATGGAGTAATTGTTTGTGAGAGAATGAGTAATCCTGTAACTATTTACAACATATCATTCAATGTTCAAGTAAATGATGATATGACTATTTGTAGAGGAACAGAAATCACGCTAACAGACGTATTGAACGAAGAAGAAGGAGAATCTGTTTGGAGCACAGGACAAACAGGAGATACAATTCAAACAACTCCACAATCAACAGGTTACATTACTCTAACAAAGACTAATTATCTTGGTTGTACAGCAAGCGATTCAATTTTAGTTACTGTAAATGATGCACCGGATATTAACATTACAGGAGTAATGAATATTTGTAAGGGAACATCTACAATACTTACAGTAAATTCTTCTTTACCTGGTTGTCTATTTGAATGGAGTAACGGACAAACAACGCAATCTATTACAGTAAGTCCTGAATCTACTCAACAATATAACGTAAGCGTAAAATTACCTCCTGCAATGTGTGAAAAAACTGATAGTGCGACAGTAGTAGTTGAACTTCCACCAGATGTAATTTGTACAGCGGACGTATCGATTTGCGAAGGCGAACAAGCAGAAATAGGAGCAAACGGTTCAGCAACAAGATATATTTGGGAAACTGTACCACAAGACGGAGCGGTTAATGGAGGCAGTCAAGCAAACTATACAGTTAAGCCATCATCTACAACAATGTATGTAGCACATGCTTATAACGAAATAAATTGTCATTCAACCGATACAGTATATGTAAATGTACAACGTACACCATCAGCAGCAATCAGATTTACTCCAAGTGTTATTGACGCACTTGACCCAACAGTGATATTTACTGACGTATCAAGTGGAAATTCTACAAGAGATTGGGAATTGAGTGATGGAACAACATCAACCGAAGCAGAATTTGTTCACGTATTTCCTGTAACCGATACAACACTTCGTTATGATATTAAATTAACTGCATATTCTCCACTTGGATGTTCTGATACTACTACAGCATTTATTAGAGTTCAAAGAGAACATCACCTTTGGGCACCGACAGGTCTTTATCTTCACGACAACAATCCTGATAATGCAAGATTCCGTCTTTGGATTGACAATATTATTGAATATAATTTGAGAATCTTTAACCGTTACGGAGAAATGATTTTCCAAACAAACGACATTGAAGATGCGTGGGATTGTACTTATAAAGGCGAACCTGTAATGCAAGGAGTGTATACTTGGAGCGTAGAGTACAGACACAACGATGCACCTAATCGTTTAGAAAGAGAACAAGGTACATTTATGATTTATAACTAAGATAATGATTAGTAAAGCAGAGATAGAAAAAGCAAAAACGCTTTTGGATGAAAATAAAGTGCAAGAAGCAATAGAGTTATTAAACACTTTGGTTGCCGATTGCGAACAAGAAAACAAAGATGTTGCCTATTACGTATTAGGAAACGCATATCGTAGAGGTAATAATTGGCAAGAAGCAATCAATAGTTACTCGCGAGCAATAGAAATCAATCCTTCTTCTCCTGCAAAAGAAATGAGAGCAAATTGCATTAAGATTTTAGATTTCTATAACAAAGATATGTATAATCCGTGATTAGAAAAAAAACTTAGAAACATAAAACGCAAACGAAAACACAATCGTTTGCGTTTTTTTTATACTTTTGTAGAGAATTAAATCAAAGAATAATGAAAATATTACACACAAGTGATTGGCATTTAGGGCACGTTCTTTACAATAACGATAGGAGTGAAGAGCAAAAAACAATGTTGGAACAAATTATTTCAATAGTTCAAAATCACAAACCTGACGTATTTCTAATTGCAGGAGATGTTTATCACACTTCTCAACCATCTTCATCTATTCAAACTTTGTTTGCTAACTCAATAATGAGCCTTCATAATGCAAATCCGCAGATGCAAATCATCATCACAGCAGGAAATCACGACAGTGCAATAAAACACGAAATTTTTAGACAACCTTGGCAGGCACTAAACGTTCACACCATAGGAGCAATCAATAGAAACGATATTTTTCAACACATAATAGAAATAGAAAATCAAGGATTTGTAATAGCAATTCCTTACTCTTATGAAAGAAATATACCAGAAGATTTCTATCAAACCTTGCTTTCGGAAACCGAAAAGCGTAACACAAATAATTTACCCGTAATTCTTTCGGCACATACCACTATATTTGGTTGCGATTTCACTTCTCACCAAAATGCAGACGAAAAAATAGTTGGTGGAATAGAAGCAATAAGCATAGAAAGCATAGGAGAGGGGTACGATTACTTAGCCTTAGGACATATTCACAAACCACAATTTATAGATAAAGCAAAAGAAAAAATACGATACTGCGGAACACCACTGCCAATTAGTTTTGATGAAAATTATTCTCATTCAATAACTCTTGTAGATATAGAACGACACAACCAAACTCCTCAAATACAAACTATAGAAATAGAAAATCCGCACCCACTTGTTTCTTTGCCAAGCAAGGGTTTTGCTTCGTGGCAAGAATCCAAAGAATTGTTAATGAAATTTCCTGATGATATAGAAGCATATCTTCGATTAAATGTAGAAATTGAAGATATATTACCCTCAGAAGCAGAATATCAAATCAAAAGCATTGTTTCAAATAAGAAATGTAGATTTTGCTACATCAATACCAAACGAAAAAACTCTCAAACCACCGAAATCACACCATTAACCATTGCAGAGTTTCAACAAGAAGAACCAATAGATATAGCAAAAAGGTTTTTAGAATACTCAAACGTTGAATTTGATGAACAAATGCAGGAGGCGTTCAATCAAGTCATAGAAATAATAAATCAAGAGAGTCAAAACGAATAAAAAATCATTATGAAATTTCAAAAACTTACCATTAAAAACATAGCATCAATAGAAGAGGCGGAAATAGACTTTGATGCCGAGCCATTATCTAATAGTGGGATATTTTTAATCACAGGAAAAACAGGCAGTGGTAAATCAACAATTTTAGATTGTATTTGTTTGGCACTCTATGGCACTACTCCACGATTAGAAAACACTAATATACAAGGAGCAACCACTGATTTAGAAACAGAGGTGAAAGTAAACGATTCGCGATTGTTGATGCGAAGAAATACAAGCGAATGTTCTGTTTGCTTAACCTTTGTTGGAAATGACAAAAAGTGCTATCAAGCAGAGTGGAGTTGCAAAAGAGCAAGAGGAAAGGTTGAAGGAGCCTTGCAAAGCAAGACAAGACAACTGACAAATCTGACAGATAATTTTGTCTATTCAAAAGATAAAGACATAGTACCAGAAATAAAAAGAATAATTGGTTTAGATTTTGAACAATTTCTAAGAACTGTTATGCTTTCTCAGGGAGAATTTACACGTTTTCTTAACAGTAAAGACAACGAAAAAGCAGAAATTTTAGAAAAACTAACAGGGGTTGATATATATTCAAGAATTGGCAAAAAGATATATGAAATTGCAAAAGAGAAAAAAGAAAAAAGAGATTTGTTGCAATCAACCCTTTCGCAATTTCCTCAAATCAGTCAAGAAGAACTAAGTGAAAAAGAAAAAAATCTTGGACTCTTTGACTCGCAATACAAAACTCATAAACAAAATCTTGACAACCAAAAAGCCAAAGCTCAATGGATTGAAACTTCTCAACAATTAGAAAAAGAATATCAAACAATAATAGCAGAATATCAAAAAAATCAAGAAATAGTACAAGGAGAAGACTTTAAGAGTAGAGAGAAAAAAGTACAAATATGGCGAAATACAACAGAGGTACGCTACAATATTTCTAAGCAACAAAAAAACTACAAAACTATTGAAATACTTGAACAAACCCTTTTGCAAGATGGTCAAAAATATCAAACACTTGTTGCAGGTTATCGCTATCTTGATAATGAGAAATCAGCAAAACAAACTCAGTTAAACCAAATAAACGTTTACTTATCTACTCAAAAAAATCAACAAGAAACAACTCTTTTACTTCAAAATATCGCATGGTTAAAACAACTCTTAGATAACAAAAAATATTTCAAAGAAAAAATTTCTCAAAGCAAAGAAAAAATTTCTCAAAGTAAAGAAAAAATTTCGCAAAGTAAAGAAAAAATTTCGCAAGTCTTAACTCCTCGTTTTCAATCTATTACCTTGGAGGTAGAAAACGCTAAAACACTATACGAAAAGCAGAAAGACAGCGTAGATAAGTTTGCAAAAACTTTGCGACAAAGCTTAAGCGTTGGAGATATCTGTCCTGTGTGTTTGCAAAAGATAGAAAACTCTTTGCCGATTGAAGAAGAATTGTTTGCAACCGTTACACTGCTAAAAGAAAACTATGAAACGGCAAAGAAAAACTATGATTCAATTCAGCAAGAAATAAACTCTTTGTCAGCAAGCATAGCAGCAGAAGAAAAAATCTATAATCAAGAAAAAGAAGCCTTAGAGAAAGATAATAGCGTTCAAGACTGCGAAAAGAAAATAGCAGAATTATGTAAACAATGTGGCTTTAATGCAGAAGTTATTGAGCAGTATGATTTGCAAAAAGAAGAAGAAAACGCAAATCAAACCTTAGAAAAATTTAGAGAATACTCTCAATTAAGTCAAGAATTTGGATATTTAGAAAAAGAATGCTCTAACATTAAGAATCAACTCCTAAATATATTAAATCAAAAACCAGAATGGAAAACTCAAATCACTCAAACTACATCAAAAGTTGATAACCTGCAAACCAAAGTCAATAATTTCTGTGGCGATTTAAATCAAAAACTCTCTCAACTCAATACCTTAAAAAATGAAAACTTAGAATTAGAAAAATCAATTCAAGACTTTTTGCAATCAAACCAAGATTTTACAAGAGAAAAATTAGAGTTAATCAATACAGTTGAAGAAAATAAGATACAAGAGATAGAAAAATGGATAGCAAACTACAAAAATCAAGAAATATCTCTTAAAGCAAATAAAGAAAATACAGAAAAAAGAAGAGAAGAACACAAGAATAATCAACCAAAGATTGAACAAAATCAAAGCCTTGAACAAATCAAAGAAAATGTCTTAGACTTAGAAAGACAACTAAAAGAAATAAGCGAACAAAGAGGAGGATTAGAAAAAGAAATTGAGGTTTGTCAAAAAAATATTAAGCAAAGAGAAGAATTAAATCGACAATTAACCCAAGCGGAAGAAGAATTTTTGAAATGGGAAAAATTGAATAAATCCATAGGAGACTCAACGGGAGGAAAATTCCGCAAGATTGCTCAAAGTTATGTTTTGGAAAATTTGATAAACTCAGCAAACTATCATCTAAAAAGCCTAACCGATCGCTACAAACTAAGAGTTAAACCGGGAAGTTTTGTAATAGAATTAGAAGATGCCTACAATGGATTTACACTTCGCCCTGCTACAACAATTTCAGGAGGAGAAAGTTTTTTGATTTCTTTATCCTTAGCCTTGGCACTTAGTGATATCGGACAAGGTCTTTCGCTTGACATACTTTTTATTGATGAGGGATTTGGAACTCTTAGCAAAGAGGTGTTGCAAACAGCGATTGAGACACTTGGAGTACTGCATAAAACACTGAAAAAAAACGTTGGAATAATTTCTCACGTAGAAGAGTTGCAGGAGAGAATACCTGTGCAAATAAAAGTAGAACAACAAGGTAATAATTCAAGCAGTAAAGTGAGTGTAATAACGACTTAAAACGTTATTACACTCGTTTATTGAGCGAATTTTCTTGTTATTTTTTGAGTTTTAATAACTTATTTGTATTTTTGCAAGAATTATATTTTTATGTCTTTAATATAGGATAGATATGCACATAGCGATTGCAGGAAATATAGGAAGTGGCAAAACAACTCTTACAGAATTGTTAGCAAAGCATTTTAAATGGACTCCAATATATGAACAAATGGACGACAATCCTTATATAGCGAATTTTTATGAGGATATGCGCCGTTGGAGTTTTAATCTCCAAGTTTATTTTCTGCATAAGCGTTTTAAATATGTAATAGATTCTCGTAACACTTACGACAATATTGTTCAAGATCGCACACTCTATGAAGACGCTTACATATTTGCACCTAATTTGCACGCTATGGGTCTTATGAATACAAGAGATTTTGAAACATATAAATCATTGTTTGATTTAATGGAAAGTTTTATCAAACCACCTGATTTATTGATTTATCTGAAAGCCTCAGTGCCTACTTTGATTCAACAAATAGAAAAACGCGGACGAGAATACGAAAGTTCAATTCGCTTAGATTACATAACATCTCTTAACAATAGATATAATTCTTGGATAGAAGAATATTCAAATCGCAAACTTATAATAAATATGGACGATTTGAATATTACCGAAAATCCAAAGGATTTGGGATTTGTAGTAGATAGTATTAACGCTGAAATAAACGGTTTGTTTTAAGAATGAAAAAAATAGCAATTATACCCGCTCGCTATGCAAGTAGTAGATTTCCTGGAAAGCCTTTGGCACTTTTGGGAAACAAACCTATGATTATGTGGGTGTATGATGCAGTTTCTTCTTCTGGACTTTTTGATAAAGTTGTGGTTGCAACCGATGATGAGCGTATTTTTAAAGAAGTAGTCTCAAAACAAGGCGTTGCAATGATGACAAGTGAGCATCACTCTTGTGGAACACAGCGTTGTCAAGAGGTTGTGCAGACTTTGTCTTCTCTTGGAGAGAATTATGATGTTGTTGTAAATGTTCAAGGTGATGAACCTTTGATTTCAAAAGAACAATTAGCCTTAGTGCTTTCTTGTTTTGAGAATGAGAGTGCGGAAATTGCGACTTTGTCAAAGAAAATAGATAATCAAGAAGACGTAACAGACCCTAATGTTGTTAAAGTAGTGTCTGCAAATAATAGGGCATTGTATTTTTCTCGTAGCCCAATACCTTTTACACGTGATATTTCTCTTACTCAAGCCTTGAATCAAGGAGTATTTTCTAAACACATTGGAATCTATGCTTATAGGAGCGATGTGTTGCATAAAATAGTGAAGTTGGAAAAATCAAACTTAGAATGCTTGGAGAGTTTAGAACAATTGCGTTGGTTAGAAAATGGTTTTGAAATTAGAATTAAAGATACGTGTTTTGAATCCATAGGAGTTGATACACCAGAGGACTTAAAACGAGTTAATGATTTGATAAAAAAAGAAAATATAATATGAATGTTGCAGTAAATTTATACGAATACTTAAAAGAAAACGATTGTGCGGAATTGGTAGGTTTAGGAACATTTTATGTTTCTACTCAATCCGCAAGAATTTCTTCACTTACAGGAGAAATAAGACCTCCTTGCCGTAAACTAAGTTTTAAATCAGAGGAAAATAACAACTTGAATTTTGTTATGAGTATGGCAGAGAAAGAATTTATTTCTCACGAAACTGCTCTAATCTGGATAAAACAATATGCAGAATCGGTAAAAGAAAAATTGGAAAGCGGAAAAAAAGTAGAAATAGGAGAACTTGGAACGCTATCTAAGGACTTTTATGGAAATATTGTTTTTGAAGCAAGCGAAAAATTAAACCTTTTAGATAATTCTTTTGCATTTGCTCCTTTGAATGATGTGAAAACTTTTGATAATACAGACTCTGCAATCGATTTAATCCACACAATAGACACTAATGTAAAGGAAGAGGTTGTTGAAGAAAAGATTGTGGAAGAAGAACCTGTTGTTATTCAAATCAAAGAAGAAAAACCTGAGGTTGAATTACCAAAAGAAACTATTGAACATACAGAAGCCGTTGTTTTTACTCCACAAGAAGAAGTGAAAGCGGAACAAGAAGTCGAAAAAGAACTTGAAGTAGAGGTAAAAGCTGAGGAAACAGAACTAAAAGAAGTTGAAAAAGAGGTTGAAATAGAAGATATAAAACCTGCAAGCGAAGATTTAAGAGCAAAAGCACAAGCAATAATTGATGCAAGCAAAGAAGAAAAATATACAGAAGAATTAGAAAAAGACAAAAAGAAAGAAAAGAAGAAAAAGAAAGCTAAAAAACGCAAAAAAAGAGTGCTTTTAATAATTTTATTTATTCTTTTATTCTTGCTTTTAGCTTGTGGTGGTTTGGTAGCTGCTCATTATTTTGGATGGCTTAAAGGATACAAATTTATGGATCCTATTTCTGAAAAATTATCTGTTTACATAAAACCAAAAACTCAAAATGTTGTTGTAGCCCCTGTTGAAACTCCAACAGAAACTATTGTAGAAGAAGTTGTAAGTGAGGAAACTGCAACAGAAACCGTTTCGGAAATAGCTTTAGAAGAGGTTAAACAAAATCCTATTCCAAAACCTGTGCCAATAAATCAAGCAAAGAAAAAAACAACTCAAACAAATAACACTCCAAAACAAGAAACAGAGAAAAAAACAGAAAGTGTAGAAATGTCAACTGTTGATACTTCTCCAGTATTAGTACAAAACTATTCTAAACTTGGTTGTGATGTTGTAGGGGGTGTTTACAAGGACAAAACAACTGCTGAAAAGAAAGCAAGAAAAGCAAAAAGTCTTGGTTACGATAGTTACATTCTTCAACGTGTTCAAGGAGGAGAGCAAGTTTATTATGTAAGTTATGGTAGCAGACGTACATTATCAGAAGCCGAAAAGTTAGCTACAAAAATTAAAGAAAAGATTGGTGGCGACTTTTACGTAATTTCAAGATAAGTAATTGGCACAAGATATTTATAATCTACACGAATTAAAAAATGGGATAAGGTTAATACATCGTTATTCGCCTTCTCCCGTTTCTCATTGTGGGATAACGATTAACGCGGGTTCGCGTGATGAGAGCGAAACAGAGAATGGTATAGCTCATTTCATAGAACACTCAATTTTTAAAGGGACTAATAAGCGTAAAGCTTTCCAAATTCTCAATAGAATAGACGGTGTGGGTGGGGAATTAAACGCTTTTACAACCAAAGAAGAGACTTGCATTTATGGGTGTTTCCTTCACTCTTATTATGAAAGGTTTTTGGAATTGCTTAGCGATATTGTTTTCAATTCTACTTTTCCTGAAAAAGAGATTGCAAAGGAAAAAGTTGTTGTAATAGACGAAATCAATTCTTATCAAGACACTCCGTCCGAGCTTATTTACGATGAGTTTGAAAAACAACTTTTTGGCAATCATCCTTTGGGAAGATTGATTTTGGGAACGCCTGAAAATGTAAATAGTTTTACGAGTGAAGGAATAAAGGCTTTTATTGACAAAAATTATTCGACAGATCAAATGGTTATTTCAATAGTTAGTTCTATTGATTGTGAAAAATGGTTTTTGCTTGCCGAGAGATATTTTGGAGGTTATGAGAAAAAAACAAGCAAAAAACAAAGAGAGAAAATTCTTGTAAGAAAAGCCGAAAAAAATATATACGATAGAGATACTTATCAGTCGCATGCCATAATTGGAACAATGGCCTACGGATACAAAGATGAGAAAAAAGCAGCATTTAGTTTGCTTAACAATATGCTTGGTGGATATGCAATGAATTCTTATTTGAATATGCACATTAGAGAAAAGTATGGATTTACCTACACAATAGAATCAAACTATACTGCTTACTCTGATGTTGGTGTATTTAGCATTTATGCAGGTACGGACAAGAAATATATGGATAAAACTTTGCGATTGATAAATAAAGAGTTGGAAAAGTTTACTCAAAGCCCACTTGCAGAAAAAACTTTGCAGAAATTCAAACAGCAAATGAAGGGACAACTTGCAATTAGTTGTGATTCTAATCAAAATGAAATGCTTTCTATTGGTAAAATGTTGTTAAATTTTGGTAAAGTAGATACTTTGCAAGATACTTATAAGACAATAGATGAGATTTCTTCAAAAGAAATTCTTGAAGTAGCACAAGAAATATTTATTCCAGAAAAACTTTCAATTATACAGTACATTTAGCAAATATAAATCAATAAAAATAATATCAATATGAAAAAAACACTTTTAACGTTAATGGCTTTCGTACTTAGTTTTGGTGTTTGCTTTGCAAATCCAAAGGCTAATCCTGACGAAGGTATGTGGTTGCCAATGTTTTTCAAGCAGTTGAACTACGCAAATATGCAAAAAATGGGTTTGCACCTTACTGCAGAAGAACTTTACAGCATTAACAACTCATCTTTGAAAGATGCAATCGTTCAAATGGGCGATTTCTGTACAGGAGAGATTGTTTCCGACAAAGGATTGATGTTTACAAATCACCATTGCGGCTATGATGCAATCGTAAGTCAATCAACCGTTGAACACGATTACTTAAATAATGGATTTGTTTCTCAATCTTTTGAAGAAGAACTTCCGATTCCTGGATTGTATGTTTCATTCCTTGTGAGAATGGCA
The DNA here is from genome assembly GCA_002358855.1 of Bacteroidales bacterium UBA3388. Taxonomy (GTDB): domain Bacteria; phylum Bacteroidota; class Bacteroidia; order Bacteroidales; family P3; genus Onthomorpha. The sequence goes on from DEPQ01000062.1 coordinate 37,728, forward strand.
GATGTTACAAAAGAAGTTTTGGCAGAAAACATCAACACTCCTGAGAATGCAACAGAAGAACAAATACAAAAAAACATCGGAGAGTTGGTTGTTAAGTATTCAGAAGAAGGAAAATACAAAGTAGAAGTGAAACCGTTCTTCGAAGGCTTGGAATACTATATGTTTATCTATGAAGTATTCAACGATGTTCGTCTTGTGTTCGCTCCTCCTGCGTCAATCGGAAAATATGGTGGAGA
>DEPQ01000068.1 GCA_002358855.1 Bacteroidales bacterium UBA3388
TGAAAAGTAATTCTACCAATGAAAGAAACAATTTTTTTATTCTTTGCTTTAACAAAATATTTCTTTGAATTATTTTGCTCAACTCCATTGTGGATAGTGATAACCTTATCGGGCGATTGATGATATTTTGTTATTATGATATTTCTTGTGAAATCGCTAACCGCAACTATTTTATCGGCATTGTCCATTCCGTATTTCTCAACACGATATACGTCTTGGTTTATGTTTTCTCCACTTCTGTCATACTCCGTTGCGTGAACGTGAACGATAAGTGGTTTGTTGCTTATTTGTTTTGCTATCACGCCTGCTTTATAACAAAGCCAATCGTGTGCGTGTATTACATCAAAGGTGTTTTGTTTTGCAATGCTTGCCGCAATAAAAGCATAACGTTCCACTTCTTCTAAAAGATTTTCTCCATATCCTCCTTTAAAGTCAAATTGTTGTTTGATTGTTGTTTGTTTTTGGTCTTTTGTAGAATCTACAATCTTGTAATAATCTTGTTGTCCAATGTAAGGAAGGATTGTAGAGTTGATTTGAATGTAAGAAACCTTTTGATCAATTTTTTTGCTTTCTTCTTGCGTAAGTGTATTGACTACTTGACTTGCAGAAAGTATTCTTATTTGAGATGTATCTTCATCTCCAAATGCTTTTGGAACAACGAAAATTATTTCTACGTCTTTGTTATATAATGCTTTTGTCAAACCATAACAAGCCGTTCCTAAGCCTCCGGATATATGAGGAGGAAATTCCCAACCAAACATTAGTACTTTCATAATTGAGAGTCGTTAAATTGTTTACATTTGTCTATCATATATTTCATTCTACACACCTCCGCCACACTCCATGCTTGCGAAATACTTCCGCCTGCTTTGTATGGTGGGTTTGCATCATAGACCTCGGCAATGCTTCCTACACAATAATCACATAATATATTACCAAACTCCTCGTATATTTGTTCTATGTAACCGATAGCCTCTTTTCCGTAAACTCTTAAAAAGGCTTCGGCAAATGCTCCTATAAGCCAAGGCCACACCGTGCCGTTATGATAAGCCTTATCTCTTTGTTCTTGATTGCCAAAGTAGATTTCGTGATAATTAGGGTGGGTAGGAGAAAGGGTTCTTAGTCCTCTTGGAGTTAGAAGTTCTCCTTTGACTTTTTCAACTATTAGTTGGCGAATCTTAGGGCTTATTGGGCTATATTCTAAACTTGAAGCAAAAATCATATTGCAACGAACCGAGAAATCTTTGTAACTTCCATCAACATAATCGGCTAAATAACCAATTTCTTTTGACCAAAAAGTCGCTTTGAAATTAGTAGGAAAATTCGCTGCAAATTCGTCCCATTTTGCAATTTCTCCATCTTGACAATGTAGTTTTGCAAGTTCTCTATAAAACATTACGGCATTGTACCAAAGGGCATTGATTTCAACGGCGTATCCTTTTCTTTGTGTTACCGGCTCGCCATTTACGATTGCGTCCATCCAAGTTAATGCCTTTCCATCTTCGCCTTGCCACAATAAGAAATTGCTATCCATTCTTACATTAGAGGTTCCTTCCGAGAAATTCTCCAAAATACTTCTCATCACTCCATTGTATGCTTGCCAAACTTCTTTTCTCGCATCGTTTATATAGGCATATTGTTGCAAAGCCCAAAAGAACCAAAGTGGAGCGTCTATACTATTGTATGCGGCTTGTGTTCCCTCGCCAATATTTGGGAAAAAACCATCTTTAAAGTCCTCAAGCATTGTGTCAATTGCTAAACGAAACATTCGCCAATCTTCAAGTGCTATGCAAAGTCCGGGTAAGGAAATAAAAGTATCTCTTCCCCAACGACCAAACCAAGGAAAGCCTGCAACCAAGTTTACTTTTGTTCCTTTGCGAGAAAAGAACATTCTTGCCGCTCTTTTAAGTATATCTTCCGTTGTTTGAATTGGAAAACGCCAATGTGTTTCTTTTGTAAAATCTTGGCTAAGTAGGAAAGGATTTGCTTCCTCCACACCACAACTTACAAAAAGGCTTTCTCCCTTTCTTAGGTTTACCTTGAACTTTCCGGGAACTAATAAATCTTCTTGATAATCGTATCCTCTATCTCTTTCTTTTATATATTCAAAGTTATAATACCAATAAGGTTGATGCAAGTATTCTACTTTTTTTGAGAATTGAATATAGAGTGGAGTGTAGTTTTCATACATCTTAAAGCACACACCTTGTTCGGCTTGCTTGAAAGAAGTGTCCGCATCGCTATTTGCTTTTGATAATTTATGAATTTGACGAAAGGCTAAGAAAGGTTGTAGCTCCAATTCTATTTCTTGTAAAGCCTCTTGTAAAGTATATTTTATCAAAAGCCTATCTTGTTTTTCTTGAAAGAACATTTGTTTAACCAAAACAATACTTCCAATTCTATAAGTGTGTGTTGGAAGAACTCCAAGTTCGTAAGATTCCAAGTATTTATGTCCTTTTGGAGAATAAACGCCGTTTTGATAGCGATGTAGTCCTAAATGAAAACTATTATTATTTTGACTTATTGTTTCGTCTAAGGAAGATAAAAGAACGTGATTTTGATTGTCTAATTTAGGTTGTGGAACAATTAAAAGTCCGTGATACTTTCGTGTATTGCAAAAAGGAAGTGTAGTACAAGAATAAGCATTTGAGACATTGGCTCTTAACACTTCTCTATTCAATGAGTACTCTAAATTAGATAAATCGTTTTTAGCAAAAAATATCTCTTTCATTTAATGAATTATTTAAGTCAATAAATTTTTTATTTCTTTGATTCTAAAAATTTTTACAAAGAAAGAAGCCAGCACAATCAAAACAAGAGTAATTGAGGCTTTTATTACCCAATTTAATTCAAGTTGTTGTGCAAATATAGAAATAAAAAATACAATTACAATGAAACTTATGATTTTTAAACAATATTTCCATTCAAATTTTATCTTAAATATTTTTAATGCCAACCACGCTTGTAGTATTGCCGTAACGCTTTGAGTTATCAAACTTGTCATTGCAGCTCCGTTTTCTTTAAACAAAGGAATTAAAATAAAGTTTAGTCCAATATTCATAATCATTCCAAGACCAGCAATCAAGTTTAAGTATTTCAAAGAACCATTTGCCGTAAGTACAGTTCCGAAAATATAAGTCATAGAAATAGGAATAAAACAAAAAGATAGTATTCTATAAACCTTAGCGCTTTCGGTAATATGTTTATTGTAAAGAAGCTCCATTAGTTCAGTTGAATAACAAATAGAAACCGCCACAAAACCAAGAGTGATTATAAGCAAAAGATGAAAAGCAGCACCAACAACGGAATTTATCTTTTGATTAGTCTTAATCATTTTAGCAATTAAAGGAAGCAAAATCACCGAAAAAAGATAAGCAACCATATTTGCAGAATCCACAAGTCTGAATCCACTCGCATAAATACCCGAACTAACACCACCATCATCAACCAAACCCAATAGCATTACCGAATCCATTCTATTATAACAAGCCATCAAAAGCCCCAAAAGAGCGTATGGTAAACCATCTTTAAGAATATGAAGATTAAAAGCAAAATTCCACTTTGGTTTTAAAAGTCCCGTCTTTGACAAACACACAATCAAAGCCACTAAGAAAGTGATAAACATTGTGAGAGTTTGAATATAGACAAAAATATCAATACTAAAATGAGGGCGAAGACTATCATTCCAAAGGAAAATACCACAAAAAACAATAAGCAAACTCCTATCCAAAACCGAAATCACACTATCGGTCTTAAACAACATTAAAGACGTGATATTGCTTCTAAGATAAGAAATAAAACTTTGAAGCACTTGTGTTATGCACATCCAAGAAAGAAGTTTTATTTGATAAGAAGAATAACCAAGAAAAGCACCCGCAATAAGAATAATAACAAAATAAATTGCAGCAAGAGCAAACTTCAAAGGAACAATCCTTGCAAAATATTTTTTAAGTAATTGAGTATGTTGAGCAATAGTGCGATTATTGTAGTTTGTAATACCAAAATCAAGAATGATATTAAAGAGATAAGTGAAGTTAAAGAGAGCATAATACATTCCATAGACATCTGCCGACAAAGCATTTTGCACCTCTCTGTCAATTCCCAAAATCCAAAATGACTTTATCAAAATATTTAAAGCCAAAAGGAAGAATAAATTAGTAACAAAAAATTTCTTCATAATTCTATGTGGCAAATATACGAAAGAATTTGTATCTTTGCTCATTGATTTATAAATAAAATTTTACAGAGTTGAGAGTTGGAGTTAATTCACGCTTGTTGCTGAAAGATAAATTGGAGGGAATTGGTTATTTTACGTTAAAGAATTTGGAGCGTTTAACGAAAAATCACCCCGAATGTGAGTTTGTCTTGTTTTTTGATAGGCCTTATGATTATGATAAGGATTTTGTGTTTGCAGATAATGTAAAGGCGGTTGTGATTCCTTTTCCTACAAGACACCCTATGCTTTGGCATATTTATTTTGAAATTCTTTTGCCAATCTATCTTCGTTTCTACAAAATAGATGTTTTCTTTTCAACCGAGGGTTATATTCCTTGTTGGGGAAAGACTCCAAAGCTTTGTACGATTCACGATATTAACTTTGAGCACGATAAAACTTATATTGGCAATAGGGTTTATCAAAGATATATGGAGTATTTTACGCCTAAGTTTGCAAAGAGTGCAAAAAAAGTGCTTACAGTCTCCGAATTTAGTAAACAAGATTTGATAAAGACTTACGGAATAGAAGAAAATAAAATCTTTGTTGTAGAATCCTCGGCAAATGAAGAGTTTAAAACATATAGCGAGGAGGAAAATATTAAAACAAGAGAAAGATATAGTAATTCTTGTCCTTATTTTTATTTTGTAGGTTCGCTTCATAAGAGAAAAAATCTTACTAATCTTTTTAAGGCTTTTGATAATTTTAAGTCAAAAACCAAGTCCGATGTAAAACTTCTCATTGTTGGCAATAAGAAATGGTGGAAAGGGGAGATTGAGGACACGTTTAATGCAATGGAGTATAAGAATGAGGTTGTTTTTACGGGAAGAATACCTTTGGAAGAGGTTAATCGCATTGCTTCGGCAAGTCTTTCCTTAGTATTTGTTTCGTTTTTTGAGGGATTTGGCTTGCCTTTGTTGGAGGCTTATCGTTCTTCAACCGCCGTTATCACTTCAAATACAAGTTCAATGCCGGAGGTGGCGGGACAAGGTGCTCTTTATGCTAATCCTTATAATGTAGAAAGTATTTGTGAGGCGATGATAGAAATTTATAAGAATCCTTCGTTAAGAGAAGATTTGATAAAAAAAGGACAGGAGCAAGCAAAAAAATATAGTTGGGACAAAACAGCAGAATTAGTATGGAATGCAATAGAACAAGTGATGAAGAAATAAAAGAATTATATTCACATTATCTTAAAAATCCAAGTATTAGTACAGATAGTCGCAATATAAAACCAGGCGATATATTCTTTGCTTTAAAGGGAGAAAATTTTGATGGAAACGAATTTGTCTTTAAAGCCTTGGAGTTAGGAGCCTCTCTTGTGGTTTGCGATAATGAGGAAATAATTCAAAGAAATAATTTATTAAATGAAAGAAATAATTTACTAAATCAAAGAAAAAAAATATTCTTTTGCAGAAATAGTTTATTAACTCTTCAAGCTCTTGCTATATATCATAGAAAACAACTCTCAACTACAATAATCGGCATAAGCGGAACCAATGGTAAAACAACAACTAAGGAATTGATTCAAGCAGTTCTTTCAACTAAATTTAAAACTCTTGCAACTAAGGGAAATCTTAATAATCACATAGGAGTGCCTCTTACACTTCTTTCAATACCTCACACAACCGAAATAGCGATTGTTGAAATGGGAGCAAATCATGTGGGAGAAATAGGTTTTCTTTCAAATATTGCAAAGCCCGATATGGCAATTCTAACTAATATAGGTACGGCTCATATTGAGGGTTTTGGAAGTAAAGAAAATATTATAAAGACAAAGAAAGAGTTGTTTGAGTTTGTGAAAAACAATCAAAATGAAAAATCACATATCTTTGTCAATGCGGACGATGAGGCTTTGAGAGAGGAGGATTTTTCTAAGAAAACAACCTATTCTTTAAAGACAAATGCTGATATTTCGTCAAAGGCTTGTAGCGAAAATGGCTATGCTCAAATCATATTTAAGGATTGTGTGATTACCTCTAATCTTGTAGGAATTTATAATGCTTATAATATACTTGCAGCCTTGACAATAGGCTTGCATTTTGGAGTTGAGATACAAAAAATCAAAGAAGCAATAGAGAATTATATTCCATCAAATAATCGTTCTCAAATCCTAAAAACTAAAAGCAATACCTTAATTTTAGATTGCTATAATGCAAATCCGTCTTCATGCTCTTCGGCAGTTGAGGCTTTTGCAAATATGCAAGCGAATCGCAAAATGGTATTTATGGGAGCGATGAAAGAATTAGGAGAAGTATCACAAAAAGAACACGAAAACATACTTTCTCAAATCAAATCAAAGAATTTTGAAAGAATTGTCTTGGTCGGAAAAGAGTATAAGGCGGTTGCAAAAGATGAAGTGGAGTGTTTTGAAACTTCCGAGGAGTTTAAACAATTCCTTTTAGCAAATCCGATAGAGAATGCAACGATTTTGATAAAAGGTTCACGCTCTACAAAAATGGAGATATTGAAAGATGTTTTATAGAGTATTGGGTTTGATGTCGGGAACCTCGCTTGATGGTTTAGATGTAGCCTATTGCGAGTTTAATGAAAAGAAAGGAGAGTGGTCTTATTCTATTAAAAAAGCACAAACCTTTGCTTACGATAGCGAATTTAAGAAAAAAATTCGTTCAATGGAAAATGCTACGGCTAATGAGTTTGCAAAGTTTTCGGTAGAGTTGGGACATTTCTTTGGAAAGAAAGCAAAAGAGTTTTTAGATGCTAATTCGCTTGATGTAGATTTTGTTTCCTCTCACGGACAAACTATTTTTCATCGTCCAGACTTGCATTACACAACTCAAATAGGCGATTTGTCGGCATTATGTAGCGAGGTGAAATGCACAACGATAGGAGATTTTCGTTCAATGGACGTAGCCCTTGGAGGACAAGGTGCTCCGCTTGTGCCGATTGGCGATGAAATACTTTTTTCCGCATACGAAAATTGTTTAAACCTTGGAGGATTTTCAAATATCAGTCTTAAAAAACAAGGAAAACGCATTGCCTATGATATATGTCCGGTGAATATTGTATTGAATCATCTTTGCGAAAAAATATCTTTACCTTTTGATGATGGAGGTCAAATAGCCGCATCGGGAAAGGTTGATGAAAATCTTTTGAATCAATTAAATGCTTTGCCGTACTATAAAAAGAAAAAAAATAAATCCTTAGGCAAAGAATGGGTTGTTGAAAATATCTTTCCATTATTAGAAAATTCGGACTTGGAAGTAAAAGATCTTTTAGCAACTTATACAGAGCATATAGCGATTCAGTTATCTAAGAATTTAACAGGTAAAACCCTTTTGACAGGAGGGGGAGCATATAATAGGTTTCTATTAGAAAAATTAAAAAAATACACTTCGTACACAATAGATGTGCCAGAAAAAACGATTATAGATTATAAGGAAGCAATGATATTTGCATTTTTGGGTGTATTACGCATAAGAAAAGAAGCAAATTGCCTTGCCTCCGTTACAGGAGCAAGTATGGATAATTGTGGAGGACTAATTGTTCAATGGATATAAAGCAAAACGAAGATAATATATTAAAACTAATAAAGAAATCCTCAACAAGAGATAGGGGATATTCACTTCTCATAGACAAATATGCCGAAATGGTGTATTGGCAAGTGAGACGTATGGTCCTTTCTCACGAAGATGCCGATGATTTGGTGCAAGAAATTTTTATAAAGGTATTTGAAAACATAGAAAGTTTTAATAACGAATCTAAATTATCAACTTGGATTTATAGAATAGCATATAATCACACTATCAATTACATTAAATCAAAACAAAATAAACAAGCAAAAAATAATTCATCTTTTGAACAAGAAATGTTTGAGAATATAAAGTCGGATTCTTTGTTTGATGGAGACGAAATAGAACTAAAACTTCAAAAAGCAATGTTGTCTTTGCCCGCAAAACAAAGAGCGGTTTTTCAAATGAGGTATTATGATGATTTATCCTTTGCTCAAATTGCTTCAATCACAAAAACATCGGAGGGAGCCTTGAAAGCATCGTATCATATAGCCGCAAAAAAGATTGAAGAAATGATGTTAAATGAAGATTTTTCTATTTAAAATTAAACCTTTTTTATAAAATATTGTCAAACTAAGCGATAAACAAAAAATATGGAGCATAAGAACAATCCTTTTAAAGTTCCGGAAAATTATTTTGATAATTTATCCAACAGATTAGAAGCGGAATCTAAAAGAAAACACGTTTCCGTATCTAAAGTGTTGAAATATGTCGCAAGTATATCGCTTATTCTTGCTTTATCTGTAAGTGTTTTTGTAGTGGTGTTTACAGGCGATAAAAAAGAACCTTCGCTTTCTTCTAATTTCTTTTCAATATTTTCTCCTAATAAAGAAAAAGAAAAGGATAATGTAGAGAAAAATTTGGCTAAGACTTCACAAATTGAATGGGAAAAGCAAGTTGAAAATCTAATTGCGGAGGTTGAGCAAATTCAATTTACAGAAGAGGAATTAGATTACTTGGAATCTTTCATAGATGAGGACTTAAATGAGTATGTATTTAATAACTTTGAAAATATAGAATGATGAAAAAAAATTTGATTTTAGCATTATTAGCGTTAATAACTTTTAGTGCTCCTGTTTTTGCACAAAAAGATTGTCCAGAATGTAAAGAAAAAGAAAGAAAAGCCGCTCAAATGAAAATGATGAAGGTTAAAAAAGCGACTTTTGTTCAAAATTTAAAACTATCGGAAGAAGAAACCGAAAAGTTTTGGGCTTTATACGAACAATTTGACAGAGAAATAAATTCTATAATTGAAAAACAACATCATTTAATGACTAAATACAAAGAGACAGATATGCTTAATCTTGACAAAGAAACTGCAATGATGTTGATAGAACAAAATAGTAAAACAGAAAAAGAACTTGCTGAAATAAAAGTGCGTTATTACGAAAAATTCTTAGAAGTTCTTCCTCCTCAAAAAGTAGCAAAACTGATTGTGGAAGAAAAAGAACTTATGCGTAATCTTAGAAAAAAAGATAGACACGAAAGAAAAACAGAAGAATGTCCTCAAAAAGTAGGTCAAAAGAATTTACAACTAATGAAAAAGTAGTTAGTTTGTAAAAACTAAATGAGCATTTCAATATTTTTAATCTTAGTAATTTCAGGGCTTTTTGTAGGATTTATAAATACTCTTTCGGCAGGAGGAACAGCAATCTCAATAGCACTTTATCTTGCCTTGGGTTTGAGTCCCGCACAAGCTAATGCAACAAATAGAATAGGGGTTTTGTTACAATCATCACTTACCTCTGTTCTATTTTCACGTAAAGGATTTCTTAAAAACACTCATTTTTTTCGCCTTGCTTTGCCAACTATGTTTGGAGCCTTAGTAGGAGCAATTTTATCTCTTGTTTTGCCCGAAATTCTCTTCTCTTATTTTATGGGAATTAGCCTTTTGGTGATGATAGTCTTTCTTTTTCGCTCACCAAAGAAGTTTGAAGAAGATGATTTTTCCAAAACCGAAAATGGAATCAGTTTTTTACAATATTTAACTTTCTTTTTAATAGGAATTTATGGCGGTTTTGTTCAAGTAGGAACAGGCTTTCTTCTTATGAGTGCAGGAAGTATGCTTTTGGGTTACAATATTATCAAAACAAATGCTTTGAAAACCACCGTTATGGCGTTTTATACCGTTATTGCGGTTTTGATTTTTTGGCAAGATGGTAGCATTCATTGGCAATATGGTTTGCTTCATTCAATAGGAACATTCATCGGCTCGTTTATTGCAACGAAATTAGCCTTCAAAAAAGGAGCAAAATTCATTAAATGGGTGGTTATATTTGTCATTATATTCACTTCACTTTATTTATTCAAAATAATAGACTTGAAACACTTTTTTCAATTTTTAATCGTTTAGTATTAGGATTATGAATAAAAATATTATATTTGCAAATCAAAAATAAAATAGAACTATGAAAAAAATTGCGTTAGTATTATTGGCTTGCACCTTGGTAACAAGTTGTGCTACTACAAAAAAAGATAAATATAAAACGGTAGATGAAAAAGATGTTCCAACAAAGTTTGTGCAAGATTTTAAGAAACGCCGTCCAGAAATTGAGCAAACTACTTGGAAGATGGTTGATTCAACTTGTTATATCGCCAAGTTTAAGGCTTCTGGAAACGATGTAAGTATGAAATTTAAAAATACATCGGTTGAAACCGCTTGGAATGTTCCTTTGGAATATACTCCTAAGACAATAACAGATTATATCGCTCAAAACTATGCGGGATATAAAATAGAAAGCATAGACATTGTAGAATTAAGAAACAAAAAGAGTTATATCGCAACAATTTATAAGAAAAGTGAAGAAATAAAACTTCAATTTGACCTTCAAGGTTACTTTACAAAAGTAATGGAATAATAGATTTTATAAATTAACGAAAAACGGTGAAGCATTTTTTCTTTGTTTCACCGTTTTTTTTCTTTGTTTTATAAAAATATTTCTTGGTTACATAAAATTATTTCTTTGTTTTATTTTGTAGATATATTTTTTTATGTATCTTTGCAGGTGTAAAAATATTTATAAACCATAAAAAATAAAGTTATGAAACAAACAATTAAAAAATTAGTATTAGTTGTAATGTGTTTTACACTAATATGTTGTGAAGAAAAGGAAAGTAATGATAATTCGTTTAACTTTCAGCAAAAAACAAAGACAGAAAATCCATTTAATTATCTTGGAGAAAGGCATAATCATATTTTAGATGATTTTGCAGAGAGTTTGGGAAATTCTGTGCATTTTTCAACTAAGGATGTTTATAATTTCAGTGTTAATGAAGGGCATTTGTCTTCTAATAATATTTCTTATTTGGATTATAAGCGTAGTTTAGATTCAATAGATGATATTACGTTTGATTATTTTTTTGGAACTTCTCCTAATGCGATAACAATAATAAATGATAGTATTGTCGCTAATTATTTAGATGATTTTAGAAGTATTACATTGAATGCAATTAGATCATCTGTTGCTGTTTTGCCTAACGTATATGCTGATTCGATAGAGGTTTTAGAAGAAGAGTTTATGCATAATTATGGTAATTTATTAAATATTGAAGATTCACTAAGATATGAAACCGTTTTAGGAATGTTGGCTATTGCAAAATATTCTTATCAGTATTGGTACGAAGCATCTTTTAATAAATCATCATTATGGTATCCGATTATACAAAATAGATTGAATGTAAAAAGCGATAAACCAAGTTTTTGGGATAGATGCAAGGAAGTGGTAAATGCAGTAGCGGCAGGAATAGCATGTGCCGCAGTAGATGTTTATACTTTTGTAACAGAAGCTTGTAGTTTATCTGTAAGTATTTATAAAGATCCTATAAATAATAAGGATAGCGGAGTTCTTGTAGGACCTAGAGTTAGTATAGGAGATGGTGCGTGTGATAAAGCAGGAGAAGCTTCGATAAATACATTCTATGATGTATTAGAGTAGTAAAATGATAGTTATTATAAAAACTTAAATGCTATGAAAAAAATAGTTGTCATTTTTACTTTAATGATATTGTTAAGTAGTGCGTTGGTAGCACAAGATTCTGTGTTTAATTCTAACTTTCTTAGGTTTAAAGTTGGTATGGAATATAGAAATAATAGTCTTAATTCTAATTATTCTGCTAATCCAATTTTGACTTTTGGTTTGGATGCAAAAGTAATATATAAAATACATAAGGGAAAATATTCAGATATGCTTGGTGTGCATGGTATTGTGGGAGGAGTGGATTATGGAATAGGTAAATCTAATCTTGAATGTGATGTTTATTCATTTTCTGGTTATTTAGGAGGTTTTATAGAAGGGGTTGGTAATGCAGAAAAAATACCTTGTTTACAATTTACGTTAGGGGCAAAATATCAATATGATAATATCTTGACACAGAGTGCATCTTTTAATAGTCATTCTGTCGGTCCCATGTTTAGATTTTCTTATTATCAATGGAATTTTGAAACAGGCTATTTGTGGGGCGTTAATAAAATAGTTGATAATGATAAAATGAATACATTTTTCCTAAAATTATCAGTTTCTATTCCAACTTTTGGCTTTTCGTATAGAGCGAATATGAATAAAACATTTAATGCTGCTACATTATAAAAATATACTTATTAAATCAATAAAAAGCAGTGAAACATTTTTTCTTTGTTTCACTGCTTTTTTTCTTTGTTTTATTTTGCTAAGTCTAAGAGTTTTTATGTATATTTGCAAATTAAAATATTTGTATCAATGAAACAGTATCTTAAATTGCTAAATAAGTCTTGGAGTGCAATGATTTTTATAGAAATTCTACTCATTGCAATATTCTATGTATTAACTTATTACTATTATTTGTCGAATGATGCTATTCTTTCAAAAGGATTGAGCGTTAGTTTTTCGTATGTGTTGATGTTATTGATGGTTCTTTGTGTGTTTTTGGGTGGAAAGGGCACAAGTCGTAAGATAAAAAACATTGTTTCTTTGCCTTTACCCGAAAAAATAGAGAAATATAGAATGTTACAAATAAAGCGTTTACGTTTTTATTCATTAGTGAATATCGTTGCTTTAATTGGAATGTTTTTTTGCAACCAAAATTCATTTTTATTGTTTTCAATCATCGCTCTTTTGCTCACTCTTTTAAGCAAAGTATCGGAATTGAAATTGAAAATGGAACTTTCTCTTAGCGAAGAGGAAATTGAGAATATGGATAAATTAAAATTTGAAAAAATATAAGACCTTATGTTTGAAATAAGACGTAGAGAACAACTTACAAGCAATATCTACCTAATGGAGATAAGTGCTTACTGGGTCGCAAGAGCTGCAAAACCTGGACAATTCATAATCATAATAATAGATGATAAAGGTGAAAGAATACCTTTAACTATTTGTGATTATAATAAAGAAGAAGGAACTATCACAATCGTATTCCAAATAGTTGGAAAATCAACAGAAAAGTTAGCAAAGTTAGGAAAAGGAAATAAATTAAAAGATGTAGTAGGACCACTTGGTAAAGAATCTTTGTTGATGTATGTTCCAGAAGAAGAAAGAGCAAATAAGAGAATTTTATTCATAGGAGGAGGAGTAGGAACAGCACCAATCTATCCACAAGTTAAATGGGTAAAAGAGCACGGAATGAAAGCCGATGTAATTATCGGTACAAAAACTCATAATACTCTTATTTTAGAGGATATGATGAAAGAAGTGGCAGACAATCTTTATGTTTGCACCGATGATGGCTCATACGGAATGAAAGGATTGGTAACAGATTGTTTGAAATCTCTTGTAGAAAAAGGAGAAAAATATGACGAGGTTGTTGCTATTGGGCCAATGGTGATGATGAAGTTTGTTTCGCTTTTGACAAAAGAATTAGGCTTAAAGACAACCGTTAGTTTAAATTCTCTAATGGTTGATGGAACAGGAATGTGTGGAGCATGTAGAGTAACAATTGGTGGAAAAACTAAATTTACTTGTGTTGATGGTCCAGAATTTGATGCACATCTTGTGGATTTTGATGAAGCAATTCGCCGTCAATCAATGTATAAAACACACGAAATAGCAACCGATTCGGAAGATCATAAATGTAACTTAACAGCAGCGGTAAATCACACAATAAAGAAAAGACGTGTTCCTGTTAGAGAACAAGACGCTATTGTGAGAGTAAAGAATTTTGATGAAGTTTGCTACGGATACACAATGGAAGAAGCAATGGAAGAGGCAGATCGTTGCTTGCAATGTAAAAATCCAGGTTGTGTAAGTGCATGTCCTGTAAATATTGATATACCTGCTTTCATCAAACAAATAAGAGGAGGACATGTGGGACATTTTGCACAAGCCTATAAAATTATTTCTTCGGCTTCATCTTTACCAGCAGTATGTGGTAGAGTTTGTCCGCAAGAAAGTCAATGCGAAGGAAGTTGTGTATTAGGTAAAAAAGGAGATCCTGTTGCAATTGGTAAACTTGAAAGATTTGTTGCTGATTGGGCAAGAGAAGTTAAACTTGATTTCACAGAAGTTCCGCCAACAAATGGTAAGAAAGTAGCGATTGTAGGTTCGGGACCAAGCGGTTTGACTTGTGCAGGCGACCTTGCGAAGATGGGATATGAGGTTACTATATTTGAAGCATTGCATCAAGCCGGTGGAGTATTGGTTTATGGTATTCCTGAGTTCCGTTTGCCTAAGGAAAAAGTCGTTAAAGAAGAAGTTGAAAACATAAAGAAACTTGGAGTAAAGATTGTAACAGACGTTATCATAGGTAGAAGTATTACAATAGACGAATTGTTTGATAAAGAAGGATTTTCTGCTGTTTATATTGCATCTGGTGCTGGTCTTCCTAAGTTTATGAATATTCCAGGAAAGAATCTTAACGGAGTTGTTTCGGCTAACGAACTTTTAACAAGAAGTAACCTTATGAAAGCATACGAACAAGGTTATGACACTCCTGTTTATCCTGGAAAAGTAACAATTGTTGTAGGTGGAGGTAATGTTGCAATGGACGCAGCACGTACAGCAAGACGTTTAGGTGCAGAAGTACATGTGGTTTATCGCCGTGGAAAGAACGAAATGCCTGCAAGAGCAGAAGAAGTTCATCATGCAAAAGAAGAAGGTATAGAATTTCACTATATGACTAACCCTGTTGAAATCTTAGGAGATGAACACGGTTGGGTAAAATCAGTAAAATGTATCAAGATGGAACTTGGAGAACCTGACGCAAGTGGAAGAAGAAGTCCTGTTGAATTGCCTGGAAGCGAGCATGAAATACCTGCGGATTGTGTAATCATGGCTTTGGGAACTGCTCCAAACAAATTGATAATTGATACAACTGATAATCTTTCTGCAACCGATTGGGGTGGAATCCAAACAGATGAACACGCTGCTACTTCTCGCGAAGGAATTTTTGCGGGAGGAGATGCCGTAATGGGAGCTGCTACTGTAATTCTTGCAATGGGTGCAGGAAAGAAAGCTGCAAAGAGTATAGATGAATATCTTAGAAATAAATAATTATGAAAAATAGAGTTTTATTTCTATCAATGGCATTTCTTCTTTTGTGCGTTAGTTTTAGCGATAATCTTTCGGCACAAAGAAGAAATAAAGCCCCATTGATTAGATTGGGATTAAGAGCAGGGTTTAATATGAGTGACCTTACATCTGCAAAAGGTTTAGATATTTATAATGGTTTGGCTTATTATGATGAGCAATTGAACTATATAGGATTTACAGATACTAAACCATTTAAATTTGGCTTTAATGCAGGTTTTGCAGCCCAAGCTCAATTAAGTGATTATTTCTTTTTGCAAGCTAATCTCCTTTATACAACAAAGGGATACAAACTAAACACGCAAAATGTTGAGATTAGCGCAAGAGCAGATTATCTTCAAATTCCTATTGACTTTATGTACAAATATGAATTGAATGATGATTGGCGTTTAGTGGGCTCTGCTGGTTTGTTTTTTGGAGTTGGGTTGTATGGATTCACTGATTTTGAAGACCATTATGGAGAAAAAGATACTCCAAGATTGCAACATCAATCTCTTAGACAACCATTTAGAAATGAAGAAACAGGTGTTCATAATTTGATATGCTTTGATCCTACTGTGCATGGAGCAACCTATTGGAAAGATCGCAATGATACATTTGCAACAGAAGGAACTTGGCAAGTAGATGGAGGTTTTCAAATAGGATTAGGCTTTGAATGGAAAAACGTTCAATTCCTTGTACAATATCAATATAGTTTGACTCCATTCTATGATTATGAAAAAGAATTTAGAGGAAGATATGAAGCAAAAAATATAGAAGATGCTGCAACATCTTTTGAATATTTTGACTTAGAAGTACCATCTTCTCCTCGTCAACAATTGATAACTTTTAGTGTTTCTTATTTCTTTGATAATTGGAATCACGGAATACGTTGGTAAATCTTAGTATGAAAAAATTATCTTTTATAATTGTATTTTTTTCATTTTGTTTAACCACCTATTGTCAGGAGTTAAATCCTGACAAGGGTGATTTTAATTTGTCATACTCCGCTATCATTGGACAAAATCTTTTTGCAAATAGAATGGGAGTAGGATATGATAAATGGCTTAACGAAGATGTGGGAATAAGATTTGGTATTTCTACAACAGATTTTGCTTTTCGTTGTCCTTATCAAAGTGTTGAAAACAAAGCACCTTATTCTGCAAAAGGAAAACAATTAGCCCTTAATGCAAGTGTTGATTATAAGGTGTCAAATAAAATGCTTCTTAGTTTTTCTGCTTATTTTAGCACAATGAATCTTTGGAATCAAAACTTTACTACAAAAGCAGTTAATGCTTCTATGCGTTATGTTTTTAAAAATGATTCATTTATAGATATATCTCTAACTGTTGTAGAATCAAACAGCCCTTTCCCATACTATTTTTATGAGCCTACTTCTTTCTGGCTACCATAAGACCGTCTCTTATCGGTATAATCAAATTATCTAAGCGGTCATCTTCGGTTACAAGTTTATTATAATTCATCAAAGCCCTTGTTTCCTTGTCGCTTTCCTTTACTTCCAAAACTACTTTCCCATACCAAAGAATATTATCCGCAATCATAACACCACCACTATTTAATCTCTCAACGCATTTATTGAAATAAGCAGGATAACTCGCTTTGTCGGCATCTATAAATATTAAATCAAAATTTCCTTCTATTGAATCAATAACCTCCATTGCATTTCCGATATGGAGTTGTATTTTTTCTTCAAGTCCAAACTTTGAAATAGTTTCTCTAATAAAGTATTCCAAACTCTCATCTCTTTCAATAGTGTGAACAACTCCACCTTCTTCTAATCCTTCGGCAAGACAAAGTGTTGCGTAAGAGGTGAATGTGCCTAATTCAAGAACGTTTTTAGGCTTTACAAGCAAGGAAATAATTTTTAAAAAAGTACCTTGCCAATTTCCACTAATCATATTTGGTTTTAAAAACTTAATATGGGTTTGTCTATCAATATATCGCAAACGTTCATCTTCCTTTGAACAAAATTCTTGACAATAATCCTCAATTCTTTTATCAATTAGTGGGTGAATTTGCTTTTCCATACTACATCGAAATGATTTTAAATTCTACTCTTCTATTCTTTGCTCTTCCTGCATCAGTGGAATTGTCGGCTATCGGTTGATTTGCTCCAAATCCTTTATGAGTTAAGCGTTTTTCATCAATACCTTTTTCAACTAAATAGTTATAAACCGCTTCGGCTCTTTGCTTTGATAGTTTTAAATTATACTTATCGCTACCTTTACTATCGGTATGTCCCGAAAGTTCTATTGTCATATTTGGATATTCTTCCAAAATATTGATTAGTTTGTGAAGTTCTACAAAACTTTGAGGCAAAAGTACGCTTTTATCAAAGTCAAAGAAAATATTTTCAAGCACAATCACTTGACCAACTTCATACTTTGGTTTATCTTTTTGCGTAGTTATTGTAATATTTTCGTGTTTTATTACTTTTTTCTCGCTACAAGTCAAACAATAAAGTTCAACATCGTCAATATAATAATAGGCTCCGGGCAAGATTTGTTTCAAATATTTTGGAAAAAGTAAATTGCTTTGTTCGGCAGGGTAGAAATTCCCGATTGTAAGAAACTTTTCTCCACCTTCGGCAGTAAATTCTCCTTCTATTTTTTGCCATTTCTCAGTATCTAACAAAGGTTTGTCAAAAGAATTGACAACTTGCGGTTTGAATATCTTTGCAATCTTTTGTTTAATTCCGTTTGAGTGTTTTGTTTTTTTATTATTAGTAAAAAGTTCCCTTGTAGTATCCGTTATTCTCTCGTTTGTGAATAATCCTCCTATGGTTGCAATCGCACCAGTTGAGTATTCGGAAAGACTAACCCAAAAACTAAGTTTGTATTTCTCACCTGCTTGAAGTTTTTCTTTAAGTTCGGTTTGAATATATTCACGATATGTAGTCTTTGAGGTATAAATTCCAACCATTCCTTCACCCGTTTTTGCATATTGATAGCCTAATTTATTCTTTGGCATTTGACATTGCTTTCCTCCACAAGGGTGATAGTAATCCGAAGAGCCACCTGTTGGTTGCCACCAAGCCTCAACCTCCATCATTTGACCGTATGGCTCAATTTTTTGAGGACAATAAAGATGGTCTTCAAATGAAGAATTATAAATTAGATTCTTTTTATTTTCGTTTTCTTGCCCTCTAACACTATTTGCAAAGCAACAAAGAAGTAATATAGGTATTACAAGTCTAAACATTTCCAATCAATTTTATTTTCAGCATTAAGCCAAAGTGTATTCTTATCTTTCCTAAACCAAGTCATTTGTCGCTTGGCGTATTGTCTTGTGTTGATTTTTATATTCTCCACAGCAGTAGGAAAATCCACCTTTCCATCAAAGTATTCAAATAATTCCTTATAGCCAACTGTTTGTAAGGCTTGCAAATCTCTAAAAGGGTAAACGCTTCTTGCCTCATTTTCTAAACCCTCTTCAAGCATTAAATCAACCCTTTGGTAAATTCTCTCTAAAAGATTTTCTCTACTTCTTTCCAATCCAAGTTTTATAATCTCAAAATTGCGTCTTTTCTTTTCCCCCAAGCGAAAAGAAGTAAAGGTTTTACCCGTTTGACGACATATCTCTAAGGCTCTAATCAGTCTTATATGGTTTTGCTTATCAACAATTTGCCAATACTCAGGGTCTTTTCGCATAAGCTCTTCTTGAAGTGGTGCAATACCTTGTGTGGAGAACAATTCGTTCAATTCTTCTCTAATCTCAGGTTTTACATCGGGCATATTATCAACCCCATAGCAAAGAGCATTTACATAAAGTCCACTTCCACCTGTAAGAACCGCATAATCATTGTTTTGAAATATTCTTTCCACTTCTTTAAGTGCGTCTTGCTCAAAATCTGCTACATTATATTTTTGATGAATTGAGATATGGCCGATAAGATTGTGCTTTGCCATAGATAGTTCCAAAGCAGTAGGAGTGGCAACCCCTATATTCAATTCCTTATAGAACTGACGAGAATCAGCAGAGACTATTTCAGTATTTAGAAAATTAGCCAATTCAATGCTATAAGAGGTTTTGCCAACAGCAGTAGGACCAATTAAAACAATTAACTTTTTATTGCTCATTTCGTTTTTAAACCTAATTTTTCTGCTTCGGAGTAAAGCAACTCTAATGCAGCCTCTTTATCATTTGGAATCACACCATCTAATATTGCATCTTTGATAATTGTTTTCAAAATACCAATTTCCCTACAAGGAGCAATGTTATAAATCTCCATTATATCCTCTCCATTCACAGGAGGTTGGAAATTACGAACCTTATCTTTTTCTTCAATCTCAATAAGTTTTTGTTTAACAATCTCAAAGTTTTGCATATATTGCTTAACCTTGTTAATGTTTTTAGAAGTTACATCAGCCTGACACAAAAGCATTAAATCATCAATATCTTCTCCTGCATCAAAAAGCAAACGTCTTACAGCAGAGTCAGTAACTATGCTTTCGGCCAAAATAATTGGTCGAAGATGTAAAGAAACTAACTTTTCAACATATTTCATCTTTTCATTCAAAGGAAGTTTTAGTTTTCTAAAAATATTTTTCACCATTCTACTTCCTTTGATTTCGTGTCCGTGGAACGAAAAACCTGTCTTTTCATCAAATCGTTTGCAATAAGGCTTTCCAATATCGTGCAAAAGAGCAGTCCAACGCAAGAAAAGATTATCGGTTTTTGGAGCAATATTTTCCAAAACCTCCAAAGTATGCTTGAAATTATCTTTGTGTGAACGCTCACCAACCGATTCCGTACCTTTAAGTTTTGTAAGTTCGGGAATAATCCTTTCTAACAATCCCGCTTTGTCCATAAGCCTAAAAGCCATTGAAGGATGAGAGGACATAATCATTTTATTTATCTCCTCAATATTCCTTTCCATCGACACAATCTCTATTCTATAAGCATTTCTCTTTATTGCATCAAAAGTATCGGGGTGAATAGAAAAATCCAAACGGCTTGCAAACCTAATAGCCCTAAGCATTCTCAAAGGATCGTCCGAAAAAGTAATATCAGGATCAAGAGGCGTCTGAATAATTTGATTCTTTATATCCCTTATACCATTAAAAGGATCAAGCAAAGCACCATAATTCTTTTCGTTTAGGCAGATTGCCATAGCGTTAATCGTAAAATCCCTTCTATTTTGGTCATCTTCAAGCGTTCCGTCCTCAACAACAGGCTTGCGAGAGTCTCTATTATAACTTTCTTTCCTTGCTCCAACAAACTCTATCTGCCAAATCTCCTCCCCATCCTTATAATTAAGCATAGCAGTGCCGAAATTCTTAAACACACTCACCTTAGAGGTTTTGCTACCCAACATTTCGTGTAACTTATTAGCTAACTTAATTCCGCTACCGATAGTTACAACATCAATATCCTTACAAGGACGATTCATTATAGCATCTCTGACATAACCACCTACAACATAAGTCTCTAATTCCAAAGAATCCGCCGCTTGTTGCAAGAGTTTAAAGACAGGAAACCTTAGTTTTTCTTCTAAATTCAACATATTCTGCAAAAATACGCAAAAACTTGAATTTATAAGCAAAATAATAAAAAACAATTCTTTTATAAAAATTTTTGTAAGAAATACTTGTAAAGTAAAAAACGTTTATTATATTTGCAAAACAATAGAATAATAATTTTAAACCTTAAAGTTATGAACAGATCAGAACAATTCATCGAAATGGAACACCAATACGGTGCTCATAATTATCACCCTCTACCAGTAGTTCTTTCAAAAGGAGAAGGCGCTTTTGTTTGGGACGTAGAAGGAAAACGTTATTTTGATTTCTTGTCGGCATATTCAGCCGTAAACCAAGGGCATTGCCACCCAAAAATAGTGAATGCCTTATGCGAACAAGCAAAAACGCTTACCCTTACTTCAAGAGCGTTTTATAATGATTGCTTAGGACCATACGAAAAATACATAACAGAATACTTTGGCTACGATAAAGTTTTGCCAATGAATACGGGAGCAGAGGCAGACGAAACAGCAATGAAATTAGCAAGACGTTGGGGATACAAAGTCAAAGGAATACCGGAAAATGAAGCAATAATAATTTGTTGCGAAGGCAATTTCCACGGCAGAACCATTTCAATAATTTCAATGTCCACCGATCCAGACAGCTATGGTCAATTCGGACCATTCACACCCGGCTTTGTAAAAATTCCATACAACGATTCAGTAGCATTAGAACAAACACTTGAAAAATTAGGAGATAAAGTTGCAGGATTCCTTGTAGAACCTATTCAAGGCGAAGCAGGAGTTTATGTGCCAAATGACGGATATTTGAAAAAATGTTACGAACTATGCAAAAAACATAACGTACTTTTCATTGCCGATGAAGTACAAACAGGAATAGCACGCACAGGAAAAATGCTCGCATGCGACCACGAAGGCGTAAAACCAGACATTTTAATATTAGGAAAAGCACTTTCAGGCGGAGTAATCCCTGTTTCGGCCGTACTTGCCAATGATGAAATAATGCTAACTATTAAACCGGGCGAACATGGCTCAACATTCGGAGGCTTTTGCTTAGCAGGAAAAGTAGCAATGGCAGCCTTACAAGTAGTAAAAGACGAAAAACTTGAAGAAAAAGCAGAAGAATTAGGAAAAATCTTCCGCGAAGAAATGTCAAAAGTAAAAAGCGATATGATAGAGCTTGTAAGAGGAAAAGGACTCTTAAACGCAATTGTTATAAAGCCAAAGAACGGAAAAGAAGCGTGGGACGTATGCCTAAAAATGAAAGAATTAGGCGTATTAGCCAAACCAACACACCAACACATCATACGATTCGCACCACCACTTGTAATAACAAAACAGCAACTCTTAGAAGCAATAGAGTTAATCAAACAAGCAATCCTATCATTTGAATAATAAAAATAAAAAGGCAGCCCAAACGGTTGCCTTTTTTCTTGATTTTAGAAAAATAATTCTTTGTTCCAAGAAATTATTTCAAAGAATTAGTTTTCTTAAAACGACCTCTT
>DEPQ01000044.1:0-6049 GCA_002358855.1 Bacteroidales bacterium UBA3388
CCTTCACGACAATCGTTGTCGAAACAAACAGGGTGTGATAATTTATCTACTAATTGTTCGTTTAATATGTCCAACATTTCTAAGAAAGAACAGTCGGGCGAAATATTTTCTACTTTATATGTTTCAAAGCGTCCTTTTGCTCTTGCATTTTCTTGACGCCAAATTTTCAAGGTTAAATTCATTTTACTTGTAATTTCTTTGTTGAACTTTAATAAACTCGTAATTTAATTCTTCTTTATGTAATTGTGGTTCGTTTCCTTCTCCTTGGTATTCCCAAGCTCCAACATACATAAATTGTTCGTCATTTCTCTTAGCTTCTCCTTCTTCTGTTTGATGTTCTTCACGGAAGTGTCCTCCACAACTTTCTTCTCTGTGTAAAGCATCTTTTGCCATAAGTTGAGCAAGTTCAATATGATCTGACAATCTCAAGGCTTTTTCTAATTCAGGGTTCATTGAAGAAGTATCTCCTGTGATTCTAACGTTTGCCCAGAAGTCTTCTTTCAACGCTTTGAGCATTGGAATTGCTTCTTGTAAGCCTTGAGCTGTTCTTCCCATACCAACTTTATTCCACATTATGTGTCCTAATTCTTTTTGGAAAGTATCTACACTCTTATTTCCTTTTATTGACATTAACTTTTCTATTTTTGCTGCTACTGCTTTTTCTGCTTCGTCAAATTCTGGAACTGTTGTTGGTATTGGTTGAGAATAAATTTCTTTTGAAAGGTAATTTTGAATTGTGTAAGGCAAAACGAAGTATCCATCTGCTAAACCTTGCATCAATGCAGAAGCACCTAAACGGTTTGCTCCGTGATCTGAGAAGTTTGCTTCACCTGCTGCAAATAATCCTTCGATTGTTGTTTGTAATTCATAGTCTACCCATAATCCTCCCATTGTATAGTGAACCGCTGGGTAAATCATCATTGGTGTTTCGTAAGGATTTTGTGCTGTAATTTTTTCATACATTTGGAATAAGTTTCCATATCTTGCTTCTACTTTGTCTTTTCCTAAACGTTTGATTGCAGAAGAGAAATCAAGATATACGGCTTGACCTGTTCCTACGCCATAACCTGCATCGCATCTTTCTTTTGCTGCTCTTGAAGCTATATCTCTTGGAACTAAGTTACCAAATGCAGGATAACGTCTTTCTAAGTAGTAATCTCTGTCTTCTTCTTTTATATCTGTTGGTTTAAGTTTTCCTGCTCTGATTGCTTCCGAGTCTTCTATTTTCTTAGGAACCCAAATTCTTCCGTCATTACGTAAACTTTCGCTCATCAAGGTTAATTTTGATTGATAGTCTCCATGAACAGGGATACAAGTAGGGTGGATTTGTACGTAACAAGGATTTGCAAAGCAAGCACCTTTTTTGTAACATTGCCAAGCGGCTGAACCATTTGAGTTCATCGCATTTGTAGAAAGGAAATAAACATTTCCATATCCTCCTGTTGCAACAACTACAGCATGACCAAACCAACGTTCTAATTTACCTGTTTGTAAATCTCTTGTGATGATTCCGCGTGCTTTTCCATCAACTAAAACTACGTCCATCATCTCTTTTCTTTCGTACATCTTAACTGTACCTGCTTTTATCTCTTTTGATAATGCTGAATAAGCACCTAAAAGAAGTTGTTGGCCTGTTTGTCCTTTTGCATAGAAGGTACGGCTTACTTGTGCTCCACCAAATGAACGGTTATCAAGCATTCCTGCATAGTCTCTTGCGAAAGGAACACCTTGTGCAACGCATTGGTCAATTATATTGTTACTTACTTCTGCTAAACGATAAACATTTGCTTCTCTTGCACGATAGTCTCCTCCTTTGATGGTGTCATAGAAAAGTCTTCCTACGCTATCGCCATCGTTTGGATAGTTTTTTGCTGCGTTTATACCACCTTGTGCTGCGATTGAGTGAGCACGACGAGGTGAGTCTGAGATGCAGAATATTTTTACATTGAATCCTAATGCTCCTAATGAAGCGGCAGCAGATGCTCCTGCTAATCCTGTTCCTACAACAATAACATCTAATTTTCTTTTATTGGCAGGATTTACTAACTTTTGGTCTGCTTTATATTTTGTCCATTTCTCGCTAAGTGGTCCTTGCGGAATTTTGGAATTAAGTGTTACCATATTGTTTTCTAATTTGATATTATTTTAATTATTTACAAAACATTACAAATAAAGGTACGATTGCAAATCCTAATGGAACGATTACTGCGTATGCTCCTGCAAGATATTCAATTGCTTTATTGTATTTTTTGTGATTTAAACCAAATGTTTGGAATATTGAATTGATTGCGTGGAATAAGTGAATACCTAATATTACTAATGCTAATAAATAGATTAGTGAATAAGTCTTATTTGAGAATAACTTATTACACATTGTGTAGAAATCAGGTTCATATTCGTTGAAATCTTCACCTACGAATTGAACTAACTCTTCTTTTGTAAGATTTATCAATTCTTCTTTGTCCTTAGATAGTTTATCTGAAGGTTGTCCTGTTTGAACAAGTTGTATAAACGGCATATACTCTAATTGAAGCGCCATCATTTGTTCTTGAGCTGCTTCTTGGCTTATTTTTCCGTTCATCATATCTTCTTGAATCAATGCAACTTTGTCTTCAAAGTGTCTTGCAACATCTTCTACCTCTATTGTATAAGTGTCAGAGTTGTCTTCAACAACTATTCCGAACTTAACAAAATAGAAATTGATAAAGTGAATAACCAAAAACGCAAATACAACTCCACCAGTGTAGATCATAAACTTAGATCCTGCATGTGTCTTTGTTTTAGAAGGCACTGCATATCCGATAGGTCTTGCTTTTTTGTTTTCAATAGTTAATAAAATCGCCACAACTACGTGAACCAAAACACTAAGTATCAAGATAACTTCAAATATCTTGACAATCCAGTTTGTTCCCATAAAGTGACATACATTTCTGTACCATTCACCTCCGTCTTCTCTTAGAATACAAAGGTTTAATCCCATGTGCATCGGTAAAAACAGCAATAAAAATGCTCCAACCGCAGCAATGGTAATCTTTTTTGTGATTGATGCTAATTTTACTAAACTCATTTCTTTTTTATTTTTTATTATTATTTATTTTTTCTAAGAATAATTTTGCAAAAGTATGAATTTTTCTAAGAAAAACGAAAAAATCACACATAAACTTCCATTAAACAATTTTCGCAATCAAACTTTAATCGGTATTTGTGATTGTTATCTTTTAAGAAAAGTTCACTTTGATAGTCTTTTTGCTGTTTGTGGCGTTTTAAACACTGACCTAAATTATATCTTATGCAATTACGTGAACGCATTAGACAGATTTCTTCTTTTTTCATCTGCTTTTCCAAAGCATATTCCTTGACTTTAACGCCTTTATTTTCGTAAAAGGCTTTTGATTCTTCGTTACTTACGTTTTCGGTGTAATCAATTTCATTTTTATAATAAGGAATAGAAAAATCAAGTGTGCGTTGCTTTGGAGTAGAGTATGAAGATAGGATTTTCTCTTGCAAACTTTCTAAAATATCTCTTCGTAAAGAATTGAGAAAAGAGGCTGGAAAGAAATATTCTTCTTGACAAGCGTAAGTGAAATTATCAAGTTCAAAAATAGTATTTCCCATTTTAGAAAATTGATTCTTTGTTTTAGAAAAATAATCCTTTGAATTATTTGAATATTCCTTTGAATTAAAAAAATATTTCTTTGTTTTATTTCCTCGTTTGTCTGACGCCTCTATATAATTGTTTGACAAGGTTATATCAACTCTAAGTTTTCTTTCTGATTTTCCGCTAAGTTGTTTTTCAAAAGCAATGTCTTTGTTACGGAAAATCTTTGTTCCTTTTTTAAGATTGAGGGATTTGTTAATTTTTATTTGATTGTTAGAAAATCCATTCACAAGAAAACCTTCGCTAATCCCCTTTTCATCAACGGCAATCAGTCCATCAGAAGCAGAAAACACCTCATCGCTATTCAATATCAAGATATTGCCTTTTGATTGCACTACTTGACCAACATATTTTCCTATACTCTTTGTTGTATCTATGTTTCCTGTTATTTCTTTTCTGCCTTTGAGAAAGAAAGTTGTGTATCCGCGATTAAAACTCTTATCAATATCGGTTTGAAACTCTTGTTTAACCTCTCCAAACGAAGAACGGCAGTATTGAGGATTGTTTTCTATAAATTCATTTAATAATTTGTTGTAGTGAGAAGTTACATTCTTTACGTATGTTATATCTTTAAGTCTGCCTTCTATCTTAAAACTACAAACACCTGCTTCAATCATTTCTGCCAAATGAGAAGATGCGTTAAAATCTTTTGTAGATAATAGATATTTATCCTTTTGTAAAATTTTACCTTCTGCATTTATTAAATCGTATCTTGATCTGCACGATTGAGAACAAACTCCACGATTTCCACTTCTTTGAGTTTGATAAAGCGAAAGGTAACATTGTCCGCTAATTGAGCAACATAATGCTCCGTGAACAAAAGCCTCTAATTCAACTTGCGGACAATAATTGTGCATTTCTTGTATTTGTTCAACAGAAAACTCTCTTGGCAAAACAACTCTATCAATTCCTGTTTCGTAAAGGAATTTTAGTTTATCTTTTGTAAAGACATTCATCTGTGTAGAAGCGTGTAACTGAATTGGAACGCTCAAAGATTGCAAATAAGCCATATCTTGCACAATTATTGCATCGACTTTTATCTCGCAAAGTTCCTTTACCGCTTTTTTTGCAGCGCTTAACTCCTCATCAAGTAAGAGTGTATTCATCGTAACATAGACTCTTGCTCCAAAAAGGTGAGCATAGTCCACTACTCTTTTAATATCTTCAAGCGAATTAGTCGCTACACTTCTTGCACCAAGCTTTTCATAACCTATATATACAGCATCGGCTCCACAATCAATAGCCGCCTTTGCTATTTCATAGTTTCGTGCAGGAGAAAGAAGTTCTAATTGTTTTTTTTTCACGTTATGGTAATCCAACTATAAGTAATATTTGAATACTTAGCACTCTTAAAAACATAGTCAAAGGATATACTGTTGCATAAACAACAGAAGGAGTAGAATGTTGCGATTGTGAATTTGCAAAAGCAAGAGCAGGAGGATTAGTTGTACTTCCTGACAAAAGCCCACAAATAGTTAAATAATCCATTTTGAATTTTATGCGAGCAATTAAGCCAATTATCAAAGTAGGCACAAGAGTTATTATAACGCCGTAAAGTAACCACATATACCCTCCATTGATTATTGAAGCAACAAAGTCTTTTCCTGCCGAAAGTCCCACAGCCGCCAAGAAAAGTGAAATACCTATTTCTCTAATCATCATATTTGCTGAGGTAGTTGTAAAAGTTACTATTTTATAATGAGGTCCGAATCTACCCATTAGTATAGCTACAATAAGCGGACCGCCAGCTAATCCTAATTTCACTGATTGTGGCAAACCGGGAAAAGCAATCGGAATAGAGCCAAGCACAATTCCTAAAACAATTCCAAGAAATATTGGAATAAGATTAGGAATTTCTAAACGTTTTAGAGAATTACCTAAAATTTCTGATACTTTTTCTATTCTTTCTATGCTTCCTACAAGTGTAACTCTATCTCCCATTTGAAGAGTTAGGTTTCTATTTGCAATCAATTCAATACCGCTTCGATTTATTCTTGTGATATTTACTCCGTATAAAGCTCTTATATTTAGCGAACCAATAGTTTTACCATTCAATTCAGGCTTTGTAACAACTACTTTGCGAGAAACCAAGTCGTGTTTTGGAGTATCCCATTCCGTAGAGGGCAATTCGTGTTCTTTTCCCAATAACATAACGATTGCTTTCTCATCTTCTTGGGTTGTAATCAAACGAAGAATATCTCCTTTTTGGAGAATTGTATCATCAGTTGCAATTTCTATATCTCCATTTGCGTGTTTGATTCTTGAAACCACCAAAGTAGTTTTAAAATTGCTTACAACATCTCTTATTTTCTTTCCAACAACTCCTTGATTCTCTACTAAAACATTTAATCTTAGGGTTTGAGGTGCTTGATGTTGCTGAGTTTGTTCTTC
>DEPQ01000044.1:6061-13813 GCA_002358855.1 Bacteroidales bacterium UBA3388
TCTTTTTGAATATCTACTTTGAATACATTTTTTATTAGAAGCATAACAAGAATTACACCAACAACTCCAAGAGGATAAGCAACCGCATAACCTAAGGCTATTGTGGAATCTTGACTTCCTACAATATCACTATAAGTTTGTTGAGCCGCTCCAAGAGATGGTGTATTTGTTGTTGCTCCTGCCAATACACCGCTAAGAGTTACAAGACTTTCTCCTGATATTAAATGAATAATATAGGTAGTTACAACTCCTAAAACAACAATACCTGTTGCCAATAGGTTTAATTTTATTCCACCACTTTTAAAGGATTCAAAAAAACCTGGACCTACTTGAAGTCCTATTGAATATACAAAAAGGATTAAGCCAAATTCTTTAACAAAATGAAGAACTTCGTGATTGATTGTAAGACCGAAATGACTAAATATTATTCCTACAAAAAGAATCCAAGTAATTCCCAAAGAAACTTTTGCAATTTTCAATTTACCTAACTGATGCCCTAATCCTATACAAAGAGCGAGCAAAAGAATTGCATGAGCTACTCCATCTTCAAAGAGTAATTTTGAAAGCCATTCCATCTATTCTAATTCTTTTCTATACATTTGTATTGTTTTTTCTAAGCCATAGTAAAGTGCATCGCTGATTAGAGCGTGTCCTATTGAGACTTCTAAAAGATTTGGAATGTTTTCTTGAAAATAACGTAGGTTTTCCAAACTTAAATCGTGTCCTGCGTTTAATCCTAAGCCTACTTCTTGTGCTGTTTTGGCTGCTGTGATAAATTTTTCAATGGCTTGTTGTGGGTTATTAGGGTATTGTGCCGCGTATGATTCGGTATAAAGTTCTACTCTATCGGCTCCACATTTTTTTGCACCGCGTACCATATCTGAATCTGCTTCTACGAAAACCGAAACCCTACTTACTTTTTTTAATCGAGAGATAATCTCGGTTAATTCTTTTTCAAACTTAACTGTATCCCAACCTGCATTTGATGTTAGTACATCTGGTGCATCTGGAACTAAGGTTACTTGTGCTGGTTTAATATCTTCTATGAGTTTCATAAAAGTTTCCGATGGGTATCCTTCAATATTAAACTCTGTTTTAACGACTTGTTTTAATTCATAAACGTCTTTGTATCTTATATGCCTTTCATCTGGTCGTGGATGAACGGTTATGCCTTGTGCTCCAAAGCGTTCACAATCTATTGCTACTTGAATCAAATTTGGAACGTTGCCTCCGCGTGCGTTTCTAATGGTTGCAACCTTATTTATATTAACACTTAAATTTGTCATAAAGATTTAGTATTTTAAGTTGCAAAATTACAAAAATAAGTCTTAGAGATAAAAAAATAATTCAAAGAAATAAAAAAATAAAACAAAGAATTATAAAAATAAATGAAAGAAATAATTTTCTAAACGTAAATATTCTTACCTTTGCAAATAATTTTAATAAAATAATAATGACATTTGAAGAAATAGGTCTTTGTCCCGAATTGCTCAAAGGCGTAAAGGATTTAGGGTTTGAAACAGCAATGCCGGTACAAGAGCAAGTTATTCCTACCTTATTGCAAAATGATTGTAATCTTATTGCTCTTGCTCAAACAGGAACAGGAAAAACAGCAGCATTTGGTTTACCTTTGATTGAAAAACTTAATTATAAAAACAATAATACAGAGGCTCTGATTATTTGTCCTACAAGAGAGCTTTGTATTCAAATAACTAACGATTGCAAAAAGTACGCAAAATATATTCCTTCTTGCACTGTGGTTGCTACATACGGCGGTGCAAGCATAGAAATGCAGATTAAAGAGTTAAAAAAGGGTGCAAAAATAATTGTTGCAACACCTGGCAGAATCAATGACTTGATTGATAGAGGTAAAGTTGATATTTCTTCAATAAGATACCTTGTTTTAGATGAAGCAGACGAGATGTTAAATATGGGATTCAAAGAAGATTTGGATTCTATCTTAGAACACACTCCTGAAAACAAATACACGCTACTTTTTTCTGCTACAATGCCTGATGAGGTTGAAGAAATAGCGAGTAATTACATTGAAAACCCTGTGCGAATCCAAATAGGAAGCAGAAATCAAGGCTCAAACAATGTACGACACTTTTATTATTTGGTACACGCCAAAGATAGATATCTTGCACTCAAAAGAATAGCAGATTATTATCCAGATATATATGCAATAATCTTTTGTCGCACAAAGGTAGAGACACAAGAGGTTGCAGATATGCTTATAAGAGATGGATATAATGCAGATTCGCTTCACGGAGATCTTTCACAAGCACAACGCGATCACGTAATGAGTCGTTTTAGACTTAGAAATATTCAAATGCTTGTTGCAACTGACGTAGCAGCAAGAGGTTTGGACGTAAGCAATCTTACACACGTAATAAATTATAACCTACCTGATGAATTAGAACAATATGTTCATCGTTCGGGCCGTACAGGTAGAGCCGACAAACAAGGAATATCTATTGCAATTCTTAACCTTAGAGAAAAGCATAAGATAAAAAACATTGAGAAGTTAATACAAAAGACCTTTGAAAAGGCAGAAATTCCAACTGGAAAGCAAGTTTGTCGCAAACAACTCTTTAATATGATAAATAAATTAGAGAATGTTATTGTCAATGAAGAGGAAATAGAAGATTTTATTCCAGAGGTAATTTCTAAATTAAGTTGGTTGACCCGTGAAGAGTTGATAAAAAAATTTGTTTCCGTAGAATTTAACCGTTTTTTAGACTATTACAAAGACGCTCCCGACTTAAACGTGGACGAAACTAAGCAAGAAAAAGAGAAAAAGAAAACAGACAACAAAAAATCTACTGACAAAAAAGGAGAATTTACACGTTTGTTTATTTCTCTTGGAAGAAAAGACAGAATTGTTCCTCAAAGAATTATTGGTTTAATAAACGATTACTGTCCTAATATGAGAGTTGAAATTGGCAAAATAGACATTCTTGATAATTTCTCATACATTGAGGTTTCTTCACGAGATGTTGATGACGTCCTTTTTGCTTTTGAAGACAAATTTTATAAGGGACGCCCACTTACTTTGGAACTTGCACAAGCTAAAAGACCAAATAAAAAAGACAAATCAAACAATAGAAATAATAAACGAACTAATAAAAAAAATAAAAGATAGAAATGGCACATTTAATCTCTCCTTCGTTGCTTTCGGCAAACTTTTGCAATTTGGAAAAGGATATAGAAATGTTAAATAACAGCCAAGCAGATTGGCTACACGTTGATGTAATGGACGGAGTCTTTGTTCCAAATATTTCTTTTGGACAACCAGTAATCAAACACATTAAAAAAATAGCAAAAAAGCCTCTTGACGTTCACTTAATGATTGTTGAACCAGATAAATTCTTTGAAGATTATAAAAATTGTGGAGCAGATATTATTACGGTTCACTACGAGGCTTGCACACATCTTCATCGTAGTCTTAGCAAAATAAGACAACTTGGAATGAAAGCAGGAGTTGTTTTAAATCCTCACACACCCGTTTGCGTATTAGAAGACATTATTGAAATGTGCGACTTAGTTCTTTTGATGAGTGTTAATCCTGGCTTTGGAGGTCAATCATTCATAGAAAACACTTACAGTAAAATAAAAACATTAAAGCAACTTATAGAAAGAAAGAATTCTAATTGTTTGATAGAAATTGATGGTGGCGTAAATACTGCAAACTATAAAAAACTAATTGAAGCAGGAGCTGATGTTTTAGTGGCAGGAAATGCAGTTTTTGCAGCAGAAAACCCAACTGAAACAATAAAACAATTAAAGACAATTTAGAATGGGATTGTTCAATTGGCTAAAAAAAGATAACAACCACACCAACGGAATAGATTTATCGGTGCTTCATACAGATATTCACTCGCATTTAATTCCCGGAATTGATGATGGCTCGCCCGATATGGACACTTCTTTGGCATTGTTAAAAGAATTGGAAATGCTTGGCTACAAAAAAATCATCACAACGCCACATGTAAAAACAGAATACTTTCAAAATGACGTTACAAAGCTTGATGATTTATGCGAAAGACTGAGAAGAGCCGCTCGATTTGAGGGAATAAAATTAGATATTGAAGTTGGTGCAGAGCATTTATTAGATGAAGGGGTTAATCAAAGAATAAAAAACGGTCAATTCAAGACTTTTGGCGACAACTACTTGTTAGTTGAACTTCCTTTTATGTTTCCGCCTTTTGGATTAGATGGTTATATTTTTGAATTGCAGTTAGCGGGTTACAAACTAATACTTGCACACCCCGAACGCTATCTTTATTGGCTCAATGACTTCAATCAATTCATTCGTTTAAAAGATAGCGGAGTTTTATTTCAGGTTAATATCATTTCTTTGGGCAATTACTACGGCAAAGATGTGTATAATTTAGCCAAAAAGTTAATTGATAATAATATGGTAGAACTTCTTGGGACCGATACTCACTCTGCAAAACATATTGAGGCGGTTCGCAAGTCTTGTTCAAGCAGTTTATTAAAGAAATTATTAGAATCAGGTAGAATAATAAATAAAGAATTTTAGAATATGAAAGCATTAGAAGCGATATCACCTATTGACGGCAGATATTCAAGACAAACAAAAGATTTAGCAAAGTATTTTTCAGAAGCGTCTTTGATTAAATATAGAGTAAAGGTAGAAATTGAATATTTTATTGCGTTATGCGAATTAGGATTGCCACAATTGAGCAATTTTGATAAGAGTAAATTTGATGATTTACGCAAAATCTATAACGATTTCACAGTTGAGAATGCTAATCAAATCAAAGAAATAGAAAAAATAACAAATCACGATGTCAAAGCAGTGGAATACTTCATCAAACAACGCTTTGACGAAATGAATCTTCAAGAATACAAAGAATTTATTCACTTTGGACTTACTTCACAAGACATAAACAACACATCAGTTCCTTTAAGCCTTAAAGATTGTCACGAAGAAAGTTTTATGCCTCTTTTAAATAATGTTGTAGAACTAATAAGAGAAAAAGCAACTGAATGGAAAAAAGTCCCAATGCTTGCTCACACTCACGGACAACCTGCATCGCCAACATTATTAGGCAAAGAAATGCAAGTATTTGTTTACAGACTTGAACAACAACTTGCTTATTTTGCATTTATTCCTTTTGCTGCAAAATTTGGAGGAGCAACAGGAAACTTCAACGCTCACAACGTTGCATTCCCTCAATATAATTGGGTAGATTTTGCAAACAATTTCTGTTCAACTATTGGTTTGGAACGTTCGCTTTACACAACACAAATAGAAAATTATGACCATCTTGCAGCATATTTTGACAATGTAAGAAGAATCAACATAATCCTTATGGACTTCTGCAAAGATATGTGGCAATATATCTCAATGGAATACTTCAAACAAAAGATTAAAGAAGGAGAAGTAGGAAGTAGTGCAATGCCTCACAAAGTTAATCCAATAGACTTTGAAAATGCAGAAGGAAATCTTGGACTTGCAAATGCTATCTTTGAACATTTGTCTATGAAATTACCTATTTCTCGTCTTCAAAGAGACTTAACAGACTCTACTGTAAGCAGAAATATTGGCGTACCTTTGGCTCACACTGTAATTGCCCTAAATTCTATCATCAAGGGTATGAATAAACTAATCTTAAATCAAGAAGCATTAGAAAGAGACCTTGAAAACAATTGGGCAGTTGTAGCAGAAGCACTTCAAACCATATTAAGAAGTATGAATTATCCTAATCCATACGAAACTCTCAAAGCCCTAACACGCACAAACGCCAAGATAAATCAACAAACAATAGCAGAGTTTATTGCAACGCTTGATATTGACGAGCAAACAAAAGAGAGAATGCGTCAAATCACACCATCGAATTACGTAGGTGTTTATGGCGAATAAAAAATACAAAGCATTTACAAAAAACAACTTAAAGCCATACACAGGGAGCATTGTTTTATTCATTGCTCTTATGTGTATGGCGACTTTATTCTCTGTTGCCTCAATTCTTTCGGTAAGCAATTTTCTCCAAATCCTTTTTGACACTCCGACACAAGCAACAGAAAATCCTTCGCAATTAGAAATCATTCTCAACAAAGTATATGATTATTGTCTATCTTTTGGAAAACACAAAGCACTATGGCTTTTTGCCGCAATAATCTTTGTTATCTATTTTCTGAAAGACCTTCTCACTTACTTAGCCTCTTTTTTCATCGGTTCAACTCGTAGCAAAATTATACGAAACATAAGAAACAAACTTTTTGAACAGTTCTCCTCACAAACAATCGGCTTTATCGCAAGTTTTAAGAAAGGAGACCTACTCTCACGCATTAGCAACGACATCACAGAGTATGAACAAAATGTCTTGCAATCATTACAAAATCTTGTAAATAATATTATAAATGTTGTATTGTACTTTGCCGTGCTTTTGTATATTGATTACAAACTCACGCTTCTTGTTTTGATACTCTTCCCTCCTGTTGCGGGAATTGTATCTTTCTTTTCTCGCAAACTCAAACGCTCATCTAAACACATGCAACAAAAATCCGCTCATCTTACCTCTATAATAGAAGAAACAATATCTTCGCTTCGCATAATAAAGTCTTTCAATGCGATTGCGGAAATGAACTCTCGCTTCCAAAACTTCAACGCTTCCTACACACGTCTAAGAAATAAAATAAACCGAAGAGTGAATTTAGCCTCACCACAAAGCGAATTTTTTGGCAACTGCTTAGTAATTGGAATCCTACTCATAGGAAGCAAAAACGTACTCTCTGTTCCCGCACAAATGAGTGCAGATATGTTCATCGTTTACCTTATTATCTTTGCCCTACTCATCAAACCAGCAAAAGATATCTCAACCTCGTTCTACAACATCAAACGAGCAGATGCCGCAAAGGAAAGAATATGTGAAATAATCTATGCAAACAACTCCGTAATTGAGCCAAGCAATCCTCTAATCTTAGAGAAAATCAACAAAGGCATTACAATAAAAAATCTAACCTTTGCCTACGACACCACACCCGTGTTAAACAACATCAATCTCTTTTTTGCAAAAGGAGAAAACACAGCAATCGTAGGTTCATCAGGCAGTGGAAAAAGCACACTCATTGACTTGATTATGAAATTCTATAACACCGAACCCGACACCATACTCTTTGACGACCTACCCCTTGATCGCCTATATTCAGACAATGTTCGCAAACACATATCCATAGTTACGCAAGAAACAATCCTTTTCAACGACACAGTAAAGAATAACATAACATTCGGAAGTAAAGAATACAGCGACCAAGAAGTGATTTTGGCAGCACAAAAAGCCAACGCCCACGAATTTATCTCTAAATTAGAAAACGGATACAACACAATCATAGGCGATAGAGGCTCAACACTTTCCGGAGGTCAAAGACAAAGGCTCGCAATCGCAAGAGCAATACTTCGCAAGAGCGAAATCTTAATCTTAGACGAAGCAACCTCCGCCCTTGACACCATTTCCGAACACGCAGTTCAAGAAGCCATCAACCAAATCGCACAAGAAAAAACCATAATCACCATTGCGCACCGATTATCTACCATAAAAAATTGCGATAAGATAGTAGTAATGGACGCAGGCTTTGTTAAGGAAATCGGAACTCATAGCAGCCTAATTGAAAGCAAAGGGCTCTATTACCAACTCTGCAAAATGCAAGAGCTAAACTAAGCCTTGGAGCAAAAATAAAAAACTTTCACCACCACTTAACGCCGAATGCTTGCGATATTTT
>DEPQ01000066.1:0-12469 GCA_002358855.1 Bacteroidales bacterium UBA3388
CAAAACCCAATTGAACAAGAAGGTACATATCCATTACCAGAGGCTCAAATGGATAGATTTATGATGAAAGTAGTTATAAATTATCCTAACAGGGAAGAAGAAAAGGAAATTCTTAGAACTCAAATTGCGGCGAAAAAAACAGCAATAACACCAATTGTTTCAATTAAAGACATAATTAGAGCAAGAGAAATAGTAAAAGAAGTTTATTTAGATGCTAAAATCGAAAATTATATCACAGACATAGTTTTTGCAACACGTTATCCAGAAGAATATGGTTTAGGAAAATTGAAATCTTTAATCAATTATGGAGCTTCACCGCGTGCAACAATCAATTTAGCCTTAGCATCAAGAGCCTTAGCATTTGTAAGAAGAAGAGGATACGTAATACCAGAAGATGTAAGAAGCATTTGCTTAGATGTAATGCGTCATAGAGTAGGACTAACCTACGAAGCAGAGGCAGAAAACATTAAATCGGAAGATATAGTTACAGAAATTATAAACAGAATAGACGTTCCGTAGAAATATATGTCCACCGAAGAAATCTTAAAAAAAGTTCACAGAATAGAAATTAGAGCAAGACGTTTGTCGCAAGAAGTATTTGCGGGACAATATCATAGTGCCTTTAAAGGAAAGGGTATGACATTTAGCGAAGTAAGAGAATATGCTTACGGAGACGAAATAAGAAATATAGATTGGAACGTAACAGCAAGAAATAACAAGCCCTTTGTAAAAGTTTACGAAGAAGAAAGAGAATTGACCGTAATGTTACTGATAGATGTTAGTGGCTCGACCTTTTTTGGTACAGAACAATCTTTGAAATCTGAAATAATAACTGAAATAGCCGCTGTATTATCGTTCTCAGCCATTAACAATAATGACAAAGTTGGTGTAATATTATTCTCGGACAAAGTAGAGAAATATATTCCGCCTAAAAAAGGCGTTTCACACATATTAACAATTATTAGAGAATTACTTTTGTTTCGTAAAAACGAAGGAGGTACAAACTTTTCCTTACCATTAGTGTTCTTAAGCAATGTAATCAAAAAGCGAGCAAGTTGTTTTATGATTACAGACTGCTTTGGAAAATTTGACGACAGTCTACAAATAGCAGCAAAGCGTCATGACCTAACAGCAATATTTGTAAACGACAGACGAGAGTTTGAAATGCCAAACATAGGCTTGGTACAATTTGAAGATGCTGAAACAAAACAACTACAATGGATAGACACGTCAGATAGGATTACAAGAGAAAATTTTGCGAAACAAAGATATGAACTACAAAACGAGAACTTGACAAAATTTACTAAGTATGGTATTGACAGTGTTCAAATATTGGCTTCGGAGGATTACATAAAATCATTGATAAAATTGTTTTCAAAAAGAGGGAAAGCATAAAATGAAAATTAAAAACATAGTATTTCTTATTTTATTTATCATTACCAATTGGGTTTTTGTTCAAGCACAAACGATAAAAGGAGTTGCCGATAAAAAATCCTATAATATTGGTGATAGAATAGAGTTTTCGTTTAAAGTTCCTTTTAATTCAAAAGAGCAACAAACTCTATTGATAGGAAAAAATAACACAGATAGTTTAGAATTACAAACAACTATCATAGATACTGTTAAAGAAAACAACAAGAACTTCTTGCTTTACAAACAATATTACACAAGTTTTATTAGTGGAGAAAGAAGTTTAGGAGAAGGAGTGCAGATAAAATTAGGTAATACTAACGATAAAATACTTGAAGTATCACCAACTCAAATTGAAATTTTGCAATATCCTATTGACACAAACAAAATAGAAATTAAAGATATAAAACCTGTTTTAGAAGAGAAGTTTACCTTTAAAGAAATCCTACCTATAATATATGTATTGTTAGCTATTATAGTAATAGGTGTAGGAGTTTACTTCCTTATGTGGTATATGAAGAAAAGAAAACAAAATATCACAACACCAGAAATTGTAAAAGAAGAACCTAAAATACCACCTCACATAAAAGCATTGCAGTCTTTGGAAGACTTATCAAAGAAAAGACTAAGCGAACAAAGTCTTCAAAAACAATATTATACTGAATTAACAGAAATTATTTGGGTTTACTTAGAAGAAAGATTTGGAATATTTGCCTCAGAAATGACAAGTTCTGAAATTCTCTCTCAGGTAAAAATAACTAATAGCATTTCACAAAACAATTACACTCTATTAGAAAATTTATTCACTACGTCAGATTTAGTGAAATTTGCAAAATATGAAACAAATCAAATGATAGACAAAAACTCTTTCTCAAATGCGAAAGAATTTGTTATAAACACAAAAGAAGAAATAGAACAAAATGAATCTGATAAATAACATAAGTTTTCAATATCCATATTTGCTTTTACTTTTATTGTTATTGCCTTTGATGTTTCTATATCAAAGATATTACGATAAAAGAAAGGCAACAACAATTGTTTATTCTGATATATCACAATTTTCAAATGCAAGAAAAACCTTTAAATTGCGAATAAGAAAATTGCCAGATTATCTAAGAATGTTGGCGGTAGCCTTACTTATAATAGCGATAGCAAGACCTCAATTAAGTTCTTCAACCGATGAAAAAAGCATTGAAGGAATTGATATAGTTTTAGCATTAGACGTTTCTACTTCAATGTTAGCAGAAGACTTTAAACCCAATAGATTAGAGTCAGCAAAAAAAGTAGCAAAAGAGTTTATCGAAAACAGGAAAAGTGATAATATTGGAATAGTTGTTTTTGCAGGAGAAGCATATACTAAATGCCCTTCAACAATTGACCATAAAGTTTTGCTGGATTTGCTTTCTACAACAGAAAGTGGGCAAATTGATGATGGTACAGCAATAGGGGACGGGTTAGCAACAGCAATAAACAGAGTCAAAGACACAAAAACAAAAAGCAAAGTAATCATTTTGATAACAGACGGAGTGAATAATATGGGTGCAATTGACCCAATCACAGCCGCAAGCATAGCAAAAGAATACAATATTAGGATTTACACAATCGGAATAGGTAAAAAAGGGCATGCACCCTATCCTTACTACACACCTTTTGGTAAACAATATCAAAATGTTGAAGTAAAAATTGATGAAGAGTTGTTAAAAGAAGTTGCAACCACAACAGGCGGACAATATTTCCGCTCTACAAAAAACTCTTCCTTAGAAGAAATTTTCAAAGAGATTGACAAAATGGAGAAAACCAAAATAGATGTTTCTTTATACAAACATACAAAAGACGTAGGTGGCAATTTTATTTTGGCGGTCTTGATAATATTAGTTTTAGAAATGCTTTTACGCAAAACATATTTAA
Source organism: Bacteroidales bacterium UBA3388 (assembly GCA_002358855.1). GTDB lineage: Bacteria > Bacteroidota > Bacteroidia > Bacteroidales > P3 > Onthomorpha. The sequence goes on from DEPQ01000066.1 coordinate 3,319, forward strand.
GAACAAATCCGTAATACAATGATACGTTTAGAAAACCCTCAGTTTTTATATTTATGGATATTGATTCCGCTATTTTATTTATTACACTATTTCTATATTAAATCTAAAAAAAAGAAACTTAAACAATTTGCGGAAGAAAAAACACAACAAACAATTATTCCAGAACTTTCAATAGGAAAGCAATACTTAAAGTTTACTCTATGGAACTTAGCATTGTTTTTCCTAATTATTGCATTAGCAAATCCACAAAAAGGAACATCGATAGAAAAGAAAGAACGCACAGGTACAGACCTTATGGTGTGTTTAGATGTCTCTAATAGTATGTTGGCAGAGGACTTAAAACCAAACAGAATCAGTCGTGCAAAACAATCTTTGACACAATTGATAAACCAATTAGAAGGAGACAGAATCGGAATCGTTGTTTTCGCAGGCACAAGTATTGTTCACCTCCCAATAACCTCTGACTATACTGCTGCAAAGACCTTTATAGAAGTTATAGACACTAAATTGATAGAAACACAAGGTACTGCAATAGCAGAAAGTTTAGAAAAAGCATACTCTGCCTTTGAAAATCAAGATGAGACTAAACGATCAAGAAGCATTATTCTTATTTCTGATGGAGAAGACAATGAAGAAGGAGTTTTAGAGGCTACAAAAGAAATAGCCAAAGAAGGAGTTGTAGTAAATACTATTGGATTAGGACAAACAGAAGGTACACCTATTCCTATTTATGCTAAAAATGGCAGAAGTGAATACAAGAGAGATGGAAACGGAAATATCGTTTTGACAAAATTAAATGAAACGTTGTTAAAGGATATAGCCAAAGAAGGGCATGGAGTTTACATTAGAGCAAATAACACTTCAATAGGTTTGGATAATGTCTTGGCTCGCATAAACAAAATGGATAAAAACGAATACGAAGCAGTCGCTTATAAAAATTATGATAGCAAATTCTATATTTTTGCTATTATTTCGTTAATCTTTTTGTTGTTAGAATGGATTATTTTTGAGAAAAAGAACAAATACATCAATAGAAAACTATTTTTTGGAAAGTAAAATCAAACATTAATTATGAATAAGAATTTTTTATTTTTACTTTTTACGATAATATTCTTTGCATCTTGCGATAAGGAGAAAAGAAATCTTAGAAGCGGAAACGATTTCTATCAAGAAAAAGAATACCTGAAAGCAGAAGAAGAATATCGTAAAGCCTTAGTAGCCGATAGCAATTATTTAAAAGGACAATATAATTTAGCAAACGCAAGCTACAAACAACAAAATCAAGAAAAACTTCAAACAGCATTAAAATATTATGAACAATATCTAAAATCCAATTCTTATAATGATACACTCAACAATGCAAACGCCACATATAATAGAGGAAATGTAAATTTCCAACTATTCAATACTGATACTTCTGCTGAATCTTCTTCAAAAATTCAATTTTTACAAAAAGCCTTTGAAGACTACAAGCAAACTCTTAGACTAAATCCACAAGATAGTGCAGCGAAGTACAATTTAGCATTAACACAATACTTATTGAACAAATTACAAGACCAAAATCAAAATCAGCAAAATCAACAACAGCAAGAACAACAAGAGCAACAACAACAGCAAAACCAACAAAACTCTCAGGAAAAGAAAGACCAAGAACAGAAAAAGGATAATCCACCGCCACAACCTCAAAGAATGAAAGACAAGAAAGATACAGAAAGAATGTTGGAAGCTTTGAAAAATAACGAGAAAAATACGTTAGAAAAAGTTAAAAAGAAAGAAGAACAACAAGTTCAAAAAAGATATATTGAAAAAGATTGGTAAAAAATGAAAAAACAGATAACATTATTTATTTTTGCTTTAATATCTTGCTTTACACTTTTTTCACAAGAAATAGAATTTACTATTCAAGTACCAAAAGTTGTAGGAAAAGGCGAGCGATTTAAAGTGAGTTTTGTTGTAAACGATGATAAACCAAAAAATTTCATCGCGCCAACGTTTCAAGACGTTAATATATTGAGTGGACCAAATGTGATGCGAAGTTCATCTGTTAGCATCATCAACGGAAAACGAGAAAGTAACACTACTACAACTTATACTTATTTCCTTCAAAGCCTAAATACAGGAACAATAACGATACCTCCTGCAAAGGTAACAGTAAAAGACAGAACTTATTACACAAAAGCGGTAAATGTAAAGGTGGAAAATAATCCGAGTATGCAGACTCGTGCAAAGAATGACCCGAATTATGATCCATATAAACACGCTCAACAACCGCAAGTAAAGCAAGTAGATGAAAATGCAGTTTTTGTTAGAGCTATTCCAAACAAAACAAAAGTTGCATTAGGAGAAGAAATCATTATTTCTTATAAAATTTATACACTTGTTCCTATTTCGGAATATCAAGTTGATAAATTTCCAACCTCACAAGGCTTTTGGGTAGAGGAATTGGATAATCAAACAACACCATCGCTTGAAAGAGAAATTATAAACGGCAAAGCATATCAAGTAGCCACTCTTCGACAAGTTTTAGTCTATCCTCAAAAAACAGGAAAACTTAAAATTGCACCAATGGGATTGGAAGTCCTTGCTCATATTCAAACAGGTACTCAAAGAAGTCAAAGACAATCGACAGGAGATCCTTTCTTTGATGCGTTTTTCAACGATCCATTCTTTTCAAGAGTAACCCCTGTATTTGAAACTGTAAATAAAAAATTAAAAACCAACTCATTAGAAATAGATGTTGAGCCATTGCCAACAACCGATAAAGAATTTTCTGGAGCAGTTGGGCAATTTACAATAGAGTCTAAAATAGATACAACTCAATGTAAAACAAACGAAGCGATAACTCTTCAATATACAATAAAAGGTCAAGGAAATCTGACATTGATTGATGGTCTGCAACTTCAAATACCTGATGAATTTGAAGTGTTTGACCCAAAAATTTCAGACAATATTTCAAAAACTTCAGCAGGTCAAAGGGGTGAAAGAACATTTCAGTATGTAATTATTCCAAGAGTTGAAGGTAATTTCAAGATTCCTTCATTGGAGTTTACATACTTTAATACAGAAACAAAAAATTACGAAGTCCTTTCAACACAAGACTATTCTCTAACAATAACTAAAGGAAATAATAGTAATGAATTAGTGGAGCAACTTACCGAAAGAGAGAAATACAAAAATATGGATATAGTTGATACTCCACAAAAGCATAATTCCAATTTTATTTTAGCCAAACCTTTTCATAGTATTTGGTTTTATTCTTTGATTGCACTCATCTTTTTCTTGTTGTTTTTAATGATAAAACTTACAAAAACGCAAATAGAAAAGAATAAAGACGTTGTGGCAATCAGATTAAAGAAAGCAAATAAAGTTGCACTAAAACGTTTAAAGCAAGCAAAGATATATCTTGATACAAATCAAGCCGCAGAGTTTGAAACAGAGATCGGACAAGCCTTATGGAACTATTTGTCTGATAAGTTCAAGATTTCACGCTACGATTTAAACTTAGAAAACATCAAAACGCAACTTCAAAAGAGCGAATTAAACGAAGAATTATTGGAAAAAACTCTTTCTGTTTTGGAAAAGTGCGAATATGTGCGTTTTTCTCAAAATAAAGGAGTGGAACTTTACAATGAACTCTTCTCATTGACCGAAAACGTAATCACAGAAATAGAAAACCAAATGTTATTGATTAAGAAGCAAAAACGAAACACTAAAAAAACTTTTTTATTGACTGTTTTAATTATTTTTTCGACTACTTTATTTGCACAAACGAGCGTTTTAGAGCAAGCAAACAAAGCCTATCAACAACAAGACTATGAAAAAGCTCTTCAACTCTACAAACAAGTAGAGAAAAATGAAGTCTCAGCAGAGCTTTACAACAATATAGCAAACACATACTTTCGTTTAAGCGATTATGTTAATAGTACGCTATATTATGAAAAAGCTTTGAAATTTTCTCCTCGCAACAAAATTTATCAAACCAATAACAAAATATCTAAAACTCGTTTGATGGGAGATGTTTACAAGATTCCAGATTTCTTTTTGATTCGTTGGGCAAAAAATATCTACAATCTATTCTCTCCAATGACTTGGGCTATATTGACTATTGTGCTACTTATTGCTTCTGCACTTTTGTTTTTTATTTATTATTTTAGTTTTGATAAAAAAGTTCTCTACTTTTATTTAATGCTTTCTTGTTTTATTCTAACAATAGCCTCTTTCTCTTTTGGCTTAGCACGACAAAATGCAATAAACTCCCAAGATAACGCAATAGTTATTAAACTGCCAGAGAAAAACGAAAGCAAAACAAAATTATTTAAGGGACAAAAAGTAGAAATTAAAGAAAGAAAATTAGAAAAAATAAGAATCCAAACAGAAGACGGTAAAGAAATTTGGATAGAAAAAGATATGGTTGCAATAATATAAAAACTCTATGAAAGAAGACTGCGTTGAGCAAAAAGGAATTGTAATAAAAAAACAAGAAGACAAAGTAATAGTCAAAATAGAGCAAAAATCCACTTGCTCATCTTGTCACGCACGAGGAGCATGCACAAGTTTAGACAAAAAAGACAAGGAAATAGAAATAAAAACCAAAGACACTCAAAATTATAACATAGGAGATGAGGTTATAATCACAATAAGCACAAAATTAGGAATGAAAGCGGTTTTTATAGCCTTTGTTCTACCCTTAATTTTACTTGTTATAGCCTTGTTTTTAAGCATAAAACTATTCTCTTTGACTCAATCCTTATCCGCACTTGTCTCTTTATTAGTAGTAGCAGCCTATTACTTTTTTTTATACAAACAAAACCTGTTTTTAAGCAAAGAATTTAATTTTTTAATCAAAGAAAAAATAACACAATAAACATTAACGATATGAAGAAAATCCTATTATCATTTTTTATAATTTTGTTTTCAGTAAATATTGCCTACTCTCAAACCACACAAACCTATGTGCCATACGGTTTAAACAGTAGCGAGATAGATCCAACCAATGCAACGCTTTCGTGGAGGAATAATTCCAATGCAGAATTGTGGCAATTAGTTTACCAGCCTACTCTTGCAGAGGAACCAACACAACTAACATTAAATGATACGCTTGTTTTTCTTAGCGATCTTAGTCCAAATACACGCTATATCTGGAAAGTGAGAATGGTGGATATTGATGGCGACACAAGTTTGTGGAGTGCAGAAAATTATTTCTACACTTTGAGTGATGATACTCTTTGTCCGCGAGTTGCAGACTTTTTTTTAGGCTACATAGACAATAATTTAATAAATGTACAGTGGCAACCAGCAGAAGGAACGAATACTTGGCAAATCGTTTGTGGTGAAGTAGGAACAAATCCCGATAATTATGATATAATAAATCAAACACAAAATTACGAATACAACTTTGTGCAAGAATTTATTGAAGGAAATCAATATCAAATTGCTGTAAGAACAAATTGTCAAGGCTCATTTAGTCCGTGGAAATACCTTTACGCAAAATATTTACATCAAAATAGTGTTTTCCAATTACCAATTCAAATAGATTTTGAAGACACTAATGAAAATAAACTAATAGGAACATTCAATGCAGGAGAGAATCCATGGAAGATTTCTTCGGCTACAAACAATACAAGTGTGGGTAGTAAATCTCTTCACGTAACTAACGGCATTAACTTTGCATGTAATAATAGTGTTTCTTCGGTTAGCTATGCTTATATTGATTTTTATATTCCTGAATATGCACAAAGTTTTTATATTGATTTCAGTTATTATACTCAAACTGAGCTTCAAAACGCAGGATTAAAACTTTATCTTATTGCACCAGGAACTTCTGTTAGTATAGATAACCTTCCAAGCGAGCAAGACCAAGTTGGACAAAGCGTTTATAGGGGAGGTAATAATCAATGGATAAGAGAACACATAGAATTGCCTGTTCACCACATCGGAACAACAAGAAGACTCCTTTTTGTTTGGTATAATACCTCGCAAGCACCAACTTCTCATACAGTTGCAATAGATGATATTTACCTAACGGCTCGTTATTGTGCTATTCCAACTAATTTAGAGGCTAATTATATCACTTCTTCTTCTGCAATGCTGAATTGGGAATTTGCTGAAAACCAAAATGTTTTTAATCTGCAATATAAAAAAGAGGAAGATACGACTTGGATTAACTTAAATTCAATTACACCAAATCATCTTTTGGAAAATTTACAGCCAAGTACGTCTTATTCTTTCAGAGTACAGGCAGATTGTGGCGAAGAACAAAGTTTTTGGTCTGATGTATTCACTTTCTCAACTCATACCTTAGTTGCTCCGCCAGAAAACTTAATAGTAGAAAATTATTCTTACAATACGGCTACAATTTCATGGAATGACAATCTTGACGCAGAGAGTTATGAAGTAGAAATTATATTGACAACAAATAATACTTCAATATTTCAACAAACAAATCTAAATAGAATAGAGTTAAGCCAACTTTTGCCAAACTCTATTTATCAAATAAAGGTTAGATGTATATCTCCAACTCAAGATACGAGTGCTTCTTCACAAGTTTTCTTACACACACTTTGCTATCCTGAAAACGAATTCCCTTATTACGTAGAAGATTCTATCACATTCTCAACATCAAGTTCTTTTTGCAATTTTTCAGATTGTTGGCGAGTAGAAGCCGATACATTATTCTCACCAATATTTGAATTACACACTCTTTCAAATCCATATCTTACCTTTAACTATTCTTCATTACAAGGCGTGAACTCAAAACTCTTTATTTCGGTAAATGGAGAAGCAATGCAAGAAATGGATTTCTATTTTCTAAATGGAGAAAACAGCCTTTCGTTAATTGGATTCTTGGGAACAGATAATGTTCGTTTTGCAATCCGTAGCCAAATGGATACAATTGAAGAAAGAACCTATGCAATAACTGATTTTTCTATTAAAGACACTTGCCTAAGCCCTGAAAGCCTAACCGTAACTCATATTTCACACTCCTCTGCTCAAATAGAATGGCAAACAATAGGCAATATAACCGAGCATAACCTTACATTGATTAACACACAAGAAGCCGACACACTTTCATTCACTAATATAACTTCACCATTTATGATTTCAGACCTTCAACCTATGCAAGAATACAAAGTAATCCTTTATTCCTCTTGTGGAAATCAACAAGCACTGAATTTTATTGAAGAATACTTTACAACTTCCTCACAATCCGAAACCTGTTTAACACCAGAAAATTTCGTATGTCAGCACTATCAAGTAAAAGGCGATGAAACTATTATTTGCACTTGGGACGAAGTAGAAGGCAATCCTTATATTCAATGGGAAATACAATACAAAGAACGCTTAGCAGTTAATTATACCTCTGCTATGATTTCGTTATATCCTCGTTTTACTTTGAGAAATCTTGATATGGGACAACAATTCGATTTCAGAGTAAGAGCAATATGTTCGGTAGGCGACACTTCATCTTGGACAGAAGTTGTTCAAGTAACCGTAGGCGAACAATCGCTATCACCAGACCAATATAGCGGAAAATCATTGAAGATATATCCTAATCCAAGCGATACAACACTCTTTATAGAAACCAATGCAATAGAATTAAAAGAAGCACAAATGATAGATTCCTATGGAAGAGTAATCAGAGCGTGGGATATACTACCAAGAGAAATAGACGTTTCAACCGTAGAGCCTGGAACCTATGTGCTGAAATTCATAATGGACAATCAGCCTGTAAGCAGAAAGATAACAATTCAGTAGAAATAAAAAACCAAAACACTTTTCTCTACATTTAATGCCAAATGCGTGCGATATTTTCATAATATTGCACGCATTTTTCTTTACTCTTATAAATTAGAATCGCCACGAATTTTCGGATGTAAACAAAATTTCTATAAATTTAACGCCGAATGCTTGCGATATTTTTAAGTCTAAATTTTCTGTCTGCAAATATTGAAATTATAAGCCCTTAACTAAAAAGCAGTAAATCAATGATTTAACTTTTTAAAGCCCGATTTTTGCCAAAAAAGTCTTTGATTTTTGCGATTTTTTCATTGATTTTTCAAAAAAAAACCTGATTTTTTCAGAAAAAAAAGGAGCTTTTCAAATTTCTAAACGAGCTTTAGAAAATTTTAAACGAGCTTTAGAAATTTCTAAACGAGCTTTCGGAAAAATTACCCTTGTTTTTCACTCAATTTTCGTCAAGGAACTACTTTTTTTCGCAAAATGAAATTTCCTCAAAATAAAGATTTTTACCTCTTGAAACTTTATTTGAAGTTTTTTTGTGCTTTAAAAAATTTGTCTTAACTTTGTCGGCTGAAATTTTATTGACATAAAAAAGCGTTTTTGCTTATTTTTAGCTATATGAAACTTGGACACTTTCGTAATAGTTCGCTAAAAAGAAAAGCAGAAAACGCTCACGAGTATATCGTGGGCTTTTCTTATTTTAGCGAACAGGTAGTCCAAGACCTCATATAACTATAAGACAAAGTCCACGTCTTTTTTAATGTCTTTTCATTAGGCAACAATTTAATTATTAACAAATAAAAATTTAACAAAATGAAAAGAACATTATTAATTATCTGCACTCTATTATGTGCAAACGTGCTTTCAGCACAAACAAGGTTTTGGGTTGATTCATTGAAATACGAAGTAACATCAACAAATCCGCCACAAGTAGAAGTTTATAATGTTAATTATTCAATCACAACAGTAAACATTCCGGAAATAGTAGGTTATGAAGGAACAACTTATAGTGTTACTTCTATTGGAGATGGTGCGTTCTCTGAACTCCCTCAGATAACTTCTGTTAATATTCCTAATAGTATTACTTCTATTGGAGATGGGGCGTTCTCTTATTGCAGTGGTTTAACATCTATTACAATTCCTAACAGTGTTACTTCTATTGGAGATTATGCGTTCTCTTATTGCAGTGGTTTAACATCTTTTACTATTCCTAATAGTGTTACTTCTATTGGAGAAAAGGCGTTCAGAGATTGCAGTAGTTTAACATCTATTACTATTCCTAATAGTATTACTTCTATTGGAAACCGTGCGTTCGAGAATTGCAGTAGTTTAACTTCTATTGATATTCCTAATAGCGTTACTTCTATTGGATATCGGGTGTTCTATGGTTGCAGTAGTTTAACATCTATTA
>DEPQ01000066.1:12520-28858 GCA_002358855.1 Bacteroidales bacterium UBA3388
TAGTGTTACTTCTATTGGAGGTGGTGTATTCTATAATTGCAGTAGTTTAACTTCTGTTACTTTGTCTAATAATATTACAGAATTACCATGCCATAACGATTATGATTACTTCTATGGTTTTGATTATTATTATGGATTCTTCCAAGGTTGTAGTAGTTTAACTTCTGTTACTATTCCTAACAGTGTTACTTCTATTGGAGATTATGCGTTCTATGATTGCAGTGGTTTGACTTCTATTACTCTTCCAGAAAGTATTACTTCTATTGGAAGCGGTGCATTTAATGGTTGTTCTTTCTTGCAAAACGTTACTTGCTTGGCAACTATTCCTCCGACTCTTGCGGACAATACTGTTTTCCCTTATCCTAATATTGCAACATTAACCGTTCCTTGTGGTACGTTGGAGGCTTATTCTGCTCCGACTTCTTTTTGGAATATGTTATTTACAGATAGGATTGAGGAAGATTGCAGTGGTATTGAACAAGCAGAAGCAGAAAGCATTTCTTTCTTCCCTAATCCTACAAAAAGCGAAATTACTTTCAGTCAAGCAATAGAAAAAGTAGAATTAATCGACCTAACAGGAAAAGCAATCCTTACTTTCTCTAATGCAAAGACAATAAATATTGAATCATTGCCAGCAGGTGCTTATTACTTACGATTAACAAATGAAGAAAAAACTTCACTGCAAAAAGTGATTAAGCAATAAAATAAAAAAACGAGGGCGAAATCTTAATTAGTTTCGCCCTCGTTTTTTTCTGCAATAAGATAATCGCTTGCTTTTTTATTGGAAATTATAGTCTTTCCTAATTGTTTTTCTAATTGATTTCTGGCAACTTTTGCTACATTTCCGCCGTCTTTTGCTATGTGTTTTTGTTCAAGGAAGCCTTTTGGATTACGTTGCTTTGAGAGTTCTGTTGCAGAAGCTTCTGCTAATGAGTTTAAGGCTATTTCAAGGTTTGTCATGTTGTCTCGAAGATTTTCTTTTTTTAAGCCTTTTAATCTTTTATAGTCTTTTGTAGTAAGCCCACTCCATTCTTTTGTTATAATATCCGTTAAAGAAGCATACTCTATTCCGAATTTCACTCCTGTTCTTTGCCACTCATCTGTTAGTTCTTTTCTTATCTCAATAGATTTAATGCGTTGATTTATCCAAGCATCAGAATATCCTAAACGTTTATAGTCTATCATTGCTTGCTCAATAGAAAGTTCGGGATCTTGCATTTGGTCTAAACGTTGGCTTGCAACTTGTGCCATCCATTGTTTAAACGGCTCTGCTTTTGGTGAAGGGATAGATTGAATAATACGAAACAATTGTTCTGTATCTGCAACATCAGTTTTTCTCATCTTTCCATCTGCAGCACGCATTTTGAACTGGTTACAATTTGTAACCGTTTCGTTGCCTTCTGCTATTAAACGAGTTTTAAGAACTTTCCAATAATTTCTTGCAGTTTGATAATTTTTACTTTCAGTCAAAATCTCTACTACATCTATTATTGAAAAATACCATTTTTCTTGTTCTTCGTCCCAAATTGTTCTAACTTTCTTTTCTTCAAAAAGTTTTATAGATTCTTTATTATTCATATCACCTAAATATCTTTCTTTACTTCTGTCCGATTTGTTCTTTATAGGTTTTGATAATTGAGTTAAGCATTTTTTCGGTTTTTGCTGCTCCTTCGCCAAGTATGAAACCTATTTGTTGGACTTGAAGAAGATTTTCTTTTATTACATCATTTACTCTGTGGATTATTTCTTCTGGACGCTCTTCTTCGTTGTAAAGATTTCTGAATATTATACAAACGGATTTGTTTTCTACAAGTGAGAATATTGAAACATTGATAAATCTTCCGTTATAATCGAAATCTTTGTTCATTATGTCTTGTGAGTTTTTTAAGACGTATTCTAATTGTAAGAAAATCTCTTCTGGAAGCAAAGATTTGGCGTTTGCCCCAATCAACCCTGGGATAATTTCGTCAATTTCTTTTGCATCTTCTTCTAAAATATCGATAAATCCACTGTTTGAATCGGTTATTTTTAAATCTGCGTTCACAATCGCAATTCCGGGATTGATATGATGAATCAAAGAACTTAAAGAAGAAGTTAATTCGTGATTATTGAGTAGTTGAATGTTTAAATTCTCTTCTAAAATGTTGTATTTATTTTGCAAGTCTATTAGTTCTGATTTTGCAAGTTTTAGTTTGTCGTTAGATATTCTTGAATCTTTTCTTGCAAACGAAAAACACATATCGGCAGAGGCTATTCCTTGTGCGATAGCTGTTGCTAAATCTTGACAAGTATCATATCCGCACGCCTTACAGTCTATGTTTCTTCCTGCAAATTGCTTTCCTAATTCTGCAAAGGCTTGTTCAATTTTTTCTTCGTTAGGAATAGGGAGTGTTTTGTCGTTATTCTTGTAGAAAGCAACTAAGTCCGATATGTTTTCAAATTGTTTCAAATGTTTATTCCATTCTTCTTTGTCTAAGGTGTTGATTTTTTTGTCGGCATATTTTAAAACTAAGTTGTGTCTTAGGAATTTCTCTCCCTTAGAGCAACCGTGAGCCATTAAACAGCCTTTACAAAAATAGATATTGAAGTGAGTGTTAAATTCGTTTCCGTGTTTTGCAAATTGTTTCAATACATCTATTGCGTCTTTTTTGCCTTCAACGCTTAGAATGTGATTGTCGGAAGGTGAACACGAAAGACCGCAGGCCTCAACAAAGCCTTCCGATATAGGATATAAAGAACCTTTGTAGCCGTGTGGTTCATCAAATTCGGAAAACTCCACTGCTTCTTCTCTTATATTGTATTTTTCAAATAGCTCTCTTAGTTCAATAAAAGAGAGGAAAGCATCAATTCGTGAAGTCTTTTCATACCTATTATTATCCTTCTTTAATCCTAAGCAAGGTGTGATATTTACAACTTTAACATCTTCTCCGTAAAGTTTTCTTACTGTTGAGCAACACGCAATCGCAGGAGGAACGATAGGAGAGATGTTATGAACTAAATTAGGTTGGTATTTCTCGATATACATATTGCTTACAGGACAGTGAGATGTGATATAACTCTTGCCTTTGTAGCCTTGACAAAGATTAGCGAACTTTTTGCTGACTAAATCCACTCCAAAACTAACCTCACACACATAATCAAAGCCTAATTTCCTTATCATACTGACAAATTTGCGGTAATCCCTCACGTCAGCGAACTCTCCAGCAATGCTTGGGTCACAAATTGCAACTGTTTTCGCTGATGAATGCAAGATTTCCTCTACAATTTCAATATTACTCACTAATTCTATTGCCGAATATGAACAAGCTTCAAGACAACTTCCACACGCAATACAATTTTCTTCCACAATATGAGGTTTATTGTTATGTTCCTTTACTTGAATTGCTTTTACAGGACACGCTCTCACACATGCATAACACGCAACACACTTATTATTATTTAGATTCAATACTCTATTCATATAAATCAATGTATAAAAACTTGTCAAAACTACACTTTTTTTTCTTTTCTGCAAAACAAAAATGAAAAAAGCTGCGTTATTTATGCAAATTCTAAGAATAAATTTTTATAACTTTGCAAGCGGAAGAGAAAAGAAAGAAAATGAAATCTAAAATATTTAGAAATGTAGCGGTTTTCTTAGTAATATTTATACTTTGTATGTTTAGTTCGCATACAATAGGCAATTCTTTCTCTGTTCAAGGCACTCCTTCAAGTATTGTTAGACTTAAAATTTCTAAAACAATAAAATCGGCAAATACTAATAGTATTACAAATGCTCAACAAACTCAAAAAGGACAAATGATTGTGCTTCTTTCTGAAAGAAGACAAGGGTTTGGAGGCTCTTCACAAGATGACGAATCGTTTTTGCAACAAAATAAAATTAACAAATATGAACAAAAAATAGAGTTACTTAATAAAAATGAGATAAATAACAAACCTATTTATCAAACTCTGGCAATGCGTCAGATTTTACGTATATAGAATTATGTTTAATAATTCTTTTTAACGTTTTAACAAAAAAAATACTTGGGACAATTAGCATAACGATGAGTTATGTCAATATAAAGAGAGTGCAGATTTACCAAAAAGTAATCTGCACTTTTTATGAAAAATAATTAAATCAAAAAATGAAACAAACCTACATAGGACATTTAGCAATTTTTGCAGTAAATCTAATATTTGGAATAAATACTCCAATAACCAAAAGTATTCTTAATTCCTCTTTGCAAATCGATGCACTCGCCTTAACTTATCTTCGCTTTATTGGAGCAACAATAGTTTTTTGGTTAGTGTCAATTCTGTTCAAAATACCGAAGGCTTCAAAAAAAGATATTCCGTTTTTGCTTTTAGCATCTTTGTTTGGAGTTGTCTTAAATCAAACATCTTTCGTTTATGGTTTATCAAAAACCTCTCCTGTTGATGCTTCCATAGTTGTAAGTCTTACACCAATTGTTACAATGATATTTTCTGCAATTTTTATCAAAGAACCAATAACATTTAAGAAAGTAATAGGTGTTTTAATTGGTTGCAGCGGTGCCTTAATCCTTATTTTATCTTCTGCAAACTCAGGAGCAAACTCCTCTTGGATTGGAAATATGATTTGTTTCGTTAGTTGCTTGTCTTACGGCTTATATCTAACAGCATTTAAGCCACTAATACAACGCAATCACCCTATAACACTTATGAAATGGATGTTTCTTTTTGGAACAATCCTTTCAACACCCTTCACTTTTTCGCATCTTACAACCGTAGAGTACGCACAACTTTCTTGGGAAATTAGTTTTAAAATAATATATGTTATACTTGGAGCAACATTCCTAACATATCTTTTAATCCCAATAGGACAAACTCGCATACGTCCAACAACCCTATCGATGTACAACTACTTGCAACCGATAGTTACAACAATTCTTTCTGTAATTATGGGCTTAGGTGTTTTCGGACTTAAACAAAGCATAGCAACCGCCTTAGTTTTCTTAGGCGTTTACATAGTTACTCAAAGCAAGACAAGAAAACAACTCTTAGAAGAAAGAGATAAAAAAATAAAAGACTAATTAAGAAAAATTTTGCAGTAAAAAAATAAAGTATTACTTTTGCAAGTTGAATTGGTGTAAAATTAAAAGATATAATTATGAGACTATTAAAGAAAAGTTTGTTAGTTTTAGTGTTATTATTCATAGGAGTGGTGTCATATTGTCAGCCACGACCACCGCAAAATCCACAAGTAGGGGATATCTCTAATGTTGGGTTGCATAGAAATCCACAAACACCAGAAGCCCCGATTGCTCCTGCAACGCTTTTGTTGATAGGAATGGGTGCAACTGCCGTTGGGGTAAAGTTATATAGAAATTCAAAACAACAATAGTTATTATGAAAAAGATAATATTAAGCCTTGTTGCAATATTTATAAGCACAATATTTTTGAATGCCCAAATACAAATCACAAGTGCAGCAGATTTTGCAAAAATTGGAGTAGATGCAAGTTTTCCGATAGACGGAAATTATATCCAAACCCAAGATTTTATATATCCAAACACGTTAACCGCTTCTGTTATCAGTAGTTTTTCTGGTACGTATAATGGAAACGGAAAGAAAATAACTTATAACGCTGTTTATCCTGATAATCAGTATGAGAATTATGGTTTGTTTGCTTCAAATTCTGGGGAAATAAAAAATCTTAATATTGAGTCAACTGTGCATGTAACAGGTTTTGCTACTTCGGTAGGTATGTTATGTGGGGAAAATAATGGAACGATAACAAATTGTAACGTAATATCAGGTTCTATTTATTCTTCTGATAATGCAGGCGCTTATTATACAGGTATGATTGTAGGAAAATCCAACTCTGGTGCAATAGTAAAAGGATGTGCTGTGAGCGGATCGTGTAAAGGAGCATTATATACAGGTGGTGTAGTAGGATTTTCTGCAGGAGAAATAAAGGCATGTGAATTTGTTGGTGATATTACTTCAAATGGATATTCAGTATATATGTTTCCTCCAGGAGCATATTCTTATCAAGCTTTTATTGGAGGTGTTACAGCTTACGGAAATGTTTATTCTTCTTACGCTGAACCTATAATTCATACGCCTGCAATGACTATGAATCAAAGTGGATATTTTGGAATAACACCGAGTACTGCTATTGGTTGCGCTGTGGGGGAAAATGCCAAGATAGACAACCGCTATATCTCAACAACAACAACCGAAACAACAATTGCTGCTATTGCAGGAACAATTATATGGCAAGGAAATATATCTTGTTTTATTACACCTTTGTCTCAATCTGAGATTACATCACTTAACAATTATGCATCTACAAATAATGCGACAGGAATCGATTGGAGCATTTATGCAGAAGTAGAAACTGCGAATTCAACTTATACAGTAAGTGTGAGTGGAGTTTGGTCAGCATCTTCAACTTGGGGTGGAGGAGTTGTTCCGACTAATTTACACACTACAAACTTACCAACAGGAGGTGTAGATATAAATATTCCAGCAGGAAAGACCGTAAAATTAAATACAACCTTAGTATTGTCAAATAATATTCGTTTAAATAATAGCGGAACTTTGATAATAGTAGATGGAGGTGATTTGGTAAATACTACATCTGTTAATAACTTAGGAAATATCAAAATTGAAAAAAGCATAAACGCTAATAGATGGTATTTAACTGCTGCTCCGTTTACTAATTACACTATGAACGTTGTTGAAATTCCTTCTTCTGGAACAAATCATGATGTTGCAGCAATTAAATATGACTATTCTACTGGTGCATGGTCAGATAATTATATGACACTTACTGATAATGTATCGGCAGGTGAAAGTTTTTTTATGTGGCCGTTTTATAGTGGTAGTGTAAATTTTGTTCCTAATGGTTGCAACCTAAACAATAGTGATTTTTCTCTTACAAGAGCAGTAACCTCTTACACAGATGGAGGTTATTGGATGGCGTTAGCTAATCCTTATCCTGGAAAAATGGATATAGCAGATTTTATTGCAACAAGCGGTCTTAGTATTCAAGGAGTAAGAATTTATGGTTTTGATGCAAGTGGTGGGTATTTTAATACAAAATCAAGTGGAGAAATTAAAGTAACTGAGGGATTCTTTGTTAATGTAGGAAGTACAGGAAATAAAACAGTTCAATACAAAAAACAGCAAATGAAAAACTATCCGTCATCTCAAAGTAAGTCTCTAAATCAACCAAGAGAATTTATAGATTTTGCAGTTGAGTATGATTTTAAGAGCATAGGAGTTCAATTTGCACAAAATGATGAAGCAGAACAAGCGTATGATATTTTTGATGCAAACAAATTATTTGCTACAACAGGAGTTATAGAGCCATATTTCCTAACTGACGGAATAAGTCTTGTGGCAGAAGAGGTGAAAGAACTTCCTTATTATGCAACACTTAACATTAGGAGTTATGAAACAGACACTGTGAAATTAGTAGCAAAGAATGTTCCAGAAGGTTATGCAGTTAGTTTGATTGATGGAGAGCAAACAATAGATATGGTTGAGGGAGATATGTATGAAGTAGTGCTTGAAGAAGGAGAAAATGCAGATAGATTTAAGTTATTAGTGAAAAAATTATTATCTATTGCAGATGTTGAAGAATCAGAATTTGCAATAATCAATGATAATCGCCATATCAATATACTTTCACAAGAAAAAATGGATGTAGAAGTTTACAATGCTTTAGGCCAAAAAGTGTATCAAACAAATGAAAGAAATTTTGTATTGAATAATGTACCTGCCGGGGCATACGTTGTGAAAGCAAAAACAAGCAATAGTATTGAAACCGCAAAAATAATCATTAAGTAATATTTGCAATTTTAAATAAATTGTTTGAAAAAGTCTGAGTTCATTACAAACTCAGACTTTTTTTTAATTACAATTTTTTTAACAAACTCGCTTTGTTTAATATAAATTTAGTTATAATACTCTTTATTATATATTATATATACATATACCAAAATGGTATAATTGTAATACGGTTTTGGATAAAAATCAATTTTTTTTATACCGTTTCTGGATATAGCATATACAGTTTTGGTAAGATTTTTTTTGTCAATAAATTGTTTAATTCTTTGTTTTGATAAATTTATTCTTTGATATTTTTCGTTAATCCAAAGAGTAGTTAATTTTGTTAATAATAAAAAGTTATTAAATTTTGCGAACTGTTAAAATATGTTTAATTTTGCAAAATGGATGATAATGAGTTTTTGAAATATTTTAATAAATGATTATGAAGAAACTGTATTTTTTTGTATTGTTTTTGATGTCAGTAGCCTTTTCTTCTGCACAAATTGTTATTGACGGTGTTTTTCAGTATGAATTAAAGCCTTTGGGTAAAGCGAAAGTAGGACAAGCTCCAGGTGTGAATTTGACAGATGTAGTAACTATACCGAGTAGCGTTGAACATGGAGGAACAACGTATGTGGTTGATGAAATAGGAGGAATAGGTTTTGCAAATTCTAATCTTAGAGGAGTCATTATACCTAATACGGTAGAAATAATTGGTAATAATGCTTTTGCAAATTCCAAAATACAAGGTATTTCTATTCCTAATACAGTGAGAACTATAGGAGATTACGCGTTTAGAAATTGTCCTAATTTATCATTTATTGTTTTGCCTGAGGGAATACAAACTATTGGAGCTAATGCTTTTGACAATTCTAAGTTAACTAATATTGAAATACCGACAACTGTTACTTCAATTGGGGCTAATGCTTTTGTTAATTCTGCTTCTTTAAAAACAATAAATGTAAAAAGAATTACTCCTCCAATTCTTGGATTAGGTGCTTTTAATAACACAACAAAAGATAGAAAATTGATTGTTCCTTGTGGTAGTTTAGATGCTTATAAGGCTAATGATAATTGGGTAAGCAATTTTAGTTCATCAAATTCTCAAGGGATTATTAGTGAATGTCAAACTTTAACTTCTGTTACAAGTGGAAATTTCAATAATCCTGCAACTTGGGGTATTTCTTCTATGCCTACTGCTCCTGCGAGCTATGTTATAAAGAGTGGTAATATTGTAACTTTGAATCAAGACTTCGTTTTGACTTCTGAAAATACCATAATTAACAACGGAATTTTAGAAATCGCTCAATCTGGTCAGTTGATAAATACAACAGATAATAATGTTCAAGGAATTATTGAGGTGCATTCTCCTGCAAAGCAAGAAAATAAATGGACTTTTATTGGAGCACCTTTTTCTGGTTATTCTTTGAAAGCAATAGTTCCAAAAGATAGAGACGTATCTGTGTCAATGTTTGATTATATTGTGGGTGATTGGAGTGAAGAATGGGAAACTATTGAAACTTCTGTTGTAAGAGGAGAAGGATATTTCCTTTGGCCTTTTGCGAATGGTTCAATCACTTACACAACATACGGAGATGGTAAATATTCTCATAATGCTGGCAGTGAATATTCAGCATATTCATACGATCTTTCTAAATCTGCTTCATATCAATTAAACAATGCTGATTTTTCAGTTATTAAAACAGTGAAAGAATACCCTGGTACAGGTGGCGGAAATTGGATGGCGTTGTCTAATCCTTATCCTGCAAAATTGAGTGTTGCAGACTTTTTGTCTGATAACAGCGGAAAAGGAATACAAGGTGGTTGTACTTATCATTTCAATGGCTCTACTTGGGAAATTAAAGATGCAGTATCTGGAGATATTTTAATGACAGATGGTTTCTTTGTTAATTTTTCATCAGAAGGAAGCAAAACAATAGATTTCAAAAAGACTCAATTAACAAATTATCCTTCTAAAAAAATAAAAAATAACACTGCATCTCAATACGTAGAACTTTCTTTGATAGATGGAGATGAAAAAGTAAAACTTTATTTCTCACATAATGAAAAAGCGGAAAAAGAGTACGATATTTTTGATGCTAATAAAATGTTTGCAGGCTCAGATATAGCAGAACCTTATTTTGTTGTGAATGGAAAGAGCCTTGTAAAAGAAGCAGTTAATGTTTTGCCTTATACTGCTAATATTAACGTTAGAACTATTCAAAGCAAACAAATGAGTTTTATTGTAGATAATCTTCCTGAGGGCTATACAGTTTTCTTGCTTGATAATGGACAAGACATTCGTTTAAGTGAAGGATTGGTTTATACAACAGAGTTTGAAGCTGGGGAAAATGCAGATAGATTCCAATTATTGGTCAAAAAGAATAGACAAATGGATATAGAGGAAGATTTTGACTTGAAAGTCGTTAATGAAAATAGAAATGTAGAAGTTATTTCAAACGAAAATGTTGTTAAAGTAGAAGTTGTGAATGCTTTGGGTCGCAATGTTTTCAATACAAAGCAAAAACAATTTACTCTTTCTGATGTCTCATCTGGAATGTATTTTGTTAAAGTTTATATTTCTAAGGATTCAAAGAGAATATATTCTAAAACCAAAAAGATTTTTATAGAATAAAATATACTCTTTTCATTTATTGTCATTAAACCATATTTCGTTTATGACAATTTGTCATTTTTTTGTGTCAAAGAACAACTTTGGCACAAATTTTGTTTATATAGTAGCGTAAACATAAAGATTATAAACAAATAAAAAATTATAAAAATGGGAAAAATAATTGGTATAGACTTAGGAACAACAAATAGTTGTGTGTCTGTAATGGAAGGAAACGAACCTGTCGTAATTGCAAATAGTGAAGGAAGAAGAACAACTCCATCAGTTGTAGGATTCGTATCATCAGGAGAAAGAAAAGTAGGAGATCCAGCAAAACGTCAAGCAATAACTAATCCTCATAATACTATTTATTCAATAAAAAGATTTATGGGAGAAACATTTGACAGAGTAGCAGATGAGGTTTCAAGCGTTCCTTACAAAGTAGTAAAAGGAGATAACAATACTCCAAGAGTAGATATAGACGGAAGATTATATTCTCCACAAGAAATTTCTGCAATCATTCTTCAAAAAATGAAAAAAACTGCCGAAGATTACTTAGGTCAAGAAGTAACAGAAGCAGTTATTACAGTACCTGCATACTTTAATGACGCACAACGTCAATCTACAAAAGAAGCAGGAGAAATTGCAGGTTTGAAAGTAAGAAGAATTATCAACGAACCAACAGCAGCAGCTTTGGCTTACGGATTAGATAAGAAAGATTCAGATGCAAACATCGCAGTTTTTGACTTAGGAGGAGGTACATTCGATATTTCAATTTTGGAACTTGGAGACGGAGTATTTGAAGTAAAATCAACAAACGGAGATACACACTTAGGAGGAGACGATTTTGACAAGAGAATTATTGATTGGTTAGCACAAGAATTTATGAATGATTTCAACGTTGATTTAAGAAAAGACCCTATGGCTTTACAACGTTTGAAAGAAGCAGCAGAAAAAGCAAAAATAGAATTGTCTTCTTCTACAACAACAGAGATTAACCTACCTTATATTATGCCTATTGATGGCGTTCCTCAACACTTGGTTCGCACATTAACAAGAGCAAAATTTGAACAACTATGTGATGATTTGATTAAAGCAACAATTGAGCCTTGTAAGAAAGCATTAGCAGACGCAGGCTTATATAAAAATCAAATTAACGAGGTAATCCTTGTAGGAGGTAGCACAAGAATACCAGCAATTCAACAAATAGTAGAACAATTCTTTGGAAAAGCACCTTCAAAAGGCGTAAACCCTGACGAAGTTGTAGCAGTAGGAGCAGCAATTCAAGGAGGAGTATTAACAGGAGAAGTAAAAGATGTATTATTACTTGACGTAACTCCATTGTCATTAGGAATTGAAACCTTAGGTGGTGTGATGACAAAATTAATTGAAGCAAACACTACTATTCCTACAAAGAAATCACAAGTGTTCTCAACAGCTCAAGACAATCAACCTTCAGTAGAAATTCACGTTCTACAAGGTGAAAGAACAAGAGCAACAGATAACAAAACTATAGGTAGATTTATCCTTGACGGAATCCCACCTGCACAAAGAGGAGTGCCTCAAATTGAAGTAACATTCGACATTGACGCAAACGGAATCTTGAATGTATCGGCAATGGACAAAGCAACACAAAAGCAACAGTCTATTAGAATTGAAGCATCAAGTGGATTGAGCGAAGATGAAATCAAAAGAATGAAGGCAGAAGCAGAAGCAAACGCAGAAGCTGACAAGAAATTGAAAGAAGAAGCAGATAAAATCAACGGAGCAGATGCAATGATTTTCCAAGTTGAAAAAGCATTGAAAGAAAACGGCGATAAATTACCTGCTGACAAGAAATCAGAAATAGAATCTGCATTAAAAGAATTGAAAGATGCACACGCTTCAAGAAATATACCTGCAATAGATGCAGCAACTGAAAAATTAAATACAGTATTCCAAGCAGCATCAGCAGATATGTACTCACAACAAGGCGGAGCTCAACAAGAACAACCACAAAATCAATCAAACAATTCTTCTAATGACCAAGACGGAGAAGTAACTGATGCAGATTTTGAAGAAGTGAAGTAATTTAAAAAGTTTTAGGTTTATAATTAATTTTATGAAAAAGGGTGTAACTATTAAGTTGCACTCTTTTATTTTTTTATTTCTTTATTTTAAAAAATTATTTCTTTGAATTATTTTTCTTAATCAATGATATAAGAAAGCGTTTCGCTCGATTGTTTTGTGCAGAGCCTTACTCTATCTTCTCTAAGTCCGCTTTTCAAAAGGTATTCTTGAACTTGCAAGGTTTCTTCTTCTTTTCCTAAGAGTTGAATCCTTAGGCGTGGATTTTCTTTTAAGTATTGCACAAACTCATTTAAGAATAATTTGTTGTTTTCCAAAGGATAAACGCTTCCATGTTCCAACATTTTAATTTCAATATCTAAACTTTCAAAATTAGTTGGTGTTTGGATTGCTTTACAACAAAAGGCATAAGAGGGTTTATTTATTTTGATGAGATAATTATCTGTCGGCATAAGTGCTAAGCATGTTTTTTCTTCATCAGATGGAGTATAATAACTCACAGACGAGCCTTCGGTAAGATTAAGTACTTCAATCTTGCAATTATATGCTGGCATTTGTTTGTCAATCACATTAAGGTTTATCAAATGCATTGCTTTTGCACAACATTTCTCAGGCAAAGAATAGGTAACTAAATCATAATTCTTTTTATCTTTATTCCATTCGCTCCTATACGCTGTTTTGCCATCTTTTTTCAGCATTATCTCGCTTTCATTTCCTTCACTATTGATTTCTTGTCCTATATTTAATGGTTGTTTCATTGTTATATTGTTCAAATCCAAATAAAACAAATCCATATCTCCAAAGCCTTTCCAACCATTTGAAGAAAAATAAAAACTATTATTATCAGCATGAAGGTAAGGCGAAGTTTCGTTATGTGGAGTGTTTATTCTCTTTCCTAAATTCGTTGGTTTGAGCCATGAAGAGTTCTTACTTTTATGTGTAACCCAAATATCATAACCGCCTTGTCCTCCTTTTTTGTCCGAAGAGAAATAAAGCGTATTGCCATCTGCTGTTATAAAAGGATCAACCAAATTAGCAGTAGCATCATTGACTATATTGCCGATATTTTCTGGCTTTGACCAAACTCCACCGACCGAATGTGAACAATAAATCTGATACTTACCGCTTGCTTTGTCAAGATAAGAAAAATACATCTGCTTATTGTCAGCAGTAAGTGAAACCTTTGTCGGTTTGTTTACCACATTTTCAAACTCATTTATTGGAAATCCCTCATCAAATTCCCAAATTCCTAAATCTTCGTTAAATTCCAAAAACGCTTGGCAAAGAACATCTTTTGTAATGAAAGAAGTCTGTTGATAAAAACTCTCTTCGTTTTTTGAACGTTGCTTAACCTTTCTCACAAACAAAGCAGTGTTTCCGTCAAATGAGATATAAGGTTTTGTTTCGTCTTGATTTGTTGAGATATTCTCTAATTTCTCGGGTCTAAATGGATACTTATCTTTTTCAGACAAGGCAAGAAATTCACACCACTCAATATAATTGATTGCATCTATTTGCATTTTGGAATAAGCATTGTTATTCAAAGTTGCATTTAAGAATTTCTCAAACTCAATTACTGCTTTGTCAAATCTATTATAAGAATAATCTATCACACCCAAATAATAAAACAACAAAGGGTGAGAATAGTCGGGACAAACCTCGAAGGCCAAAGGAAAATACTTTTCAATCATTTTCGTATTCTCTCTTCCTACGCCAATAAGTCCCATTAAAAAATAAGGAGAAGCAAAATCCGATTCGTTTTCTATTAAATCTCTTAAAATAGGGACAGCCTTGTCAAATTTTCCGTCTTGATAGAAAGAATAAGCCTTTTTAAATAATTTTTGGGATTCAGAAGAAACTTCCTCAGCACAAGGATCAAATTTTTCAATCAATCCCTGCTGAGCATAAGTCAAACTTAGTGCGAAAAAAAATAAGAGAAAAAAGAAACTTTTTCTCATTCTAAATCATTGTTTCCATAGCAGTCTTCATTCCATCTGCCAAAGAATTTACAAATTTCTCCAAAGGTTTTTTAACCATCATTGCAATCATAGGATTAGCGTCAAGTTCCATTTTCACAACCACTTTTGTAACGTATGGCTCTACTCTTTCAAATTCAAAAATGATTAAAAAATTCAACGGCATTGAACTTGGAACATCAGTATCGTTTGAAATCGTAATTGATTCGTTAGGCATACGAGAAATAATTTTAAGACCCATATCCGTCATTCCCTTAATTGTAAAAGAACAACGGTCTTGCGTTGCCTTAAAGTTTTCTATTTTATCATTAGCCACCATAGAAAAATGAGTAAAGTCTGCTAAATATTCATACACAAACTCAACATTTCTCTTTATCTCTACCTTTTTACTTTCTATCTTAACCATAATATCTTTTTATATAAAAAAGGCGTTACTCCTTCCATAACGCCTATAAATGAAAACAAAAACAAAAAAAATTAACCATTCATTCTTTTTTCACTCCACTCTTCTGGATTTTTTCTCCATTCAGACAACGATTCCAAATCTTCTGCTCTGATGAAGTTTTCTTCCGCTGCTAAATCAATTAGAGTGTGATAATCAGTTATTGTGCTTAGTTTAACATCTGCATCTTCAAAAGCCTTTTTCGCTACATCTAAGTTGTAAGTAAAGATTGCTGCCATTCCCTTAACTTGACAACCGTTTGCTCTAAGTGCTTCAACGGCTTGTAAACTACTTTTACCTGTTGAAACCAAATCTTCAATAACTACAACTGTTTGTCCTTCCTTTATATCACCTTCAATCTTGTTTTGCAATCCGTGAGCTTTTTCGCTCGGACGTACATAAACAAAAGGTTTTCCTAAATCTTGCGCTACCAACACTCCTTGAGGGATTCCACCTGTTGCAACTCCAGCTATTACATCTACATCTGCAAATAGTTCATTTACAATCGCAACGAACTGTTGGCGAATGAACGTTCTAATTTCTGGATGCGACAAAGTAACTCTATTATCGCAATAAATTGGGCTCTTTCTGCCCGATGCCCATGTGAAAGGATTTTCATTATTCAATTTTATTGCTTTAATTTGCAATAAAAATCGGGCTGCTTGTATGGCTGTCTCTTTATTCATAATCATAATGCAAAGATACGACATTTTCAACAAACACAACAACATTTGCATAACAAATAAATGTTTTGCAGAGCAAGAATTGGCTCAACGAATAGTAATTGAGTGCGATAAAGACAACGTTAATTCAATCAATTTTGCTCAATTTTTTAACGAAAATTACAAAAAAAACGTCCTAATTATCGTAAAAAATTTAGATTTTGAAAAAACTTTTCAACAAATTACTAAAAAAATGATTCATATCCCTGCTGCGGGCGGTTTAGTCCAAAACGAAAAAGGCGAATACCTATTTATTTTTAGGAATAATCACTTAGACCTTCCAAAAGGTCATCAAGAAGAGGGCGAAAATCTTGAAGTAACAGCAGTAAGAGAAGTAGAAGAAGAAACAGGGCTTAAAGACATCACCTTAGGCGAAAAACTTGGCGTTACATATCATACCTATAAAAGAGAGGGAAAAAGAGAATTGAAAGCAACTCATTGGTATAAGATGTCATCTAAAAGCACCGAAGCACTAACTCCGCAAGAAGAAGAAGGCATTGAAAGAGTGGAATGGTTGAGTGAGGAATATCTCTCGGAGCATAAAAAAGAAATCTACGCAAGTCTTTATCATTTTTTGAGAAAGCATTTAAAGATTTAAAAAAGCTCTAAGTCGCTAAACCCCGAAACAGCGTTAAGTGGAGAAAATAAAATCCTTTTCCCTCCACTTAACGCCGAATGCTTGCGATATTTTCAACTTTAAGATTTCTAATTGCAAAT
>DEPQ01000035.1 GCA_002358855.1 Bacteroidales bacterium UBA3388
TGGAAACAGATTAACTTCTTCCAATAATGAATATAAAACTCCAAGTGGAAAACTTACAGTTCAAGATACAGGCATCTCAACATATAAAAGTTGTAGGTGGAAAGATTTTGTACTTGAAATACCATATTCAGTGATAAAGAAAGGAAGTAACAAATTTCATATTAAGATAATAGATTCAGATGATAATAACTTGGCAACATCAGAATATATACATTTTACAGTTTATTAACTATAACGGACTATGGTTTAATTTTTCCTAACCCAACCAAAAAACGCTCGTAAGTCAAAGAGATATTCAGACAAACGAGCGTTTTATTTTTCTCTTTCTTTGTTTTGTGTTATTTTTTTGACTGAAAATTATTGTTTTTTTCGTTCATTGTCGTAACTTTGCAGTTTTTCAAATCAGTAAATAAAAACTTGTTATGAAACTTTCTCAGTTTAAATACAATTTACCGAAAGAATTGATAGCAGAAACTCCTGCTAAACAAAGAGATGAATCGCGTCTTTTGGTGGTTAATAGAGCAACAGGACAGATTGAAGATAAGATTTTCAAAAATGTTTTAGACTATTTTGATGACGGAGATTTGTTTGTCTTCAACGACACAAAGGTTTTCCCTGCTCGTTTGTATGGAAAAAAGGAAAAAACCAATGCAAAGATTGAGGTTTTTCTTTTAAGAGAGATTAACGAAAGCACACGTTTGTGGGATATTTTGGTGGATCCTGCTCGTAAGATAAGAATCGGCAACAAGCTTTATTTCGGAGAAAATGATGAATTGGTTGCAGAGGTTATTGATAACACTACTTCAAGAGGTAGAACGCTTAGATTCTTATTTGATGGAAACAATGAGGAGTTTCATAACCTATTAAAAAAATTAGGACACACTCCTTTGCCTGACGATTTGTTGAGAATGCGTGGTCTTTTGCCAGAAGATGAGTTTCGTTATCAAACAATATATGCTCGAAACGAAGGTGCGGTTGTTGCTCCTACTGCTGGCTTCCACTTTTCAAGGGAGTTGTTAAAGAGAATGGAGATAAAGGGAATTGATTCTTCTTTTGTTACTTTACATAGTGGCTTAGGTAATTTCAGAGCGATTGAGGTTGAGGACTTAACTAAGCACAAAATGGATTCGGAACAAATGTTGATTGATCAAAACAATGCGAATTTAATCAATGCAACAAAGGAAAGAAATAATAAGGTGTGCATTGTTGGTACTACTACAATGAAAGCAGTAGAGACTGCGGCTATTACAGGAAATAGAGTGAAGGTTTATAGCGGTTGGACTAACAAATTCATCTTCCCTAACTATAATTTCGCTATTGCAGACGCTATGATTACGAATTTTCACCCTCCTTTGTCTTCTATGTTGATGATGGTATCGGCATTTGGAGGCTATGATCTTATTATGGAAGCCTATAAACACGCAATAGAAAAAGAATATAAATTCTTGACTTACGGAGATGCAATGCTCATCATCTAAGGCTGTAATTATTGTTGCAGGTGGTGTTGGAAAAAGATTAGGGGCTGATTTACCAAAACAGTATTTGCCTTTACGTTCTAAGCCAATTCTTATTAGAACCTTAGAGAATGTTTATAAGGCAGAGCCAAATGCGACAATAGTTGTTGTGATTGCCAAAGAGATGTATGAGTTTTGGCAAGAGATGTGTGAGAAATATGATTGTAAGGTAAAGCATATCTTAGCACCGGCAGGAAAGGAAAGATTTTTTTCGGTACTTTCGGGACTTAAAGCCTTAGAAAAAAAAGATGTATCTTTGGTTGCAATTCACGATGGAGTGCGTTGTTTTGTGAATAAAGAGATTTTTGAGAATTGTTTTAAGTCTGCCCAAGAGTTTGGAGCGGTTGTCTGTGCTTGCAAAAGCATTGATTCGGTTCGTTACAAGAATAAAGCAGTTGATAGAGGCGATGTGTATCTTGTTCAAACACCTCAGTGCTTCAAATACGAGATTATAAAAAAAGCATACGAAACTCCCTATAAGGATTGCTTTACAGATGATGCTTCTGTTGTGGAAGCAAACGGTGGAAAGATACATATAGTAGAAGGAAGTAGAGAGAACATAAAGATAACTACTCCTTTTGATTTGAAAATAGCAGAATCTATTTTAGATGAAAGAGAATATTAAACAATTATTCAAGAAAACATTTGGTGTAGAGCCTAATAGCATTAACGAAATTGCTGCACACGGTTCTTCTCGCAAATATTTCAGATGTCAAACCGAGGTTGTCAAAGTCTTAGCGGCCTATAACAGCGACAAAAAAGAAAATGTCGCATTTATAGACTTTGCAAGACAACTAAAACAAAAAGGAATAAATGTCCCTGCTATTATTGCGGTTGATGAAGAGAACGATATCTATCTTTTAGAAGACTTAGGAAATACAACTTTGTTTGATTTTATTTCTTCTGCTAACGAAAACGATATCTTTAACATTTATACAAAGATTGTAAGAACTCTTCCAAAGATACAAATCGAGGCTGGAAGAAATTTTGATTTTACAAATGCTTATCCAAGAAAGGCTTTTGATTCTCAAAGTCTTCAATGGGATTTGAATTATTTTAAGTATTATTTTCTAAAACTTGCAGATATTCCTTTTAACGAGCAAGAATTAGAGAATGATTTCGCTGTTTTGCAAAATTATCTTTTAGATTGCAACTGCGATTACTTGCTTTATAGGGATTTTCAGTCGAGAAATATAATGTTAAAAGACAATTACGAAATTTATTTCATCGACTTTCAAGGTGCAAGAAAAGGTGCGTTGCAATACGACATTGCTTCGCTTCTCTATGACGCAAAAGCAAATCTTAGTCCTGAGGTAAGAGAAAAATTGTTGGCTGTTTACGTTGAAGAAGTCAAGAAATACATAGATATAAACGAACAAGATTTTATTGCACACTATTATGCGTATGTATATATCCGCATTATGCAGGCTATGGGCTCATACGGATATAGAGGATACTTTCAAAAGAAAGAACATTTCCTAAAAAGCATTCCTTTTGCTGTTGAAAACATAAGATTTTTAGAAGAAAACATAACTCTACCTATTGAATTACCCGCTCTACACAGCGTTTTTCAACAAATAATCACTAACGAAAAACTGCTTTCTATTAGCAAAAATAACAACATTCTTAATATTAACGTAAAAAGTTTTTCATATAAAAAAGGTTATCCTCACGATACTTCAGGAAATGGAGGAGGATTTATTTTTGATTGTAGAGCATTGCCAAATCCAGGCAGGTATGAGCAATATAAATCTTTGAATGGCTTAGATAAAGAAGTGATTAACTTCTTGGAAGACAAAGAAGAAGTTCACGATTTCTTTAAAAACGTATGTGGATTAGTTGAACAAAGTTGCAAAGAATATCAAAGACGAGGTTTTTCTAACCTTTCGGTTTATTTTGGTTGCACAGGCGGACAACACAGAAGCGTTTTTATGGCAGAAAAATTGTCAAATTATTTAAAAAACAAAGAAAATATACGAGTAATTACACAACATATTGAACAAAATCAATAAAAAAAATTGAAAAGAATATTGATTTTTCAAGTAAATAGACTAACTTTGCAACTTAAAACAAAGAAAAAATATAGTAAATAACAAAAAAACATAAACAACAATGAAAGTAAGAAATAGAATTATTTCAGCAGTACTCATAGTAGTGGCAATTGTATTGGCGTTTGTATTATACAACTCAATAATGCGTCCTGTTAAATTTGAAAATGAGTATAATAAACGTTCAGAACAAGTCATCGTAAAGATGAAAGACCTAAGAGCAATTCAAGAACTTTACAAATCTGCTCACGGAGAGTTTTGTAATGATATAGACTCTTTGTTATTGTTCTTGAATACAGGAAAAGTTCCAATGGTTCAAAAATCTTTCTTGCCAGGTTATGACCCTGATGCTATGACAGAGTTCGAAGCACAAAAGAAAGGTTTGTTAAGAAGAGATACATCTTGGGTTGAGCCAATCAAAAAACTTGTTGAAGAAAAGAAACTTTTAACCGCTGTTGATAAGGTAAACGAATTGAAATATATTCCTTTCTCAAAAGACAATGGAAAAGAAGTATTTGACATGAAAGCAGGAAAAGTAAATAAGGGAGGTTTGGAAGTTCCTGTTTTCCAAATAACTGCATCTATTGAAACCTACACTTTTGGAATGGATAGACAAGATGTAATTAACAGAAAAGCAGAATTAGAAGATAAAAACAAATATCCAGGTTGGAAAGTTGGAGATATGGAACAACCTATCACAGACGGAAACTGGGAATAAAGAAAAAACATAAAATGGAGACATATAAAGTAAAACAACTTCTGCAAGTTGAAGAAAGTATTGTTTCCAATGAGACAAGATTGTCCATTTGCCTAAAAGCAAATGGATTTTCTTTTTCGTTGATAAACAATAATAATTTGAGATTATTGTGTATTGGAGAATTTGAAGTAGATACCACAGGTAGCATTCCGCAAGTTATGAACAGAATACGCGAATGTTTTTCTTCTATCGGCATAAAAATGTTCAAATTTGCAAAAACACGCATCGTTTGTCAAACATCTAAAAATGTTTGGGTGCCATATAAATTATATGATCAAGCAAAAAACAAAGAATATGTAAAGACTGTTTCAAATCTTTTAAGCAATGAAACAGTTATTTCTAACATTTCTGAAAAATTAGATGCTGTTTCAATATTCGCTTACCCTATGCACACTTATAGTGGCATAAAAATTCTTATGCCAAATGCTGAATATTGTTGCCAACATCAAATTATGGCGGAATACACCTACGACATCACTCGCTTTTCTCAAAATACACTACTTTTAAACAAGAGAGAAAATGCGTGTGATATAGTTATCTTTAAAGGAAATTCTTTTGTGTTGAGCAATAGTTTTGAATATCAAAGTCCTGCTGACTTAATATATTTCTTGTTGTTTACTTTGCAACAATTAAACGTAGATACAGCAGAAGTAAAAACGCTTTTGACAGGAGAAAACTATGACAAAGAAGAATTAACCCTTCTTCGCAAATACATTAAGGACGTTTCATTTGCAAATCCTATGGAAAACATAAAAGTAGGCTGTGAATTTGATTCAATAAACCTACAAAACTATTTCTTAGTAATTGCTTAAATATTAGATGAGAATAATTTCAGGATATTTAAAAGGAAGAAGACTAAATCCACCTTTGAATTTGCCGGTCCGTCCTACAACAGATATGGCAAGAGAAGGCTTGTTTAATATTCTAAACAATAGAATAGATTTTGAAGAAACAAGAGTGCTTGACCTTTTTGCAGGTACAGGAGCAATAAGTATTGAGTTTATTTCTCGTGGAGCAAGATATGTTACAAGCGTTGATGAGAGTCCGAAGTGTATTGACTTCATAAAAAAAACTTGTACAACGCTTGAAATAGAAAATCTCTTTGCTTTAAGAGCCGATGTGTTTAATTTCTTAGGTAGAAGTCAGCAAAGTTTCGATTTAGTATTTGCAGACCCACCATACGATTTGAAACAATTTGACCTTATTCCTTCGCTTGTGTTAAAATCTTTTGTAAAACCAGGTGGAATGTTTATACTTGAACACTCCAAAGAACACAATTTCTCTAACAATCCTTATTTTACAGAGCAAAGAAATTACGGAAAAGTGAATTTTAGTTTCTTTACATTTGAACAAAACCAAACAACAGAAAACGATGAGTAAGAAAACAATATGTATAGGTAACGCTCTTGTCGATAAGATTTGTATGCTTGAAAACGATACTATGCTTTCGCAAGAAAACTTACCAAAGGGCAGTATGCAAATCATAAATCAAGAAAATTCTATAAGATTACAAAATACTACTTCGCACTTAAAAAGCGAAATTTCAACAGGTGGTTCGGCTGCAAACACTGCAAACGGACTTGCAAACCTTGGAATTGAAACTGCATACGTAGGAATGGTTGGAAAAGATAACTTTGGCGATTTCTACACTGAAGATATGCAAAAAAATAACATAAAAACAAACTTCTTTAAAAGCGAAACAACTCAAACAGGCTTAGCCTTAGCCCTTGTTTCGCAAGATGGAGAA
This sequence comes from Bacteroidales bacterium UBA3388, assembly GCA_002358855.1. GTDB lineage: Bacteria > Bacteroidota > Bacteroidia > Bacteroidales > P3 > Onthomorpha. Next base: position 6,067 of record DEPQ01000035.1, read on the forward strand.
AGAACTTTTGCAACTCACCTTGGTGCAGCGATAGAATTAAACGCTTCCCTCATTACAAAAGAACTTTTTGACGGCTATGAATATTTGCATATCGAAGGTTACTTGATTTCAAACAGAGATTTATTCAAAAAAATCATTGAATGCGGAAAACTATCTGGTTGTAAAATCAGCATAGACCTTGCTTCATACAACGTAGTTGAAGAAAACTTAGAGTTTTTGCAAGAAGTATGCAAAGGAGTTGAAGTAATATTTGCAAACGAACAAGAAGCAGAAGCCTTTACTAAGACATCAGCCGAAGAAGCCGTACATATAATTGCACAATATGCCAACATTGCCGTTGTAAAACTTGGAGCAAAAGGCTCAATCATTAAACACAATGGACAAATCACAACAATTGAAGAAGTAAAACGTAATAAAATTGACACAACCGGTGCAGGCGATCTTTACGCAAGCGGATTCCTTGCAGGATTATGCCAAAATCTTCCACTGAATCAATGTGGCAAAATGGGAAGTGTTCTTGCTGGAAACGTAATAGAAATAATGGGCACAAAGATGAGCCCAGAACGTTGGTCTAAGATTAAAGAAGAGATTTCTAACTCTAAGAAATAAAAAAATAACTCTAAGAATTAAAAAATTATTTCTTAGAGTTATTTTTCTAAAACAAAGAGTTAATCTTCCAAATAATAGGTTATAGTACTAACAACCCTGCATTTCTTAATATGTGGGGTTGTTTCGTCTAAGTTTTCTATTGAAATTCAATAGTTAATTCTTGCAAATTACATAATGTAAGTACTCTGTAGTTTTATTAGTTTTGATATGGCGATTTTCAGACTCATTATCAGCTTTAAATCTATTATATTCCTTTTCAAAGCACCCATATTCACCTCGTTTAGACATTATTTCTCTTATCTCTTCAAAAGACATTAAGCCTTCATTATTATAACTAAGAAAAATATATTTTGCATCTGCATTCATAATCAAATCTTCAAAAGTCTTTTTAACCTCCCTTTTAATTGAGTATTTTGACTTTTGATTTGAGTAATCCCTCATTCCTGTTTTTCCTTTTAAGATTGGATTATCATAGCGTGCTATTGTCTCCAAAACATGATAGTTTGCAGAATATTGTCTTTGATTATAAGGAGGATCCAAATAAAGAATATCTGTTTTTATTCTGCGAATAAGTTCATTAGCATCTTCATTATACACATAGTGTTCTTGATCATTATAAATCATTTCTGCGGGTTTCATTATTAAACTCTTTTGTGCAGAAGATTTTATTTTTTTTAGAAATGCCCCATATACAGAAGCAGTATTTGCAACCTTGTCTATATTTTCTATTAAAGTTGCCAACAAAAAATAATATTCGTTTTCAGTAATTTTATTTGCCTTATACCAATATTCAATCTTACTTCTTATTGCATCACATTTTGCTCCATTTTCATCAGTGAAATACAATCGATATTCATCTTCGTCTTTAAGTTCTCCTTTGCAAAAATTTTCATAAACAAAACCTTTTTCCCCTTCAATAGAAGAAAGATATTCACAAACTATTTCAATAATATCAACATCTGTAACATAGTTTTTATTGTTTAACTCTTCCTTAATGCCATTAAATAATAAAGGTTTATGATTTGCTATATATTGTTTACTTAAAACATAACTATAATACTGCAAATCATTAGCGATAACAGTGAATCCTTTCTTTTTAAAAAATTTACCAACAGTTGCTGTCCCTGAAAATAAATCACAAAATACCTTATTGTTTGTATTATCATTACCTACTATTTCAGATATACATTCATCTAAAAAGGGCAATAGAGAAAATTTACTACCTATATAATTCATAACAACACTGCAAAATATATATTAATCGTCCGAATAAAGTTTTTTCATTATAAAATTAGAGGTATGTTTACTTGCCTCTTCTGTTATTTTTTTAATACAAGATTTTCTATACTCAACAGGATCATATTGATAGCAACCCACACAACCTAATTTCTTTGTATAATTTTCATCTCCTTCATAAAACGAATATGGATTGCCCTTTATATTTTTTGCATCCCAACGTTTATCTGTTTCTTTACATTTCTTACAAATTTGTCTTTTAGCATCATTGGCAGCTTTACATAGAGGCTGAAAATCTTCATATTGTTGCGTTTTGACATTTCCTACTCTTGCATCATCTTTTCTTCCATTTTTGTGATCAACTTCTATTTTAGTATTTTCGCTTTCACCTATTATTCCAAGCATTACACACTTTTGTTTTTTATAATAGATTTCTATCTCCCTTTTAATATTTTGATTAAAGGTTTTTTCTTTATTTATACCTACTAATTTTATCGCATCAATAGAATTTCCTTTTGTTTTACTTTTATCAAATTTTAATAAATATTTTTTAGCCAACGAAGAAGATTTTCTACACCAAGAACCTCCGTTGCCAAGTTGTAATTCTTTATATTTACCTACAAATTCATTAACATATACCCAACGACTAACACCTTGTTTATTTGGTTTTGCTAATTCTAAAAATAGTTCTGTCTTTGTCATATCTAAAATTCTTTTTTGAAAACAAAAATATATTCATGTTTAAACAAAAAATAATCACTCATCATTGCTCTATATTTCCATATATTATGTTGTCCAAGTTTCCCTCTATTCCCTTCTATATTTTTTACTATTGTTCCCTTTAATTTTACATTAAAATTTTTCTTTATTGCGTACATTAAATAGAATCCTAATGGAATTACCTCTTTATTTTTATAGACATCTCCTATTACTATTGCAAAATACTTGTTTTTTTTCAAATACGGCAAGGCATTTCTAAAAGACTCTATTATTTTATTTACAAACGTATTCAAATCAGATATATGAGACAAATCATTATCTTGGTCAGTAAATTTAACAATATCTAAATACGGAGGGTGTGCTATAATAAAATCTACACTTCCTTGTTTATATTCTTTTAGATTTTTTTGGATTGCTCCATTAAAAGATAAATAATCTGTTACATCTGTATTATTTAGATAATATTTAGTATCAGAATCTTGCATTTTATCTTTGACATAGTCTATTATATCTTGGTTTATGTCAAATCCTATATAGTTTCGATTTAATTTTTCGCACTCAAAAAGAGTTGTTCCACTACCTGAAAATAATTCTAAAACTATATCTTGTTCTTTTGTGTAACGAGAAATTAACTGATAAGGAATTTGAGGAACAAAATTACCATGATAAACATTTGCATGTTTACCTGATTTATCTCTTTCATCAATTAACCAAAGACTATCTACGTTTATATCTGATTCTTTCCAATTTTCCTTATTTACCATAAGCGTTTCAGACTTATTTACTTTGCAAAGATATAAAGTTTTTTTAACTAATACTTACTTAACAAAAAATTGATTTTATAATTCAAAGAAATAAAAAAATAACTCAAAGAAATATTTTTTTTATTCTTAGAGTTATTTTTCTAAAACAAAGAGTTAATCTTCCAAATAATAAGTTATCGTACTAACAACCCTGCATTTCTTAATATGTGGGGTTGTTTCGTCTAAGTTTTCTATTGAGATTTGTCCTTGCCATGCAGTTTTCATTTTGCCAAGTTTGCTTTCGGCATCTTTTGCGAATTGTTCTCCTGCTTTTTTCGCATTAGCCATACTTTCGGTTATTAGTTTTGGCTTAAAGACATTAACATCTGATATTTCATAACTTGCTCCATCGTCCCAATAGTCTTGATCTATCACAACGCCTCTTTCATATAACTCGGTAACTCTTTTTTCCAAAGTTTGCACTTTTTCGATTGCTTTACTCTTTACAAAAAGTCTTACGCTACCTCTAACGTATTTTGTTTTATTATTTTCATATTCATCATAACTAACTTTGCCTACGAAAATTTCATCATTGGTAAAGCCAATTTCTTTCAAGAAATCAACCACTATTGTTTCTTTTTCCTTTGATACTCTCAAAGCATCTTGAAGCGTATTTTGAAGAATCGCAAATCTAATAGACATTGAAGCTACGTCTGCTTTGACTTCAAGTTCCGAAGCACCTTTTACAGTTACTACTCTTTGGCCCATAGAGACTGCTTTCAATCCTTTATAAACCGAAAAGCCGATTGCACAAGAAGCAATCAAAATAACCGCTGCCATAATCCAAACAGCACTCTTGTTTTGTTTTCTTTCTTTTTCCATAACTAACTATTTTTTTGTGTAAATAACTATTCCTACTCTTTCAACGTGCTCAATAAGTTCTTTGTTCTTTAATGTATGAAATATAGACACATCAAACTGATAAGGTAGCAACAAATCATCTATCGCAAGGCTTATTCTATTGAGGTCTTTTCTTGTAAGGCTCTCTCCTTTCAAAGTTATATCAACATCAGAAAAAGGTTTGTAATTTCCTTTCGCACGAGAACCATATAATATTACCGACTCTACTTGCTCATTTTTTGCAAATAAAGCATTTAATTTTTCTAATTCCGAAACTTTTAATCCGTATAACATATTAAAAACAAAAAGAGAGCATCTTTTTTTCAAAATCATTAAACAATAGAGCGTAGGTATCTATTATTGCTTTTAAGATTTCCGCAACTGTTTCATCATCATAATTATGAGAAGTAAGATTTCTATCGTTTATAGATTCCATCCAAGCCTCATTTTCTATTATTCCCATCTCAAAAGCCTTACGAAAAGCATCGCGAGAGCCTTGAATATTTGTGTGTCCTTGATATTGAGCATAATCTTTCATTACTTTCCAAGCCAATTCGTGAGTATATTCAAATCTTTGTATTAAACCCTCTTCCAACAAATCATCAATTTCCTCTCCCCACTCCATTTTATTTGAAATTATATCAACGGCTTGATTGAATTTCTCTAAGGCTTTACGATAATTATTAAATCTTTGTATCCAACGAATGTCCTTTTCTACCATCTTTTTTCTTGATTATTTTCTTGATATAATACAACAAAGATATAACATTTATTAGAAATCTAAGAAAAATTCAGAAATAATTTCATAACTTTGCACCTTAAATTAAAGAAAATTAAAAATACATTTTAATTATGACAAGAGATACACAAATCTTTGACCTTATTCAAAAGGAAAGAGAAAGACAAACAAAAGGAATTGAATTGATTGCTTCTGAAAACT
>DEPQ01000042.1 GCA_002358855.1 Bacteroidales bacterium UBA3388
TTTTTCAAAGTTTTTTCAAACTTACTGATAATCAATCACTAAAATTTACTACTAATCCAGCGATATAAATCGTTTCCATTAGCAAAAATCAGCAATCCAAACAAGATTATCATACCAATTAGCTGTGCTCGCTCCATAAATTTGTCGCCTGGTTTCTTTCCTGTTACCATTTCCCAAAGCGTAAACATCACATGACCTCCATCTAAGGCAGGTATAGGCAAAATATTCATAAACGCCAAGATTATAGACAAGAATGCAGTCATATTCCAGAAGATTACCCAATTCCATTCAGCAGGGAACATTGAACCAATCGCTCCAAAACCGCCTAATTGTGAAGCACCTTCTTTGGTAAAGACTAATTTGAATTGTTTAACGTAATTAACCAAAGTTTCAGTTCCTACTTGTATTCCAGCAGGTATTGATTCAAATAAATTATATTCTATTTTTTCGGTTTTAAATATGTTTGCAGGATTTTTTGCCACTGCTCCTATCTTACCATCTGAGCCAAGTGCGAAAGAAATATCTTGTTTTTGATTGTTTCTATAATAAGTTATTGTAATTTCTTTTCCTTTTTTGTCGGCAATCTCTTTAACAAAATCGCTAAATGTAGGAGTTGCTACACCATTTAGAGCTACTATGCTATCGCCTATTTGCATTCCTGCATTTTGTGCCACAGAACCTATTGCAAAATTATCAATTACAAAAGGAACTCTTACAGTTGCAAATTCTTTTGGATTAGCCACAAGCATTTGTTTTGCAAAATCTTTAGGCAAATTGAATGTTACTAAAGAATCTCCCCTTTTAACTGTAATATCTTTTGGAGATTCTAAAAGGACTTGTTCTACCACTTGCGACAAATCTACGACTTTCTTTCCATCTATGCTTTGTACTATATCACCGTTTTGAAATCCGTTTTTCAATGCTACTTCTGTGTAATCATATCCAAGTGTTGCATTTTGAATTGGTAAGGTTTCTTTTCCCCAAACAAAGAGCATAGCAGAGAAAATAACGATTGCTCCAACGAAATTCATCAATACACCTCCTAAGACAATAAGAAGTCTTTGCCATGCTTTCTTTGAGCGATATTCCCACTCTTGTGGTTCTGCTGAAAGAGAGTCCGCTGAGGTATTACTCTCATCAATCATTCCTGCAATTGAGCAATAGCCACCAAAAGGCAACCAACCTATTCCCCATTCTGTTTTATCAGGATATTGAGCAAACTCTTCGGGAGATTTTTTGCTAAACCAACTAAAACGCCATTTGCCATTACATTTCTTTGCTCTTAGGATTGAAAATCCAGGATTAAAAAACAAATAGAATTGTTCTACTCTTGTTTTGAATAATCTTGCAAATAAATAATGCCCAAGCTCATGAATGAACACCAATAACGATAAACTTAATACTAATGCTAAAAATTTCATATTTTCTTAATTGTTTAATATTTCTTTTCTTAATTTTCCTTTTACTAACTCATCTGTTTTGAAATAATCCTCCAACGATGGATTTTTCACAAAAGCAAACGTATTGAATGCTTCTTCTATTATATTTGGGATTTGAATAAATTGAATTTTTTCTTTCAAAAAGGCTTCTACCGCAACTTCGTTTGCTGCATTCATTATTGCAGGAAGGTTGCCGCCTTGTTCGATTGCGTGATATGCCAAAGACAAACAAGGAAATAATTCTGTGTTTGGTTTTTCAAAAGTAAGGGTAGAATGTTTGAATATATCTAATTTCTCAGATGTATTTGGCAGTCTTTCTGGAAAATTGAGTGCATATTGAATCGGAAGACGCATATCGGCAACTCCTAACTGTGCTTTAATGCTTCCATCTTCAAATTCCACCATAGAATGTATTATACTTTGAGGGTGAATGACTGCTTCTATTTTTGAAGGTTTTATATCGAACAACCATCTCGCTTCAATCATTTCAAAACCCTTATTCATAAGAGTTGCAGAGTCGATTGTAACCTTTTTACCCATTGCCCAATTTGGGTGATTCAAAGCTTGTGCCACACTAACCTTTGAAAGTTCTTCTGCATTGAAGGTTCTAAACGGTCCACCCGAAGCAGTAAGATATATTTTATTTACTTCGTTGTTTATTTCTCCTATTAGACATTGAAAAATTGCTGAATGCTCCGAATCAACAGGAAGAATTGCAGTATTGTTTTGCTTTGCTAATCTCATAACACACTCCCCTCCCACAACAAGTGTTTCTTTATTTGCAAGGGCTATGAGTTTTCCTTTTTCTATTGCTTTGATTGTAGGCGATAAACCTGCGAATCCTACAAGTGCCATAAGGACAATATCAACACAATCCATTTGCACAACCTCATCAATGCTTTCTTTACCTGCAAAAACCTTTATATCGGTTTGCGATAATGCTTCTTTAACCTTTGCATATTGAGTTTTATCGGCAATAACCACGACATTAGGATTGAATTTCAAGGCTTGCTCAATAAGTAAGTCTGCTTGTGTGTTTGCAGTTAGTACTTCTGCTGAAAATATATCAGGGTGTTGAGCAATTATGTCTAAGGCTTGTCTGCCGATAGAGCCTGTTGAACCGATTACTGCAACAGATTTTTTATTCATCATTACTTTTTCTTTGTCTTAAATTAGTTCCCCACATTAGTTTGTTTCTAATTGCTGAAAAGAATGTTTGATTTTGCATTCTTATTAGACTCAATTCCATATCTGCTTTTGAGATTTCTATTGAAATTGGAGTATCTAATGGATAGGTTTGTGAGTCTAAATGAAGCGAAATACCTTTTCGTGAATCGTTTATTACAAATCGTATCAGAGAATCATCGGGAATAATCAGCGGTCTTAAAGTTAAATTGTGCGGAGAAATGGGTGTGATACATAAACAACGAGAATTTGGAGATATAATAGGACCTCCGCAACTCATTGAATAGGCTGTGGAACCCGTAGGAGTCGTTGCAATCAACCCATCTGAGGTATATGTTGTCAAATACTCATCTCCTATGTATGCATCTATCTCTAACAATTCTCCTGGCGAAAGAGAACGCACGCAAACTTCATTTATCGCAAAGCGTTCTTCTTTTGAAGATAAATAAGTAGCCTTTAAGACGCTGTGTTTTTCTACTTTATAGTTTCCTTTCTCTATTTCAGATAAAAGATTCTTTATTTCGTTTCTACCAACACTTGTAAGAAATCCTAAATGTCCAAGATTTATTCCAAGAACTGGCAGAGTTGTATTTTTCACAACCGAGAGTGTATCTAACAATGTACCATCTCCTCCCAAAGAAAACAAAATATCAATTTTTTTATCCTTTATTTTATTTTCTTCAAACGCTGAAATATTACAATTATTCGGCGTTTTAATTTTGCCTTGTAAAGATTTGAAAAAATCCTGTGAAACAAACAATTCCTTTGAATAAAGACTTATTTGAGAAAACAAATCTTCTATATAACACAAATCTTCTTCTTTACAATTTTTACCGAATATTGCTATTTGCATATTTTAGTTTAATTTTAGCTTTGGAGTAGAACACTGAAACACACAATTACCACAAGCGGTTAATTCGCCTTGTAGTCTTTTCTTTATCAAATCTCCCAAACTTTCTTTCAACTCTTCTATGTCGCTTTTTGAGAGTACATCTTCGCAAAAGGCATACATCAAAAGCATCTTCGCACTTCTTTCGCTTATACAACGTGTTCTAAGATAAAAAAGAGCATCTGCATTCAATTGTCCTATTGTTGCTCCGTGCGAACACTTTACATCATCATTATATATTTCTAAAAACGGACGTGTATTAACCTTTGCCTTGTCGGTAAGAAGCATATTTTTGTTGTTTTGCATTGCTGTTGTGCCTCTTGCCCCGTAATCTACAAACACATGACCAAGAAAACTTGATTTTGCTACGTCATCAAGTATTCCTTTGAACAATTGATTTGAAGAACAATTTGGTTTGTTATGATAAACATTGATTTCGGTTTCAGACTCTTGTTGTTTGTCCATTAGATACAAACCATTTAAATCTGCAACCGCATATTCATCGTTGAAATTAACCATTATTTTATTGCGAATCAACTTTCCATTGAGGCTAAGTCCGAAAGTTGTAAGTTTAGATTCTCTTCCCATTTCAAAACAAACCTCAGTACTGATTGAAGAGCGGTCGTTTATGTTTTCCATTTTATAATAATCCAAACTCGCACCGCTTTCTATTTCTATATTTAGTTTGTTTGTCAAATCATAGGCTTGATCTGAAAGAGAATCATCACAATGTATCAGTCTTAGTCTGCTGTTTTGTCCTAATTTAACAGTGCTAAATGAAGATGTTTTCAATTCTTGATTATCTCCTATAACGTTTATAATTTGCAAAGGAACATCTATTATTGTATTTTCTTTTATTTGAATAGAAATTCCATCTTCCGTTCTTTCTATTTTTACGCTATCGTTGTATTTTTCTTCTAATTCAACATCTTCATACAATTTTCCATTCAATTGTATTAGTCGTATAGTGTTAAATTGCGGAATATTACAACTAAAATTTATGTTTTTAAGACTTTCTTCCATTACTTTCCTTGCTCTAATTCCTTTCTAATCCAATCATAACCCTTTTCTTCCAATGTTAAAGCAAGGGTTTTGTCTCCTGTTTTAACAATTCTGCCCTCATAAAGCACATGAACGTAATCAGGAACAATATAATCTAACAATCTTTGATAGTGTGTGATTACAACTGTCGCATTATCTGGCGAGCGAAGAGCGTTTACTCCATTTGCAACTATTCTTAAAGCGTCTATATCTAAACCAGAGTCAGTTTCGTCTAAGATTGCCAAAGTTGGATTCAACATCGCCATTTGAAAAATTTCGTTTTTCTTTTTTTCTCCACCAGAAAATCCTTCGTTTACCGAGCGATTAGCAAGTTTACTTGTTAGTTCAACAACTTTTTTCTTTTCTTCCATCAATGCAAGAAAGTCTTTTGCTGACATAGGGTCTAATCCTCTATATTTTCTTTGTTCATTGATTGCAGTACGCATAAAGTTTGTTATGCTAACACCTGGAATTTCCACAGGATATTGAAAACCAAGAAAAATTCCTTCTGCTGCTCTTGCCTCTATTGGCAAATCTAAAAGATTTTTATTATTAAAAAGAACTTCTCCTTTTGTTACTTCAAATGTATCTTTACCTGCAATAACAGAAGCTAACGTACTTTTTCCATTTCCGTTAGGTCCCATAATTGCGTGAACTTCACCTTTATTTATAGTAAGATTTACTCCTTTTAAAATTTCCTTATCTTTAATTCTTGCGTGTAAATCCTTTATTTCTAACAATGCCATTTTGTTCTTAGTTTTTAGTTTTTGAGAATTTGCAATATTACGAAAAAAAAGTCAATATTCACTATTTTAGAGAAGATAACCTTATTATATTCTCTTCTCCCTTATTCAAATAACAAATATTTATGTGATATTTTTCTTGTTCTACGCTATATTGACTAACTATCATTACTTCCACAAATTCAATATCTGAACTCACATCATAAATATCAGACTTTTCACCAATATTTAGTTGAATCGTTCTTTTATTGTCATAATTTCCTTCCTTTTGATTAAACTCTCTTAATTCTATTCTTTTAATTTGGTCGGCAGAGGAAAAACTATCATAATATATTTGATAACTTGTATCATCAAATGCCTCACAACCGCTAAACAAAGCAATAATTAGCAAAGAGAATATCAAATAAATCTTTTTCATATTTTCACTTTTTTAATTTAAAAATTAGGCAAATCCATTACAACCGTTGGAATCAAAAGCAACCAACCAAGAACGACCATTGCCAAGATAAATTTCCAAGAAAATTTCACCCACTTTGCATAAGGAATCTTAGCCAATCCTAAAACTGCAATCAACACTCCTGAGGTTGGAGTAATAAGATTTGTAAATCCATCTCCAATATGAAAAGCAGTTACTGCTGCTTGCAAAGACATTCCTGTCATATTTGCAATTTCGGCAAACATCGGCATAAGCATTGCAGCCTTTGCTGTGCCTGAGGTAATGATTGCATTCAAAACAGATTGGAAAGCATACATAATACTCAAAGCTCCAACTTGACCACTTCCAGAAATAGCATTTGCCAATCCTGAAAGGAAGGTGTCAATTATCTTACCATCTTCCAATATTATGATGATTCCACTTGCCAAACCTACAACTAAGGCAGCTGAAAGCATGTCTTTCGCACCAGCAATAAAGAGTTTTGCAATATCACTTGCTCCTTTACCAAGAGCCATTCCTGTAATTATCGCCATAGTAAAGAATAAGGCAGCAATTTGTTCAAATCCCCATTCAAAAACCATTACACCTATTACCAAATAAACAATAGTAAAAATAAGGATTGAAAGAGAAAACATCTGCATTGACTTTCTTATTCCAAAATAAGCAATAATAGCAAAAACAATAGTAGTAATTATAAGAGGTATGCTTTGAGTTTGAATACAAAAAACAACTTGAATCAAAAGCGTTGCAAAGTATGCAATCCAACAAGTCTTAGAAGCCTTAATTGCAACTAAGTCATTTACTGAGGCTTGATTCTTTCTCCAATATTCATCTTCGGCGTACATAATAGATTTTGTTGGATTCTTTTTCACTTTGTTTGCATAATAAAGCACAAAGGCAATTCCAACAAAAGTAATTATAAACCAAACGACTAATCTGTATTCAATTCCAGAGAACATCTTAATTCCAGCAATATCTTGTGCAATTCCAAGTGTAAAAGGATTCAAAATGCAACCAGCAAAGCCAAGTCCTGCTGCAAGAAAGCAAAGACAAACTCCCGTAATTGAGTCGTATCCCATAGAGATTGCTAAGGGAACAAATATCGCAACAAAGGCAATAGTTTCTTCACTCATTCCAAAAATTGCACCAAACAAAGAGAACATAATCATTATCACAACAATGATAAGATTATTCACTCCTATTTTCCTAAAAAGCGTATAACGCTCCAAAGAAGAGGACTTTTTAAGGAAGGTTTGCACTCCCATATCAATTGCTTTTGTCTCATTCAAAATCCAAAACGCACCTCCCAATATCAAAAGGAAAGCAATAATTCCAGGAGCCTTTTGAAAGCCCTTGAAAAATGAAGACATAATTTCCCAAGTCTGCGGACTTTGTTCTACTCTCTCGTATGAACCAGGCACAATCTGATTAACAATCTTGCCACTCTCGGTTTGCACTTCTTGACGCTGAAACTCTCCCGCAGGAACAAACCAAGTAGCAATTGCAGCTATTACTATAAGAGAGAAAATGATTACATAAGTGTGTGGTACCTTTTTAAACATTTCTTTTTTCTTTTTAAAACATTATTTACTAATCCTAATAAAATACTCAAAACAGCAAGAAAAGATGCCGTTCTATAAATATAATCCCCATACCTTGTGTAAAAAGTCTTTTTTGTTTGAGGATATAGAGTTTGTTTTATCACATCTTCTTGCCAATACTTAGTTTTTTGCAAGACTTCTCCCTTTGCAGAAACAAAAGAGGAGATTCCTGTGTTTGCACTCCTTGCAATATAACGCCTATTCTCAATTGCACGCAAAGAAGCAAAAGCAGCATGCTGACGATGTCCAGGAGTATTTTTCCACCAGCCGTCATTTGTAATTATAAACAAGAGTTCTGCACCTGCATTTACCAATTCCGCAACATAACCTCCATCAACACTTTCATAACAAATAGCAGTAGCAGTCTTAGGCTTGTTTTCAGAAGAAAAAACCTTGAAATCCTTATCCGTTCCCAAACTTCCAACCGTTCCACCTAAGTCAAGAATAAAGTTTTCCATAAAACTAAGATATTTTTGCAAAGGCATTTTCTCCACAGCAGGCGTAAGCACAGATTTATGTCTTATTTGACTTTTAGGAGAAAGCGTATCTCTATCTATTTTTATTGCAGTGTTATAATTTTCATATAAAAAACCATATCTTTTATGCTCTCTTGTTGCAATTGTTCTTTGACTTTCCTCAACCTTTTTGCGAGAAGACATACCTGCGATAAACTCTAAGCGAGCAAAACGATTTGAAACTTCTCTTAAATACTCAATACTTGGAGTTTCTTCTAAGTATTCTTCCCACGCATATTCTTGAATGCAACTCTCAGGGCAGAGAACAAAATCTGTATTCTCATCTGCCTTTTGCAAAGTAAGGTCTTCTATTATCTGACAAACCATTTGAGGCGAGAAAGTATATTGTTCTTCGTATGGATCAAGATTTGGTTGCACCACAACAACGTCTGAACCTTTTGTCTTCTCTTCCTCATAAGTGAAATAAATTGTTAAGGAAATTATTATCGGCAAAGCGAGAATTATTCCTAAGAAATAATTTATTTTTTTATTGAAATATTTTTCTAAAACGCCGTTTAAAAAAAATAAAACAAAGACATTTGAAATCAAAATCCAAAGACTTCCACCTGCAACGCCTGTATATTCGTACCATTGCACCAAAGCAGGAAATTTTGCAAAACTATTACCTAAGTTTAACCAAGGAAAATTGAAATCCCAATTAAGCTCCAACAATTCAAAGGCAAGAAAGAAAATAATGAAAAACACATAATTGATTTTCTTCTCAACACCAAACACACGCTTTGCCCAATGAAAAAGTTGAAAAGCAAGAGCCATTAAAGAGGCTTGAAAGAAAGGCAAAACCAATGCAGCAGGCGTAGAAAAAGATACCCAAAAAATTGTAGTAGCATTCCAAATCAAAAAAGGAAGATAAGAGTATGCAAAACCAGCATAAGAAGAAAAACGTTTGTCCTCATTGTTTTTTGAGATATAGTCCTCAACCCAAAGCATAGGAGCAAAAGCCACAAGCATCAAAGGAGCAAAAAGCAAATCTAACCAAGCAAGGCTAAGAAGCAATCCCGAAAGGCAGGAAATTAAAACAAGTTTCTTTTTACTCATTGCCAATAATTTCATTTGGAGTTACCACAAAATCCATCTTCACATCAAACTCCTCGGTAGGAACACTTTCAACCAATTGACAAGAGAAACAAATTCCCATTTTCTTGTTTTGATTAACCGCAAGCAAACGGTCATAAAATCCTCTACCTCTACCGATGCGTTTTCTTTCTCTATCGAAAGCCACTCCCGGAATAATCATTAAATCTATTTTTTCATAGTCCGAAAAAATTTCTCCCGTAGGTTCAAGAATTCCGAATTGTTCTCCTTCTTTCATTGACTGCATTCCAGAGAATTTTCTAAGCACTAAATCGTCCCCAACCACACAAGGCAAAAGAATTGTCTTGTTTTCATAGTTTGAAAGAATGAAATCGTGAGTCGGAACCTCATCGTCCATTGACCAATAAAGCAAAACGATATTTGCTTGCTTGTATGCAGAAGAATTTTCTATCAAAGAAAAAATCTCTTTACCCTCTTTTTGTTTTTCGCTCAAAGAAAGTTGCTTTTTT
>DEPQ01000082.1:0-26977 GCA_002358855.1 Bacteroidales bacterium UBA3388
CGAAGGTTCTACCACGTCAGCACCGACGAAGTCTACGGCGCCCTCGAAATGGACGGCGGATTCTTCACCGAGGAAACCCGTTACGACCCTCACAGCCCGTACAGTGCCTCAAAGGCCTCTTCAGACCACTTCGTCCGCGCCTTCCATGACACTTACGGCCTTCCGACAGTGATCTCCAACTGCTCGAACAATTACGGCCCATATCAGTTTCCTGAGAAGCTTATTCCATTGTTCATCAATAACATACGCCATGGAAAGCCTCTTCCGGTATACGGCAAGGGCGAGAATGTGCGCGACTGGCTTTTCGTTGAGGACCATGCCCGAGCCATCGACCTGATATTCCATGAAGGAAAAGACGGCGATACCTATAATATAGGTGGTTTCAACGAATGGAGGAACATTGACCTGATCAAGGTCATGATAGAGGCGGCAGACCGCCTCCTCGGCAATCCTCCGGGCCACAGTCTCGGTCTGATAACATATGTGAAGGACCGTGCCGGACATGACCTCCGCTACGCCATAGACTCGCGCAAGCTTCACGAAGAACTGGGTTGGGAACCGTCCCTGCAGTTCGAGGAAGGCATTGAGAAGACCATCAGATGGTATCTTGACAATCAGGAGTGGATGGATAACATCACCTCTGGCGACTACGAGAAGTACTACGAAGAGATGTATAAAGGAAGATAAAAAATATAAAATATGTCATATAAACATTTACAGTTTCCAAAAGATTCTTTGTTTTTGGTAACAGGGGGAGCAGGTTTTATCGGCTCTAATCTTTGTGAAGCTATTCTTAATCTTGGTTACAAGGTTCGTTGCCTCGATGATTTATCTACAGGCAAGCAAGCTAATGTAGATATGTTTCTTTCTAATCCTAATTACGAGTTTATTAAAGGAGATATAAAGGATTTTGACACTTGCATGAAGGCTTGCGAGGGTGTGGATTATGTGCTAAACCAAGCTGCATGGGGAAGTGTTCCTCGTAGTATAGAAATGCCGTTGTTTTATTGTGCAAACAATATACAAGGAACGTTGAATATGATGGAAGCAGCTCGCCAATGTGGAGTAAAGAAGTTTGTCTATGCATCAAGTTCTTCGGTATATGGTGATGAACCAAATCTTCCAAAGAAAGAAGGAAGGGAAGGAAATCTTCTTTCGCCATACGCATTAACAAAACGATGCGATGAAGAATGGGCAAAACAATATACAAAGCATTATGGGCTTGATACCTATGGAATGCGTTATTTTAACGTTTTTGGTCGCAGGCAAGATCCTCACGGAGCATACGCTGCTGTAATACCAAAGTTTATAAAACAACTTTTGAACAACGAACAGCCAACAATCAACGGAGACGGAAAGCAAAGTAGAGATTTTACCTATATTGAAAATGTAATAGAAGCAAATCTTAAAGCTTGTCTTGCACCTTCAGAAGTTGCGGGTGAAGCGTTTAATATTGCATATGGTGGAAGAGAGTATTTGATAGATATTTATTATTCTCTAACAAAAGCACTTGGCAAAGACATTGAACCAATATTCGGACCAGATCGCAAAGGCGACATTAAACACTCAAATGCAGATATAAGTAAAGCAAAACAAATGCTTGGTTATGATCCGGAATATGATTTTGCAAGAGGATTAAACGAAGCTATAGAATGGTATAAAGAAAATTTGTAAATAGCAAAAATAAAAGATATGAAAGATATTAAAATTTGTGTTATAGGATTAGGTTATGTAGGATTACCTTTAGCAAGATTATTTTCAACAAAGTATAAAACAATTGGTTTTGATATGAATGCACAACGTTGCGAGGCTCTTATGGCAGGGCACGATGCAACGTTGGAAGTGTCAGATGAATTGTTGCAAGACGCAATAAACAACCACGGTTTCAAATGCACAGCCGACATAGAAGAAATACGTGATTGCAATTTTTACGTTGTAGCAGTGCCAACTCCTGTTGATGAAAATAACAATCCAGACCTTACTCCACTTTATGGAGCATCAACAACAGTAGGAAAAGTGATAAACAAAGGAGATATAGTAGTTTATGAATCTACTGTTTATCCGGGAGTAACAGAAGATGAATGTATTCCTGTAGTAGAAAAAGTTTCAGGATTGAAATTCAACGAAGATTTCTTTGCAGGTTATTCACCAGAAAGAATAAACCCCGGAGATAAATTGCATACAGTAGAAAAAATAAAGAAAGTAACATCAGGTTCAACACCAGAGATTGGTAAAATAGTTGATGATGTTTATTCTTCTGTAATTACAGCAGGTACACACCTTGCACCAACTATGAAGGTTGCAGAAGCTGCAAAGGTTATTGAAAACTCGCAACGTGATATTAACATTGCTTTTGTAAATGAGCTTTCTAAGATATTTACCAAAATGGGTGTTGATACCCTTGATGTGCTTGAAGCAGCTGGAACAAAATGGAACTTCCTTCCTTTCCGTCCAGGCTTAGTAGGAGGACACTGCATAGGAGTAGATCCATATTACCTTGCACAATGTGCACAACGCTATGGCTATAATCCAGAAATCATTCTTGCAGGTCGCCGTATGAATGATGGCATGGGAGAATATGTTGCAACAGAAACCATTAAGCACATGCTTAAAAAAGGCATTCAAGTTTTGAATAGCGATATAGTTATATTTGGATTTACATTCAAAGAAAATTGTCCAGATGTTCGTAATACAAAGATTATTGATATTTACAAAGCATTGAAAGAGTATAATGTAAATATAACAGTTTACGACCCATGGGCAAATCCTGCTATTGCAAAACACGAATATGGAATAGAGGTAACAAACGAATTGCCAACAGCGAAATTCGATACACTTATTATGGGTGTTGCACACAATGAGTTCAAAGAACTTGATGTAACAAATTTCGTAAAAGAAAATCACGTTATCTTTGACGTTAAAGGCACATTGCCAAAAGATATTGTAGATGCAAGATTGTAAATAATGAATAGGAAAATTAAAGTTTTATTAAAGTCTATTTTTATAAAAATAGGTGGATGTCATATTTTGCGGAAGTTTAATAAAACTCCACGTGTTTTATTTTGGCATGGTGTGGATAATGTGACAAATTCTTCTATAGAAGCAGAAATTTTAGATGTAAATGTTTTTACAAAACAAATAGATTATTTAGAGAAATATTATGAGATAATTTCTATAGAAGAGTTTGAACAGAGGTATAAGAATAAAACCTTTTCAGGTAGAGAGGTTGTTTTAACTTTTGATGATGGTTACGCTAATAATTTATATGTAGTTGCAGAAATTCTCCACAAGAAGAATCTACCATATACAGTTTTTGTATCTACTGAACATGTAGAAAGTGGAATATATTTTCCTACATCTATAAACAGAATTATTACAAAAGATATTTCTGTTCAAGAATTGTCAATACCATCAAAAAAAATACAATTTTCCTTTAAAGATTTTCATCAAAGAGAAATTGCTTGTCAAACAATATCTGATTTACTAAAAAAATCATCATTAAATGAGGTGAAGGTAATTGTAAATGAATTAATAAGTAATATTTCAAAAGAAGATTGGGGAATATTGCAAGAAAAGTATAAAGCAGTTCGTCCGATGAATTGGGAGGAAGTCAAACTTTTATCCGAGAAAGGTGCAACGATAGGATCTCATTGTATGTGGCATATTTGTTGCCATTCCAATCAAAATATAAGCGATGTTAGTTTGCAAATAATAGAAAGTAAAAAAAATATACAAGAAAAAATTTCTAAAGATTGTAAATACTTCGCTTATCCTAATGGAGATTTTACTGTAGAATCAAATGATATTGTTGCAAAAACATATTCTATGGGTTTTTCTACTAAAAAACAGGAAAAGGTAGATTATAAAAATGATATATCTGTTATACCGCGAATAGGTGTGCCTAATGATTATGCTACATTTCAAATAATGTTATCGTTGTATCCTTAAAATTATGTTTATGAGTTCAATATTAAGAAAAATTAAAAATCTATTATCATTCCAATGGTTAGTGCTTATATATAGAATGTACTTACAAAAATTAGCACGATTTCAAGTAATTTGGCCGATGCTTTCAAGAAGATTATTAGGATTTAATTGTAGAGCATATTATTGGAAACGATGTGGGTGCAAATTGGGTAAAAATGTAAATATCGGTTGGGATGTATATTTTGATGTTCATAATGCGCATCTAATAACTATTGAAGATGATGTATGGATAACGAGTAGGTGTTTATTACTTTGTCATAGGAGAGATATGTCTGTTTATTACAGAGGGGAAAAAACAGTGGATCTTCCTTATCTTAAATTACCTATAACAATAAAAAAAGGAGTGCACATAGGTATGGGAAGTATGATAATGCCAGGTGTTACAATAGGAGAAGGGGCAGTAGTGGGAGCTTATTCTTTAGTTACAAAGGATGTTCCTGCATGGACAGTTGTTGCAGGAAATCCTGCGAAAGTAATAAAAGAAATAAAACCGAGAGAAAATGAAAATATATAGAATTATACGTTCGGTAATTTTAAATTTAGTATATTTTAAATCTTTTACAAAAAAAATATATTTTGGACGAAATGTTCGAATAGTAGGTAATGTGTCTTTTGGTAGTAATATCACATTAGACGATAATGTTGAAATACGTAATAGAACTAAAACAAAATCATATATAGGGAAGGGGACATCTATTAATAGAAATACTGTTTGTAGGGGTAATTTTGTGATAGGACAAAATTGTGCTATTGCTCCAAATTGTACTATAGTAGGAGCAAATCATATATTTAGCAATCCTGATAAATGTATTAAATTTCAGGGCGTTTCTACTAAAGGAATAAACATAGAAGATGATGTATGGATTGGTGCAAATTGTGTAGTATTAGATGGCGTTACAATTGGTAAAGGTTCTGTTATTGGAGCAGGAAGTGTTGTCGTTAAAAATATTCCATCTTATAGCGTGGCTGTGGGAAATCCATGTAAAGTTATAAAACAAAGAAAATGAGCTTAAAAGAAAAAGCCGTAAAAGGTGTTCTTTGGTCTTCGATAGGGACTGTTGGGGCTGGTTTGCTAAATTTCATTGTAACAATGATTTTAGCTCGTGTATTGTCTCCAGCTGATTATGGGGTGTTGGAAATTTTACTTGTTTTTATAGTTTTAGCAGAGTGTTTTATAGATAGTGGATTTAGTCAGGCGATAATCAGAGATAATAATGCCTCAGAAGAAGATTTGTCTTCTGTATTTTATTTAAATTTGTTTATAGCATTAGCATTATATTTAATACTATTTATTCTTTCTCCATATATAGCTACTTATTATAATGAACCTAATTTGTTATGGCTATCTAGATTTGTGTTTTTAACATTTATATTTAATTCTTTTTCAATAGTACAAAATGCTAATTTTTCAAGAACATTAGATTTTAAAACACCAGCAATATCTTCTATTTGTGCAATTATAATTTCTGCAACAATATCAATTTTTTTAGCTTTTAAAGGTTATGGAGTTTGGGCGTTAGCTTCTAATCATGTTATTTATAGTTTTTTGAGAACTGTTTTTTATTGGGTAAAAAGTAAATGGAGACCAGTATTAAAATTTTCATTTCAATCTATAAAAAGATATTTTAAATTTGGAAGTAATTTGTTGATTCAAGGGTTGGTTGATAAGTTTGTTAGTAATTTTGAATCTTTATTAATAGGAAAGGTGTACACAAAAAGCGATTTAGGGTATTTTTCGCAAGCAAGAAAACTTGATGGTTATATAATTCAAACATCATCATCTGTAATACAACGAGTAACATATCCAATATTAGCAAAGATGTCAGATACTCCTGAAAAGTTGAAGAGTGGATATAGACGAGTACTACAAACTACAATCTTTGTAATAGCTCCAATCTTATTTTTTACAATATCTGTATCAGATAATCTGTTGTATTGTTTGTTTGGAGCACAATGGTTAGAAAGTACGCCTTACTTACGTTTGTGGTGCATTACTGGTTTTTTAGTTTCATTTTATTCTGTATTTATAAACATATTTTTAGTCAATAATAAGACTAAATTATTGCTTAAGTTATCTTTAATTAGGCAACTTATAAGACTTGTAGCTATTGTTGTTTTTATTAGAATAAGTATAATGAGTTTAATGTATACAATAGTTGTTGTAACTTTAATTTCCTTTTTTATTTATGTCTATAAGGGAGGGCGTTTGATTGGGTATTATTTGTTAGAAATTTTTAAAGATTTGTATAAAACGTTATTTGCAGCATCCGTAGCTGGTGTAGCTGTATATTTATTTTCAGAAATTATATCTATTGATAATGGATTTGTATTGTTAGTAGTACAATTAATAATTATGGTGTTTATTTATTTATTACTTTCAATAATTCTAAAGAATCCTATTTATACTGAATTAAAAGGAATAGTTAAATCTTTGTTTAAATAAATTATGTTTTACTTTTTTTTAGTAATTTTATCATTATTTACAATTGCATTTGTAGGCTTTAAGTGTGCAATTATACAATTAGCAGTTTATGGCGTTGGATTTTTAATCTTGTTAGTCGTAAATAAAAATGATGGATATGTAAAGAGATTGTATAATGTATTATTTTTATGTGCTAGCACTTATCTACTTATGTGTTATACATACATGAGAGCGAATAATTATGAATGGTTGTTAGCTTTTGATACATATAATTCGTTTTTACCAGAAACAATACAATATATGCAAAGTGGTAATTATAATTTTATTTCAATACTATCACTTATATTTGAAGACTATACCTTATTTAGTAGAGATATTCCAATATATTTTGCATATTCTTGTTTGTGGGGGGTGGTGGCACATATAATTGATGCAGATTTGTATTATGTTCAACAATTATCTGTTTTATTTCTATATCTCTTTGTTGGTATTGTATTGTATAAGATAATGTTATTGAATAGGTTTACTAAATCTAAGGCAATGAAATATACTATAATAATATGTACATGTTCTACAATATTTTTCTATTCTTCTCAAATTTTAAGAGATATACATATTCTTTTGTTTTCTTTGCTTGCAATTTATTATACCTTTAAGCAAGAATTTTCTTTATTGAATTTATTAAAAATAATTTTATGTATTATCTTGATAATTGGATTAAGGGTTGAATCTGGATTATTTATGTGTTGTTTAATACCTGCCTATATTTATATACATTTGAATAATAAAGGCAATATTATTTATAAAATCTTTGTGGTGTTACTTGTGTTAATTTGCGGATTTATGATTCTGTTACCTTATGCTACTAATTTTAGTGAAATATTTGAAGCTAATAGAGGTAATTATATAGATAATGTTAGTAGTTCTGATGGGATTATAGGAACTTTACAAAAAATACCGATAATTGGAGATATTTTGTCCATTATTTATAACGCTATTCAACCAGTTCCTTTTTGGCAAAAATTTTCTCCATCATTTGGTAGTCATGGTCCGCAAGCATATAATGTTATGAGGTTTGTATCAATATTTTCATCTTTTTTTCATCTTATTGTAATTGTTTACATTATAGTAGCGGTGAGTTATACAAATATTAGAAAAGTTGTATTCAATAAGTTAAGTAAATCCATGAAAGTACAATTGTTATTGGGTTTTATATTCTTATATCTTCAATCTGCAGTTATTTCTCAAAGAAGACTATTGCCTTACTATTGCGTGTATTATATATTATTTTTTGTAATTTACACAAATGTTACGAATAAAAATAAGATAAATTTGAATATAATTACTGTGATATTATTCATCTTATTACAAGTTTTTGGGGCAGTTTTATTAAGATCAAATATGACGTAATGAAATGTGTGCTACAGTATTTTATTCACTTATAAATATATTTACATTATATTAAAATTATAAAAAAGATATAAAGGGATAAAACTTTTTCATCTAAGAGAGTGCTATATTACTTAGTACGAATTGCTATTTAATTAACTAGTATGCTGGAAAATGGTTGATTTTAGAAAAAGTTTATAAACGATTTAAACCTTGATTTTAATTGTTGTGAATATGCATTCTATCACAGATAGAAGAGTATTGTCGGTATATCCGATTATCTATCTTGCATATTGTCTTATAAAGGATAAAATGCCGAGAAGTGTCGTAAACAGAAATAAGTGGGCGTTATTTGGTATTTATGCCTTTGGCGTAATTGCTTATATGATTTTGAAAGCATAACGGCTACTAAATATAAAAAATATATGGCAACATTAAATATCAGAAATATTGGTCCAATAAAAGAAGTTTGGTTAGAATTAAAGAGATATAATTTCTTTATAGGACCTCAAAGTAGTGGAAAAAGTACCATTGCAAAGATTATTAGTAATTGTCTTTGGATGGAGAAAGAGATAGCTGTCCACCCTAATAAGCATAATGATATGCAGTATTATGAAAGTATATTTATTTCGCAGTTGGAGAATTTTCATAATATGCATGGGTATTTTGATAATCAATCTGCTTTTTTATCTTATGAGTCGGATTATGTAAAAATTGTTTTTGAAAATAAATCATGTAGAATACAGTTGGGAAGCAAAATTAACAGCTATGAAAAAATGAAAATTCTGTATATTCCGGCTGAAAGAAATGTATTGGTCTTTGCTAACAATTTTAATGGAGATAATAATATAGATAGTTTTGCTTTTGATTGGTTAAATGCCAGGGATTTTTATCAGAGAGATAGTCGTTTTGAAATATTAAAATTAGGATTAGAGTATTATCAAGAGCAAAGAAATGGGAAAAGCATAAGTAGAATAAAATCAGATGAAGGAGATTATGATATTCAATTGACAGATGCTTCAAGCGGTTTGCAGAGTGTTGTACCAATTGCAACAGCCGTAGAATTTTATACTACTGTTTTTTACCGTACTAATATTGAAAATAAACTGTTAACAGCTTGGCAGGAAAAGGATAGAGTTGAAATCAAGAATTTTTTAACTGATGAGTTGAAAAAAAACGAAACCGAAAAGAATAAGAAGGCTGTAAATAACAGAATGGAAAGATTATTAAACACTAAACGAACAAGTTTTGTAATAGAAGAACCGGAATCAAACCTTTATCCAACCACTCAAAGAGATTTGCTAAATTTTATAATAAAATCCTCCTGTGCGAGACATACAAAACATAAAGTTACCATTACAACACATAGCCCTTATATCATAAATCAACTAAATCTGTTATTAAAAGCGTTTGATAGTAAAGAAAAGATTGATGGAGCATCAATAGACTTTAATGAATTGAATGTGTACGCTTTGCAAAATGGGACAATAAGGGATTTGAAAGTAAAGAACGAAGGAGTACATTTTATAGACACAGAGCTTTTATCGGAAGACATCAATGATATTTACAATTCTTACGAGCAGTTATGAGTAAATTGAAAGAAATATTTGATGGAGAATTTCTTAGAACACATAATATTCTTCCTCAAAGAATAAAACCTATTGATTGTAGAGTTGTGAATACAATTAAGTTTGATTTGATAGATGGAGAAGAATTTGTAGTAGAACATCAGAAAGGTACCGGTTCATTTGAAAATAAAGAAGGACACAATATAGAAGTTTTGGCGTACAACAAATTGATGACACAATATAATAATTATCAATCATTTTCGGGTGTTAGTGTTTGTGATTTCGTGCTCTATTGTAAAGATTACTCAATAATTGTTTTTAATGAGCACACAAGTTCAATAAGTGGTATTGAAAATCTGAATCAAATTGATAAAAAAACAGGAATAAGTAAATTTGAAAAAGTAGAGAAACAATTATCCGATTCTATATCTAAGTTTTATCAAGTACAGAAAATAAAAGACTGTTTAGAAGAATGTGCATCTAAAATTTGTTTGTGTTCATACAAATTGTATAGTGGCGATAATAATACGATAAAAGCTTTCAATAGAGCGACAGAAGTGATTGCAAAAGAAACAGGGGAGAATGGAGTGGAGTTGAATAGTCCTAAGGTAGAAAAATTTGGCTTTAAGTACATTCGTATCTCTCATAATTATACATTTGATATGAGTCGCTAAAAACAATCCTAACGGCTACTAAAAATAAAAACCTCGGTGGGGAGAGTGAAAAAGAGGTCATCTTTTAGTATGAAAAAGGTCATCTTTTGAGGTAAAAGAGGTCATCTTTTGGGTGGTAAGCACCGAGGATTTCAAATTTAATAAATAATATGGCGTATGATAGAACTTGATATTTGTAAAAAGAACCTGTATTCTCATGGTAAGAAAAAGATAAAATACTATCTTACGCTCGCTCGTAGGCAAAGGTTGGATTTTGAGAAAATGTGTCAGCTGATTTCGGAGCGTACTACCTTGAATGCGTATGAAGTGGAATTCGTTTTGAGCGTTTTGCAGGACGTGGCTATTGAGAACCTTCAACTTGGACGGGGCATAGAGCTTGGCAGGCTCGGGTGCATCGAACCGTCTCTCAATGCCAAAGCTGTCGATAATATAGATGATGTAAACCTTAACACAATTAAGAAAACTCGCCTAATTTACAAACCTTCCAAGGCTATTAAAGCCGCTTTGAAAAATATGAAGTATAGTATTAAGAGACAACGAGACAACAAGTCATAGAGACAACAAGCACTTGTAGACTTTTGGTCTTGTAGTCTCAAAAAAACAAAACAATTATGGCGTATATATATAAGAAGGTTAAAAAGAATATTCTCTTTGGTAAGAATCCGGGAGAGAAGTTTTTGCTTGCAATGGCAACGGAAGGTAAGGTTGATACTGAGATGTTGTGCGAGTTCATAATGAGAAATAGTACGATTTCTGAGCAGGATGTGAAGATTTTGATGCGTTCGCTTACGGAGGTGATAAGTGAAAATATTGAAATGGGACGTGGGGTGAATCTTGAAGAGCTTGGTGTGTTTTCTCCTAATTTTAAGACGAAGGGTGAGTATGATTTGGAGAAGGTGAGTGCGGATAATATTCAGCAAGTTGTGGTGAATTTCCGCCCTGCCGCAAAGTTCAGAAAGGAAATGGATAATGCTCCTGTGAAAGAAACGTCAAGGTTTAACTTAAAACATGAATAGTTATGATACAATACACAATAGCACAGAAAGAATCACCGATTGATGGTCAAAAGAAGTTTTATCCGAAAATTGTGAGAGGTGCAACGGTTAATACCAAAAAGATAGCCGCTTTGTTGCAAGAAAGAACGACTCTCGATATTGGAGAGGTTTATGGTTTTTTAACTGCTTTGAGTAAAGGGATTCGTTATTATGTGACGGATTCTTATGTTGTTGAGATAGAGGGTTTGGGGATTTTTTCTCCGACAATCAGTGCAAAAGGTGTTGATACGGCAGATGAATTGAAAGCTGAAATCATCACGAAAAAAAGCGTGAACTATCGTCCGACAACGGATATGAAAAAGAGTTACGAACAAATCAAATTTGCCAAAGCGAATTTAAATTCGAAACATTTGTAAAAGAAAATTAATTGTTAAACCACTAGGGCGACTGCGGTCGCTCTAGTTTATATTTTTATAATGAAGATACTTGTTATTGATAATTCTGCTATTTCTGTTGATGATAATGGATTTTATATCAATGCTTTTAATGGTGATTTTGTGAGTGAATTACAGCAAATGGGGAATCATGTTTCTTATTTGCATTTTAGAGCAGATAAGAAGAGTGAATTCGCATCTTTTAATCTTAAAAAAGCTGGTATAGATGTCATTTTAATGAAATCGTATAGAAATAAGTTGTTGAAATATTTTTGTGCTTATTTTAGATTGTTGTTTGTTATTTTGAAATACGATTTTGTTTATTTCTATTATCCGTCTTCATTCAAATATGCTACTTTCTTTTGTAAACTTTTCGGCAAACCATACGGCTTGTATATAAGAGGTATGTATGGTGTGGCATACGATAAATTAAGTGCTATTATATATAAAAATGCAAAAGCGATTCTTACTGTTTCTGAGGTGTTTAATAAAGAGATAAATAAGATTGTAGGTGAAGAAAAAGCAAAAAGTATTCGTCCTATGATTCCTCTTAGTAGTGAAGATATTGTGTATGATAGAGTTTATTCAAATAATAAGAAAGAGTTTACATTATTGTATTTTGCACGTGTAGCAAAAGAAAAGGGAGTGGAGGAATTATTAAGTGCATTCAAAAAAGTTTCCGAATCTTATTCTATTCGTTTAGTGTTTGTCGGTAATGGAGAGTATTTTGAACAAACAAAAGAATTGGTAAAAAAGTTAGATTTGGAACAAAAAGTAGCTTTGGAAGGAATTTGTACCGATGAGCAAAAGAAAAGAAATTATTTCTTAAATGCTGATATGTATATATTGCCTACCTATCATGAGGGGTTCCCAAGAACTTTATATGAAGCTATGATTTTTGGTACGCCTATTATTACTACATTTGTAGGAGGGATACCGGCACTAATGAAGGATAAGTATAATTGTATAGAAATAGAACCTAAATCAGAAGAGAGTATTGTTGAAGGATTGGAATATGCAATGAATAACTATGAAGAAATGATAAGGTATGCAAAAAATGGATTTGATACGGTGTCTAAAATAGTAGATGTTAATCGCCTTTCTCATGCAGGAATGTTAAATGAAATAATTAGAAAATAAGAATATGAAAAAATTGTGGAATGGAAAATTGAGTGGTTTGTTTTCATGTTTTGTGTTATGTTTTAAAATAGTTATTGATAAATTTTTAAATAAATGGACTACGTTCTTATTTAGATATTCTATCAATAAATGCGGACGAGGAGTTTTAATTTGCAGAGAAGTATCATGGAGGTATCCTTCTAAAATTGAGTGTGGAAATAAAGTTATCATTGGGAAAGGAACATGTCTTAATTCCGAATTACCTAATGAAGGTTATATCAAAATAAATGATGGTGCTTCTATTGGAATGAATTGTTCAATTGATTTTACTGGTGGAATAGAAATGTTAGAAGATGCACATATTGCTCATGGCTGTTTGATTTCTACGCATGATCATGGTTATGATTATAAGGCTATTCCCGTTGGAAAACCATTAAAAATAGGACGCTATGCGTTTATTGGAAGCAGAGTTAATGTATTATCGAGTGTTTCTTATATAGGAAGTAATTCTGTTATTGGTACAGGTAGCGTAGTAACAAAAGATGTTCCCGATAATGCAATTGTGGCAGGAAATCCTGCGAGAATTATAAAATATAGAGAAAAAATATAGAGAATAGATTTATGAAAGTAAGTGTAATAATTCCTTTTTATAATGGAGTTGAATGGTTATGTGAAGCTGTTCAGAGTGTTATTGATCAAACACATAAAAATGTAGAAATTATTGTTGTAAATGATGGTTCTCCAGAGGATGTAACTAAGTTCCTTGATATTTATGGAGATAAAGTAATATATCATAAACAGATAAATCAAGGGCCTGCTGTTGCAAGAAATTATGCAATGAATATTGCAACGGGAGATTTTTTTGCTTTTTTGGATTCTGATGATATTTGGTTGCCTGAAAAATTGGAAAAACAATTAAAACTAATGAAATTGACAGGAGCTAAATGGTCTCATACAGGTTTTTATTATTGGTGGCCTCAAACTAATAAATTGAAATATATTGATAATACAAGTGATTATGATGATATTTATTTACAAACATTAGTTTCTATAAAAATTGCAACACCATGTGTTATTGTTGATAGAAAGACTTTTGAAGAACATCCTGAAATTATATATCCTGAAAATATGAGAAAGGGACAGGATACCGCATATTACAGAGAATTAAGTAAACATTATCCGATAGCATTGCTCAAAGAGCCTTTAGCAAAAATTAGAATGAGAGGAACAAATAGTTATACGAGGGCGGTGATTAGATTTCAACTAAACGCATCTTCATATTTGAAATATAAAAATGATTCTAATATTCCTAGAGGAATAATAAGGATATATTCAATATATTATTTTTATAATAAACTATTTGGAAACGAAACTAATAAATTTAAGGAGTTTATAGCTAAGTGTTTTTGGTCATTGCCATATATTATAGAACGAGTGTATGTTAAGTATTTGATAAGTAAAACATCAAAGGATGATAAATATATCTTGAGATAAATGTAATGTTAAGGATTGTTATTTAACCCCATCATGCAAATCTTAGTAACAGGCGGAGCGGGATTTATAGGCTCGCATACATTGGTGGAACTTTATCAGGCAGGGCATACTGCTGTGGTAGTTGATAATTTGAGCAACTCATCGAAAGAATCGCTCAAAAGAGTGGCAGAACTTTGCAAAGTAGAGGAAATTCCTTTCTATCAAGTAGATATTCGCGACAAGGAAGGACTTGAAAAGGTGATGACTGCACATAAATTTGATGCATGCATACATTTTGCAGGACTGAAAGCAGTTGGCGAAAGCGTTGAAAAACCTTGTCTTTATTACGAAAACAACATCAACGGCACACTTGTCTTGATGCAAATGCTTGAAAAACATAACTGTAAGAACATAATATTCTCCTCATCAGCCACAATTTACGGAGAGCCTGCCGAAATGCCGATTACAGAAAACTGTCCAAAAGGCGTTTGCACAAATCCGTATGGTTGGACCAAAAGTATGTTAGAGCAGGTACTTACAGATATACAAAAAGCAGACAAAGAGTGGAATGTAGTCTTGCTCAGATATTTCAATCCTATCGGAGCACACGAAAGCGGCAGAATAGGCGAAAATCCGAACGGAATTCCGAATAATCTTATGCCATATATCACGCAGGTAGCCATAGGAAAACGAGAAAAACTCAACGTATTCGGCAACGATTACAACACAGCAGACGGCACAGGCGTAAGAGATTATATTCACGTTGTAGATTTAGCAAAAGCACACGTAAGTGCCTTAAAAGCAATTGATAAAAACTGCGGATTAGAGATATATAACGTTGGAACAGGCAGAGGATATTCCGTTTTGGAAGTTGTAAAAGCCTTTGAAAAAGCCAACGATTTGAAAGTCGCTTACGAAATAAAAGAACGCCGTCAGGGAGATATAGCAGAATGTTATTGCAATCCTCAAAAGATTGAAAAAGAATTGGGTTGGAAAGCCGAAAACGGTTTAGAAGATATGTGCCGCGACTCTTGGAATTGGCAAAAAAACAATCCAAACGGCTACAAATCATAATTTTTCACGTATCACACAGTATTTACACGAAATTTATTAAAGTAGATATTTGATTAAAAAAATACCAAATAATAATATGTCAATATTTAAGGATAAAATCCTGTTGATAATAGGGGGAACGGGTAGTTTTGGTAACGCTGTTTTGCGTCGCTTTTTGGATAGCGATATTAAAGAGATTAGAATTTTCTCGCGTGGTGAGAAAAGCAAGATGATATGTATTTTTTTGAATTTAAAATTTATTTTGTAAATTTATTATTATGAAAAAAGCACTTATTACAGGCGTTACAGGTCAAGATGGTAGCTATTTGAGCGAATTTTTAATAGAAAAAGGATATGATGTTCATGGTATAATACGTCGTAGTTCGGTTGATTATCGTGAACGTATAGCACATCTTGAAGGACACCCTCAATTTCACCTTCATTTTGGAGATTTAGGTGATTCTATGTCTTTGGTTAAGGTTATAGGTATGGTTAAACCAGATGAAATTTATAATCTTGCTGCACAAAGTCATGTTCAAGTTAGTTTTGACTCACCAGAATTTACAGCAGATATAGATGCTACTGGTGTACTTAGAGTATTGGAGGCTGTGAGAGCTTGTGGACTTGAAAAAACATGTCGCATATATCAAGCTTCAACTTCTGAATTGTATGGAAAAGTAGAAGAAGTTCCTCAAAATGAAAATACGCCATTTCATCCATATTCACCATACGCTGTTGCTAAGTTGTATGGCTATTGGATAGTTAAAGAGTATCGTGAAGCATACAATATGTTCTGTTGCTCAGGAATATTGTTTAATCACGAATCAGAACGTAGAGGTGAAACATTTGTTACACGCAAAATAACACTTGCTGCTGCACGTATAGCACAAGGTGTACAAGATTGTTTGTATTTAGGAAACCTTTCTTCGTTAAGAGATTGGGGATATGCAAAAGATTATGTGGAGTGTATGTGGCTGATCTTACAAAATGAAACACCAGAAGATTTTGTTATAGCAACTGGCGTACAACACTCTGTAAGAGAATTTACTTATTTGGCATTTAAACACGCAGGAATTGAATTGAAATTTGAAGGGGAGGATATGAACGAAAAGGGAATTTGTGTAGCAGGGCCAAAACATCTTATAGGTAAAACTCTTGTTGCTGTATCAGAAGATTTTTATCGTCCTACAGATGTTGTGAATTTATGGGGAGATCCAACTAAGGCAAAAGAAAAGTTAGGTTGGGATCCTGGTAAGACAACATTGGAAGAGTTAGTGAAAATAATGGTAGATCACGATATGGCGAAAATTGCTTCTGAGGGAGCAGCTTCTAAGGTTCGTATGAATCTTGCGGAATATTTAGAAAAAGGTATTGTGAAATAAAAGTAACTATACTAAAAATCAATGAAAAAAGTTTTTGTTAGTGGTTGTTATGATTTGTTGCATTCTGGGCATGTAGAATTTTTCAGACAAGCAGCAGAATATGGTGAACTATATGTAGGTATAGGTAGTGATAAAACAATATTGAACTATAAACATCATAATACTACATATAGCGAGGAAGAACGTCTTTTTATGGTTAAGAGTATTCGCTATGTAAAAGAGGCATATATTAATGCAGGTAGTGGAATATTAGATTTTATACCTACGCTTGATATAGTTAGACCTGATATTTTGGTTGTGAATAGCGATGGAGATAGCGAAAGTAAACGCAAACTTTGTAAAGAATATGGTATAGAATATATTGTTCTTGATCGTACACCTTATAAAGGATTGGAAGCTCGTAGTAGCACTGATTTAAAAAAAACTTTTTGTAAAATACCAACAAGATTAGATATTGCTGGTACATGGATAGATCAACCTTATGTAAGTAAATATTTTCCAGGGTGGGCAATAACAATATCGTTAGAACCAACTTTTGAAATAAGAGAACGTTGTGGACTTAGTACATCTACGCGTAATGTTATTCGTAGTATATGGCCGAATCAATTGCCAAATATGAATCCAGAAACCTTAGCACGTTTGGTTTTTTGCTATGAGAATAATCCAGAACGTTGTGACGGTATAGTTAGTGGAGCACAAGATGCTATTGGTATATGTGTTCCTGGGTTATCGAGGCATTATTATGATAATAAATTTTGGCCCGAGACTATTGAGTCGTGTAATGATGAATCTATTCTGTTATGGTTAGAAAATCATTTGATAATGATCCCTATGGAACCTCGTTGTATTGGGTGTTCAGTAGTGGAAGGAAGTGAAATTACAAAAGAAAAGGTTATTGCCTTGGCAGATGCTGCTGATCGTTGTTGGAAGTCTATTCAAACATTGGATTTGAAAGGGTTCGCTAAATCATATCAAGATAGTTTTAATGCTCAAATAGCCATGTTCCCTGCTATGATTCAAGGAAGTGTACAAAGTTATATTGATAAATACAAATATGAAGTAATGGCATATAAAATGCCAGGTGCAGGTGGTGGTGGATATTTGGCTTGTGTAGTAGAAGATGCAATGAAATTTGTAGATAAATATCCAGAAGCAATAGTATTGAAAATACGTCGCAATAATTCGTAATAGAAATGAAATCAAAAACAATAGAAAAGAAGTATTTATTAGCTTTTGTACTTGTAACAGTTTGTTTTGCTTTGTGGGGATTTGCTAATGATATAACAAATCCGATGGTAAAAGCTTTTTCTAAAATATTTAGAATGAGTGTTACTGATGGAACGTTAGTGCAAGTGGCATTCTATGGAGGTTATTTTTGTATGGCATTACCAGCAGCATTGTTTATACGTAAATTTAGTTATAAAGCGGGGCTTTTAGTGGGTTTGGGGTTATATGCAGTAGGATCATTGATGTTTTTACCTGCTCAATTGATTGGCAGTTATTATCCTTTCCTCTTATCTTATTTTATACTCACTTGTGGATTATCGTTTTTGGAGACATCGGCAAATCCTTACATATTGTCTATGGGAGATTCAGAAAATGCTACAAGACGATTAAATCTTGCACAAGCTTTTAATCCAATAGGATCACTTTTGGGTATGTATGTGGCAATGAATTTCATACAAAATAGACTAAATCCTTTAAGTACAAGTGAACGGGCAATGCTTAATGAATCTCAATTTGAGATGATAAAAGAAACAGATTTGGCTGTATTATCTGCTCCATATATAGTAATAGGGATAGTTTTAATTGTTATGTTTATTTTATTTGCAGTGTTTTTGCCAAAGTCTCGTGATACTAAAGAAGATAATTCTGATAGTATAGCAAAAACAGCAAAAAGGTTGTGGTATAACAAACGTTATAGATATGGAGTTGTAACTCAATTTTTTTATGTTGGTGTTCAGATAATGTGTTGGACATTTATAATACAATATGGTACTTCTGTTTTTATGAAAGAGGGAATGTCTGAACTTGATGCAGAGGTTACTTCTCAAAAGTACAATATAATTGCAATGATTGCTTTTTGTGCAAGTAGATTTGTGTGTACATGGCTGATGAAATATATTAAGGCTTCAAAATTACTGACTTTATTTTCCTGTATTGCTATTTGTTTAATGTTAGGTGTTATTTTTGTTGGAGGACGTTTGGGATTGTATAGTTTGGTTGCAGTTTCAGCATGTATGAGTTTAATGTTTCCAACTATATACGGAATAGCACTCAATGATGTAGGTGATGATGCAAAGTTGGGAGCAGCAGGACTTATAATGGCAATTTTGGGAGGAAGTTTATTGCCTCCCTTGCAAGCGATTATTATAGATGGAAATGGGTTGTTGGGGCTGTCTTCAATAAATATTAGTTTTATTATTCCATTGCTTTCGTTTGTTGTAATTATGATATACTCTTTAAATATAAGTAGAAATAGAATATGAAACGCTATTGCCAAACGCTTCAACTTGTTAATGATGAGGAGATGATTTCTAAGTATGTAGAAGTACATACTATTGTATGGCCAGAAATTATAGAAGGACAACGCATAGTAGGAATACTTGATATGCAGATTTATCGTAAAGGAAATATTCTATTTATGATATGTGATACAGTGGACGATTTTGATTGGGAGCGTGATATGGCATTATTGTCAAAATTGCCTCGACAAGCAGAATGGGAAGCTTATGTGTCGCAATTTCAAGGTTGTAGAGCAGATGCTCGTAGTGATGAGAAATGGCAAATGATGGAAAGAATTTTTTAAAATAGAATTTATTATGGAAAAAAATAGTAAAATATATGTTGCAGGTCATCGAGGAATGGTTGGCTCTGCTATTGTGAGAGAATTGCAACGTCAAGGATATAATAATATAATAACTCGTACACATAAGGAATTAGATTTGTGTAATCAACAAGCAGTAAATGATTTCTTTGAAACAGAAAAACCAGAGTATGTTTTTTTAGCAGCGGCAAAAGTAGGTGGTATTGTTGCAAATCAGTCGGCATTGGCAGATTTTATGTATGACAATATGATTTTGGAAATGAATGTTATTAATGCTGCATGGCGTAATGGGTGTAAAAAATTAGAATTTTTGGGAAGTAGTTGTATATATCCTCGTATGGCGCCACAACCAATAAAAGAAAGTTATTTGCTTACAGGAGAGTTAGAAAAAACTAATGAAGCATACGCTCTTGCAAAAATAAGTGGTTTGAAATATTGCGAATATTTGAATGTTCAATATGGTACAGATTTTATAAGTCTTATGCCGACAAATCTTTATGGTCCTAATGACAATTATCACCCTGAACATTCTCATGTATTACCTGCGTTGATACGTCGTTTTCATGAAGCAAAAGTGAATGGGCTCAATGAAGTAACTTGTTGGGGAGATGGTAGCCCATTGAGAGAATTTTTATATGTTGATGATTTGGCAAATCTTTGTGTGTTTTTGATGAACAATTACACTGGAAATGAAACTGTTAATGCAGGAACAGGAAAGGAGATAAGTATAAAAGATTTGACGGAGTTAGTTGCAAAGATAGTAGGATACGAAGGTAAAATAAAATGGGATACAAGTCGTCCGAACGGAACACCTAGAAAATTATTAGATGTAAGTAAAGCAGAAAGTCTTGGCTGGAAATATAAAGTGGAACTTGAAGATGGAATACGTTTAAGTTATGCAGATTTTCTTAACAATCCAATGAGAGCAGAAAGATAATAATGAATAAAACAACAATTATGAACAATACCCATGTAGTAATAATGGCAGGGGGTGTAGGCAGTAGATTTTGGCCATTGAGTACACCCGAATATCCAAAGCAATTTATAGATATACTTGGTTGTGGAAGAACGCTGATACAACTTACGGTAGATAGATTCAAGGGAGTTTGTCGTGATGAGAACTTTTGGATTGTTACAAATGAAAATTATGTAGATATAGTACGTAAGCAATTGCCATCAATTCCAGTTAATCATATATTAGCAGAACCTGCAGCACGAAATACTGCACCTTGTATAGCATGGGCATGTTGGAACATACGAAAAGAAAATCCAAATGCAAATGTAGTTGTAACTCCTGCCGATGCTGTTGTGATGAATGTAGAGGAATTTCGTAGAGTGATAAACAATGCACTTGATTTTACGAAAGATAAAGATGCAATTGTTACTATTGGAATAAAACCTTCACGACCAGAAACAGGATATGGTTATGTAGAAACATCCAATAATATAAAAGGTGAAATCTGTAAAGTAAAAGAATTCAAAGAAAAACCTGATTTACAAACTGCACAAACGTATTTAGAGAATGGTAATTACTTGTGGAATGCAGGTATATTTGTATGGAATGTAAATACAATAGTACAATCTATTACACAATACAAAACAAACATTGCAGAAGATATGGACAATATTATAACAATAGGCAATGTTAAAGAAATATTTCCACAATGCGAAAAGATTTCTATTGATTTTGCAGTTATGGAACCGGCGTCAAAAGAAAATAAAGTTTTTACACATCCTGCAGATTTTGGTTGGAGTGATTTAGGTAATTGGGCTTCGTTACATGATAAATTGCAAAAAGATTTAAATAATAACGCATCAGTTGGCAATGTGCATTTTTTTGAATGTAATGATTGTGTTGTTCATATAGAAGACGCAAAGAGAGTTGTATTACAAGGATTAGATGGTTATATAGTGTCAGAAAAGAACGGGCAATTGTTAATATGTAAACGTAGTGAAGAACAACGTATAAAAGAGTTTAATTCAATTTAGAATTGTTATTTATAAATATAAAGATGAAAATAACTATAGTTACAGTAGCATATAATAGTGCTAAAACAATAAAAGATACAATTGAAAGTGTATTGTCTCAAACTTATAAAAATTATGAATACATAATAGTAGATGGAAAATCAAAAGATAATACATTGGATATTGTAAAGGAGTATGAACCAAGGTTTGAAGGACGTTTACGTTGGATTAGCGAACCTGATAAAGGTATATATGATGCCATGAATAAGGGAATTTCAATGGCAAATGGAGAGGTGGTAGGAATTCTTAATTCAGATGATGTATATTATGATAATAGCATTTTAGATAGAGTAATTAGCGCATTTATAGAAAATGGTTGTGATTCTGTATTTGGTAATTTACAATTCGTAAAAGAAAATGATTTGAAAACTATTGTCAGAACATGGAAAGGTAGTGTTTATACAAAAAATGCTTTTTTGAAAGGGTGGCATCCTGCACATCCTACTTTTTATGTTAAAAAAGAAATTTATGATAAATATGGTTTGTTTGATATATCATTGGCTGTTTCTGCTGATTTTGAGTTGATGTTGAGATTTATAGAAAAAAAAGAAATAACAACTCATTATATAGATTACAATATTGTAAAGATGAGAATGGGGGGAGAATCTACCGGTTCAATAAGTAGAATATTAAAGGGTAATCAGAATATCTCTAAGGCATTTAAGAAAAACAACTTAAAACCTTATCCTTTCTATTTTTTTAGGAGATTGTTCCCGAAAGTGATAGAGATTTTAAAAAGAAAAATAAACTAGGAATATGAATATAGCATTGATAGGTGCAAGTGGTTTTGTGGGAACAAGATTGCTTGATTTATTAAAGGGTTCAACAGAATATGAACTCAAAAATATAGATTTATTGCCAAGTCATTTCTTTAATGAAATTACAGAAATAGGAGATGTAAGAGATGTTGAACAAATGAAGCAAAAGCTGAATGGCGCAGATGTTGTTGTGCTTTTGGCTGCTCAACATAGAGATGATGTAACTCCAACGTCATTATATTACGATACTAATGTTGGTGGTATGAAATCAACATTAGAAGCAATGGAATATAATGGAATAAAACGTTTAGTCTTCTTTTCTTCTGTTGCTGTTTATGGATTGAATAAGCAAAATCCAAATGAAGATCATCAAAAAGATCCATTTAATCATTATGGTAAATCTAAGTGGGAAGCAGAACAAGTTGTACAAGAATGGTATAAAACACATAATGATTGGAATATAGATATAATTAGACCTACCGTTATTTTTGGAGAAAGGAATAGAGGAAATGTCTATAACTTATTACACCAGATTTCTGGAGGTAAGTTCTTGATGGTAGGAAAAGGTAACAATAAAAAGTCAATGGCATATGTAGGAAATATAGTTGCTTTTGTTAAATATATGATTGATAATGTAAAAGATGGGTATAATGTATTTAATTATATTGATAAACCAGACTTTACAATGAATGAATTGATATTACATATAGAGAAAGTTTTAAAGAAACGTATTCCAAAGACTCATTTCCCTTATTGGCTGGGTATGTGCGGTGGCTATTGCTTCGATATTTTAGCAAAAATTACAGGTAAAAAATTATCAATAAGTTCAGTGAGAGTTAAAAAGTTTTGTGCAACAACTGAATATGATGCAACAAAAGTCGGTAATACAGATTTTAAAGCTCCATTTACTCTTGCTGAAGGTTTAGCAAGAACGTTGGAATTTGAATTCGTTAATCCAAGAAAAGATGATATAGTATTCAAATCTGAATAGTTTTAATTACAAAAACTTATTAAAAAAGCGTGCAGGAACTTCGAGAGAAGGGCTTGCACGCTTTTTTTGTTTTTGTACAAATCTTTATTATTTGATTATAATCTTTGCGGTTTGGATTGTGTTTTTGTTGTATGCTTTTATTAGATATGCTCCTGCGGAAAGTTTATTTAAAGTAAATATCTTTTCTTTTGTTGAAAAGATTTCTTGACCTAAGGAATTGAATACTTTTACTTGCAAATTATCAAGAGAAGTTTCTATATAAATTTCCCTATTGTTGTTTTTGATTGCAATTTCGTTTGTTTTTATTTCCTCTAATCGTTGTTGCTTTTTTACTAAAAGTTGAAATCTTTCAGCATTTTCGCCTTCGGTTATAGTAGTTGTGTATTCCGCACGATTATTCATAAGAATCTCTTGTCTATTGTCAAGTAAAAACACAGTGATATCCTCAGGTATATTATCTACTATAAACTTTACTTCCTTGCTTTCCGCACTTCTAACGTTTAAAGTTGCGGTATATGGTAATTTATCAACTTCTTCTTTTACTAAGGCAACGCCATCTGTAAGGAAATAAGGCTCTGTTATTTCTGTTAGTGAGAATAGTTTGTTGGCGTCAAAAATATCATAATTTGTTTTGGCTTTTTCGTTGTGAGAAAACAAAAGTTGTGTTTCTCTTTCTTTGTCTTGGAGTTTTAATGTAATGTATTCTTTTTTCTTTTCAGTCTTTGCATTCTTTTTTCTTTGAGTTTTTGAGAATCTTACAGTATCTTTGCCAGAGTTTGTGTAGTTTAAAAAGAATCCTTCGGTAACATTGATTTCTCCTTCGGTGATGTATTGAAATTCTCCGTTGTTATTTAATTTGTAAATGCCGTCTTGTCCTTGTATTTTGGTTTTGTTTTGTGATATAATGCTATCAACGTCCAATTTAAAGGTGTATGGATTTGCTAATGCGAACCAATTTCCGTTTTGATAAGTAGTAAGATTTTTTGTTACTATGATTTCTTGTGCGTTGTTTAAGGAATAGTTTTGCAAACCACTTTCAGAATCTGTTGTAAAGACGGTTGGCTCATTTGCAAAACTCCATAAGAGAAATCCTTCGCCTGTTTCTACTGGTGTTGCAATAGTAGCCCAATCATTACTCCAATTTCCTATTGCGTAATCAAATGTTGAAACGGCTACATCTCTTGTGCCAGGTTTTATTGCTTCTAATTTATAGTCCGACAAAGGTGCTCCAACAAATGACCATTTAGTAGTATCTAAAATTGGTGTTTCTATCTCTATTATTCCTGTGATAACGCTATTTGTAGTGTCTATTAACTGTTTGCCATAAGGGATTCGCAAAACACCATTATTGATTAACCCAACTTTGTTAGTAATCATAAAATCTGATTCAAGAGTTACTGTATCATTTTCTTGAATTAGATAATTGGTTTTCTTTAAATAAGGAATATTTTGCCAAGAATCATAATTACTACCATAAGGTACAAAAAGTGTTTTATTAGCATTTGCTTGATTTGAAAAAACATCGTCTCCAAATATAGGTGCTATTTTTGCAAGGCAAGTTATTGTTTCTAATTTTTTACAAGTTCTAAAAGCATATTTTCCAATATATTCTACATTCTTACCAATAATTATTGACTTTAATTCAGAACAATTTTCAAATGCTCCACTTGTATTGCCCGCTGTTCCAATGATTTTGATAGTATTAGGTATTGTTATAGATGTTAAATCCTTGCAATTATAAAAAGCTTTACCTTTTATAACTGTAATAAGTAAAGAAACTCCGTTGTGAATTATTGATTCTGGAATAGATAAAGCACCACTTTTATTTTTATCACAATATTCAACGCTTGCTTCTGTTGTTTGATAAGATTGATTGTTTAAATAAAATGTTATAAAACCTGTATTAGTAAATTTATAATTAGAAACATTTAATGTGTCATTTCCCGCATAAACAACTCCATTTATAGTATCACGTTTTCCTGCATTATCAAAAGCGTTAATCGCAATCGTAGCATTTTCTGGCAATGTAACCGAAGTTAAAGATGAACAATTAGCGAACGCTTGATGTGCAATAGATGTAACACTATTGGGAATAATAATAGAAGATAAAGCACTACAATCTAAAAATGCATTGCTACCAATAGAATTAAGTGTATTAGAAAGAGTAATTGAAGGTAATTTATTGCATTTTTGAAATGCGTTATTGCCAATTGTTGTAATGCTATTAGGGATAATAATTTCTTCTAATTTTGTACAATTATGAAAAGCATTATTGCCAATTATAGTAACACTATTAGGGATTTCAACTTGTTCTAAACTATAATTATATTGAAAAGCTTTTTCCCCGATAGAAGTAACATTATAAGTTGTGTTATTGTTAGTATCGATTACGCTTTCGGGAATAGTAACTGAGGTTGCAGATGTTTCGCAATCGTAGACTTCTACTGTGTTTGATGAAGATATTTTGTAGGTTAAATTTCCTATTTGAAAAGTTTCTTGTCCTATTACGAAATTTGCTAACAATAAAGCAAAAAATAAAAATACGATTTTTTTCATAACAATAGATTAAAAAAAAATAAACCCAAAAGTTCTTCTAAAAACTTTTGGGTTTATAAGTTAAATTTTATTTGGATTTTTCAATCTTCAATTATTATCTAACAACTGCTACACGGTTCATATAAGGACGTCCTTTGAATGGTTGTTCAGTATCTCCCTTATATTCAACTTTCAATTTGTTAGAATCAACTCCTTGTTCAATCAAAGCATTGTAAACAGCTTCTGCTCTTCTCTTAGATAATTCCATATTGTAAGAAGCACTACCTGTTTGTTCGTCTGCATATCCTGTGATAGTGAATACTCTATCTTTTGCAGATGCTTTGATAGCCTCAGCCAAGAATTTTATGTTTTCCATATTCTTGTCTGTAACTTTGCTGCTTTCTATTGTAAAGTAGATAGACAATGATTGAGTTGAAGAAGGAACTAAGCTTTCTCTAAGTCTTTTTGCCTCAGCCAAAGCATCTTCTTTTGCTTTTCTTTCTTTTGCAATTTGATCTTTCAAGTTATTGTTGTCTTCTGTTCCTTTTTCAAGATCTTTGCGTGATGCAGCCAAGTTTTGTTCCAATTCAGAAATTTTCTTCTTGTAAGGAGAGTAATCAACAACATAGAAGTTTCTTTCTGTTGGTAACTTGTAAGAAAGACCCGCCATCAATTCATAGTTTGTTCCAAACATTCCGTTTGATACGTTACCAAAATTTTCTTTTGTTAAGAAACCACTTAAATCTAAGTGAATAGATAAAGCATCACAAAGTCTGAAACGGTTAGATAAACCTACTGTTGCAGCAAATTCATCGTTCCAACCACCATCAACAGCATCTTGTTTTTGTGAAGTAGCCCAACCAAATCCACCAATGAAAACAGCGTTATACAATCTGTCTGATTTGTATCCGCTAATCCAGTTTGTAAGGTTTACCAACACGTCTGTGTGTAAATAGTGGTAAGTACTATTTGAAACTACGTTTCCTTCAGAACCATCATTTAAACCAAAACCTTGGTAAGCAACTCTTGCTCCAAAAGTTGGAGAAACCCATTTTCCGATTGACACTTGGAATGCAGGCATAATTTCATCGCCTAATCCTTGAAATAAAGCAGCTGGATCCCATTCACCAGTTACTCTATTGTAACCTTGGTTAGCGTGGAAAGCTTGAATACCTCCAAGAACAGAGATTTCCCAATTGTCTATGAAACGATTTGTTTCAAATCCTTTGTGTCGAAGTACTTTCTCTTCTTTTTCTTGTCCTATGGCAGTTAATGACATAGCAAATACCGCCAAACATAAAAATACTTTCTTCATTAATTCTTAATTTTACTTATTTTCTAA
>DEPQ01000082.1:27033-28625 GCA_002358855.1 Bacteroidales bacterium UBA3388
TTTTTTTTAATAAAATCAACACAAAATCACTAATCTTTGTCAATCCAACTAGCATACATTGGATAAGAACTTGCAATTCTTTTTACAGTTCCTTCTAAACGTTCTGTGTCAATTTCTTTTACTTTCTTTGCAGGACAACCCGCATAAATTGATCCGCTTTCACAGTGAGT
Organism: Bacteroidales bacterium UBA3388; assembly: GCA_002358855.1. Lineage (GTDB taxonomy): Bacteria > Bacteroidota > Bacteroidia > Bacteroidales > P3 > Onthomorpha. Next base: position 27,204 of record DEPQ01000082.1, read on the forward strand.
CCCTTCCAAAACGACTGCTCCTGCCGCAATAATGCAATTGCTTTCAACAACACAAGAGTCCATTACAATTGCACCCATACCAATTAAAACATTGTCTTTAATCGTGCAACCATGTACAATAGCATTATGAGCAATACTTACATCGTTTCCAATCACTGTTGGGTCTGTTTTATACGTGCAATGTACAATTGCTCCATCTTGAACATTCACTCTATCGCCTATTTTAATAGAATGCACATCACCTCTAATGACTGCATTAAACCAAACAGAGCAATCTTTGCCCATTTCTACATCTCCAACGACTGTTGCATTATCTGCAAGAAATATATTTTCTCCAAATCTTGGAGCGATTCCATTTACTTTTTTTATTAAGGCCATTTTCTTATTATTTTAAACTATAAAAACTTCTAATACTTCTAACAATCCTTTTGGAATTATGTTTGCTTCTTGACAAATTGCAGGCAGAAGAATTACTTCCGAAGCTTTAATAGGCACTTTATGTCCCATTGCTTCTACATATCCTTCACCGCTTGTGCAAAATAAAACAACAAAGCTATCCAAAGTGGAATAATCTTTTCTTAAACCAAGGTTTATACTAATTAAATTAGTCGTAAAGAAAGGTGTTGTTAGTAGATTTGAAGTTTTATTCAATGTATAATCATAACCAGACTTTGCGTGATGAGTGTGATTTAGGTCTAAAACTTGTAATGCTTCTTCAATATGAAGTTTTCTTCCCTTTCCATTTTCATCTACTTTGTTCCAATCAAACAAACGATAAGTAGTATCGGAGGATTGTTGTATTTCTGCAACCATTGAATTTTTGCCTATTGCATGCACTCTTCCTGCAGGAATAAAAAATAAATCACCCTTTTGAACTTTTTCAGCGTTCAAACATTCTGCGATTGTGCCATCTTTGGTTTTATTTATAACCTCTGCTTTTGTCATTTTTTTATTCCAACCGCTGTAAATAATTGCATCATCTTGATTATCCATAACGTACCACATTTCTGTTTTTCCATTAGGATAACCATTGTTTTGAGCAAAATCATCATCGGGGTGAACCTGCACCGAAAGATTATCTTGTGCATCAATTATCTTAAAGAGTAAAGGGAAATAATCGCCAAATTCTTTGTAGTTTTCTTCTCCTACAAGTTCATCAGCATACATTTCCAATATTTCGGGAAGCGTACATTCTGTTAGAAAACCATTTTCTACAACTGTTTCTTGCCCTTCTATTGCAGAAAGCACCCATAATTCCCCGCAATTTGGCAAAGGAGAATAATCAACTCCTAATAAATCTCTTATTTTGTTTCCTCCCCAAGGTTTGTTCTTGAATAAAGGGAGAAATTTCAACGGATATAAACCTTGTTCCATAAACTAAAAATTTCTGCAAATATAGCAAGAACTTGCGTAAAAATGGCA
>DEPQ01000084.1:0-17094 GCA_002358855.1 Bacteroidales bacterium UBA3388
TTATCGTGATATTTATTAATAAATAAGATTTTATATGGCAAGATGTCAATGTAAATCACGATTAAAACCTGTAAGTGTACGAGATTATACTCGTTTCCGCAGAGGCATAGTAGAATATGTTAGGACGCATTGCAGGAAACTTCCAAGGAGAAGTTGATTGTGGCATTTGTCAACGAGGTGCTCATAAATCGTTGAAGAGAGAAGGCGGTTAGATTAACTGCCTTCTCTACTATAAATATGATAGTTTTTACTAGTACACACTAATAATTGGAGAAAAAATCGTATCTTTGCACCAAGAAAAGAGTTATTTGAAAAGCATGAGGAATATAGTGTAACAAAACAAGTTAGCAATTTCTTATCCATTGCCCATTCTCATGCAAGTTCTTCTTAATGGTTTGATACTCAAAGAATCTTAATCAAACTACATCAAATATACGAAAAACTAAAAATACTTAGATATAATATCCGTTTTTTTCAATTTAAAAGTATTACTTTTGCAATATGAATTTTGAATACTTTGTTGCAAAAAAATTATTAAAGCAAAAACGCAAGACTTTCTCAAAACCGATTGTCAGCATAGCTACAGCGGGAATTGCTCTTTCGATTGCAGTGATGTTAATTTCAATTGGTGTTTTGCAAGGATTTAAAAATCAAATCAAAGACAAGATTACGGGTTTTACCTCACACATTCATCTTGTTCCTTTTGCGATAAATACAAACAATACTTCAAATTATTTCACCCTTTCAAAACAAGAAATAGACAACCTCTATAAAGAAGAAAATATAAAGACGATTGATCCATACGTTTTAGCAGGAGGAGCAATCAAAACAAAGACAGATTTTCACGGGGTTGCTCTAAAAGGAGTAGAAGAAAGTTACGACACAATTTTTTTTAAAGAAAACTTAAAATCGGGTAGTCTTCCAGATTACTCAAAGACTGAAAATAAAAACCAAATCCTAATTTCCCAAACCATAGCAGATAAATTAGATATAAAAATTGGAGATAAAATAAAAATATACTTTTACATAGATCAAAAGTATCGTGTAAGACCATTTACAATAGCAGGTATATATGAAACAGGATTAGGAGATTACGACAATAAGTTTATACTTTGCAACGCCAAAATCTTGCAAAAGCTATACTCAATGCAAGAAAATCAATACAGTGGTTATGAAGTAAAACTAAAAGACTTTGCAAAACTCAATCAATCTGCCCAAAATCTTTATACACTTCTGTCACAAGACAAAGACCTTCAAACAATAGAAGAAATGGAACCAAGTCTTTTTGCTTGGTTAGACCTATTAGATTCTAATGTAATCTTGATTTTGATTGTTATGACCTTCATTGCAATAATTACCTCTTGTTCAACACTGCTTATAATGATATTTGAACAAACAAAACATATAGGAATCCTAAAAAGTCTTGGAGCAAAAACAAGTTCAATCATAAAAATCTATCTCTACAAATCACTTTACATAGTAGCAAGAGCAATGTTAATAGGAAACGGAGTTGCAATCACTCTTATGTATCTTCAACAAAATTACAAATTGATAAAACTTGATCAAGAAAGTTATTATTTAGATAGCGTTCCAATAGAGTTTTCTGCCTTTGCAATAGTGAGTGTAAACCTTGCAAGTATAATAATTTGTATGGCCTCGCTGATTTTTCCAGCAAGAAATATCAGTAAAATCAATCCAATGGAAAATATAAAATTTGAATAAAAGACATAGTAAAATATTTCTTTGTTTTATTTATTTTTTTCTTTGAATTATTTTTCTAAATCAAAGAATTATTTAAGCATTTTAAAGAAAAATTGTATCTTTGCATAATTATTGAGTTTTTAGATAAAGAAGAAATGAAGAAAGAATTTGATGTAGAATCTATAACTCGTGATCATATCAATTTAGAACGTATGATTGCAAGCAAGAATGAAAAACTTCTTCGTTGCATACCAAAATTTGTAATGAAATGGTTTAAGAAACTCTTGCATTTAGATAGAATTAACGAAGAAATATATAATCAACGTCATTTAGATGGGCCACAATTTGCAAAGCATGTAGTGGAAGATTACTTAAAGGTAAAGATTGAGATTGTAAATCCTGAGAATATACCGTACACTTCTCGTAGTTTACTTGTTGCAAATCACCCAATAGGAAGCATAGACGGCATGGCATTGATAGATATCGTTGGACAAAAACGTTCAGATATTCTTTTTCCTGTCAATGATATGCTTTGTGCTTTGCCAAATTTCAGAGATGTTTTTGTTCCTATAAATAAATATGGTAGAAACTCTTCAAACCACGATGTTTTGAACGATGCGTTTCGCTCCGACAGTTGTGTGATGTTTTTTCCTGCTGGAACAGAGTCAAAATTCATTGATGGCAAATTTCAAGACTTTCCTTGGAAAAAGACTTTTGTTAAAAAAGCGATAGAATTTCAAAGAGATGTTGTTCCAGTTTATATAGAGGGAATGAACTCTAAGCGTTTTTATAGGTTGTCTGCTATTAGACGTTTCTTCGGAATGAAGTTTGATTTGGAGATGATACTTCTTCCTGATGAGATGTTTAAGTATAGTGGAAAGACAATTAAGATTACTTTTGGTAAACCAATCAAATGGGAAACTTTTGATAAGTCTCGCTCCCATAAAGAGTGGGCTGCGGTTGTAAGAGGACACGTTTATGATTTAAAAGACAATCCACAAAAAGAGTTAGTAATAGAATAAAATAGATAAAACTATGACAGCAATAGACACTTCTTATGTAATAGCACCTATTGATAAGGAAATTTTGAAGAAAGAGTTGAAATTGGCTACTTTTATGAAGAAAACCAATTATGGCTCAAAGGAAATCTACATTACAAACTCACATCGTACTCCAAATATAATGAGAGAAATCGGTAGATTAAGAGAAATTAGTTTTGGAGCAGAGGGTGGCGGTAGCGGAACAGAGTGTGATATTGACAAATACGACATTGCACCTGAACCACACTGCTATGAACAACTTTTTGTGTGGGACCCACAAGAAGAAGAGATTGTAGGAGGTTATCGTTACATAATAGGAAAGAATATTTTTAAAGAAAGCAATGACGAACTGTTAAGTGCAACAGCAGATTTATTCTCATTTAGCGAACATTTCCTTAAAAACTATCTTGATTGCACAATTGAGTTAGGACGTTCCTTTGTAAGCGTGAACTATCAACCTACAACAAATTTCAGAAAAGGTATGTATTCATTAGATAACCTTTGGGATGGACTTGGAGGTTTAGTATTGTTGCACCCAGAGGTTAAATATTTCTTTGGAAAGATTACAATGTATCCTTCAATGAACACAAAAGCGAGAGATTACATACTATATTTTTACAAAAAACATTTTCCTGATAACGAAGGTTTAGTATTTCCAAAAGAAGCAATTGAAATAGAAACCGATTACAATGAATTAGTTCATCTATTCAATGGAAAAAATTATAAAGAAGATTATCAAATTCTTGTAAAGAACGTTAGAGCATTAGGAGAAAGCATACCTCCTTTGGTAAACGCTTATATGAATCTTTCTTCAACAATGAAGAGTTTCGGAACTTCAATAAACCGTCATTTTAGTGATGTAGAAGAAACAGGAATCTTAGTTACAATTGCGGATATCTATGACGAGAAGAAAGAAAGACATATGAAATTATAGTCTATGGTAAAAAGTGCGGAATTTGTAAAAAGTAGTCCTGATTATCGTCAATCACCTAAGGCAGATAAACCAGAGTTTGCTTTCATTGGACGAAGTAATGTAGGCAAGAGTTCGCTCATTAACGCTTTGGTAAACAAAAAAGACCTTGCAAAAACAAGTTCTCAACCAGGTAAAACACAACTAATAAACCATTTTCTTATTGATCAAGATTGGTATTTAGTGGATTTGCCAGGTTATGGTTATGCAAGAGTTTCAAGAGATAATAGAGCAGTTTGGGGAAAGATGATAAGAAACTACATCCTTAAAAGAGAAAATCTGTTAAATGTTTATTTGTTGATAGATTCAAGACATTCGCCTCAAAAAATAGATATAGAATTTATGAATTTCTTAGGGGAAAACTCTGTTCCATTTACTATTGTTTTTACAAAAATAGACAAGCAAACAGCAAACAAAACAAACGAAAACCTAAGAAATTATAAAAACGAACTACTCAAATATTGGGAAGAGTTACCTCAGATAATCTTAACCTCTGCCGAAAAGAGACAAGGATTAGAAGAACTAATGGATTCCATAAAGAGTATAATACCATATTATAATAAGTAAGATGAAAAGACTAATGATAGCAACAGGAGGTGGAGACTGTCCTGGGTTGAATGCAGTTATAAGAGCAATCGTAAAAAGAGCTTCTTTGGAAAAAGATTGGGAAGTAATCGGTTGCATAGAGTCCTTTAACGGAGTTTTAAGAGAACCAACAGAAATCGTAACCTTAGAAGAAGATAATGTAGCAGGCATATTGGTTCAAGGAGGTACAATTCTTGGAACAACAAACAAAGGAGGCCCTTTTGCTTATCCTGTAAAAGATTCACAAGGTAATTGGACAACGATAGATGTTAGTGATCAAATGATAAGGAAACTCCAATTCTTAGGAGTAGATGCAGTAATCAATATTGGAGGCGACGGTTCGCAAAGAATATCTAAGGCTTTATATGAAAAAGGTCTTAATATAATAGGTGTTCCTAAGACAATAGACAATGATCTTTCGATGACAGATTTCACTTTCGGCTTTCAAACAGCAGTACAAATAGCAACAGAAAGTGTAGATAAGTTAGTTACGACAGCAGCCTCACATAATCGTATTTTTATTCTTGAAGTAATGGGACGAGATGCAGGTTGGATTGCATTAAATGCAGCAATTGCAGGAGGAGCCGATATTTGTATAATTCCAGAGATACCTTACGACATAGAAAAGATAAAAGCAAAAATAGCAACTCGCTATAAAAAGGGTAGAGGCTTTTGTATAATAGTTGTAGCCGAAGGAGCAAAAAATCAACAAGGCGAACAAATCGGAGAAAAGTCAAAAGAAATTGGAAATAGACACTTTAAATTAGGTGGAATAGGAGAAGTAATCAAGTCAGAGTTGCAAGAAGCGGGCGTAACTAATGATATAAGAGTTTCGGTCTTAGGACACTTGCAAAGAGGTGGCACTCCAATTGCGTATGACAGAGTGTTGGCATCGGAATTTGGTGTAAAAGCCTTTGAACTTGCCAAAGCAGGAGATTTTGGTAAGATGGTAGCCTACAAACATCCTGAGGTAATATCAGTAACCTTGGAAGAGGCTTTGAAAGAGCCACATTTGGTAAGTCCTGATAGCTTTTTAGTAAAAACAGCAAAAGGATTAGGTATTGCTTTTGGAGACTAAATAAAAAGTAGTATCTTTGCAAACTTTAAAAATTAAGTAATAAAAAATAAAAACAGACAAAAAATTTATGACACAACAACAAAACAAAGTAAAAGCTTGGTTGAGCCAGCTTGTTGACCCAAATGAAAAAATCTTTTCAAAACAATGGTTCATTTCTTATGGTTACATAGTATTCGGAACCTTGTTATTTGTTATTGCAGACGTAATATTTGCAGTGCCTTATCAGTTAGCGCCAGGTGGGGTTTATGGATTGGCAAATGTATTGGCAATTTTGACCGAATCAAAAATTACATGGTTTTTGATATCAATGGAAGTGCCATTGTTAATCATAGGTAGTATAATTCTTGGACCTAAATTCGGAGTTAAGACTATTGTGTCTGTTGCATTAGGTTGGTTGTTTACTTGGTTAATAGAAACATATTATGGATATGCCCCACTAATTCACGTTGGTGAACTTATAACAGATGCAGGCAAAGCAACATTTGATGCACTTCCAATAAAAGAATCAGCATATTTATTTATGCCAGATTATTTGCTTAATACATTATTAGCAGGTTTATTGTATGGTATAGGAATTGGAATGATATTCAAGTCAGGTGCAACTTCAGGAGGAAGTGATATTATCTCAATGATAATAAACAAATACACAGGAATATCACTTGGAACAATGGTTATCATAGTAGATGGAATTATTGCATTATCTACATTGTTGATTTCTCCTGATTTACGTTTACCTGCATATTCTATTCTTCTTATTATAATCGAAGGAAAGATTATAGATATGGTTGTAGATGGCATAAAAACTTACAAAACCTTATTTATTGTTACAGATAAGTATGATGAGGTAAGAAAAGCTATTATAACAGATTTGAATAGAGGTGGTACATGTATCAATGCTATTGGAATGTACAAAGGACAAGAAAGAAAAGTAATCTATACAACAGTTACACGTGCAGAATTTGTAAAATTAAAATCTGGAATTCGTGCAATAGATGAAAATGCTTTCATTTCAGTAATGGACAGTAGCGAAGCATTAGGAAAAGGCTTTAAAGAACTACCTTTAAAATAAGAAAAAAACAATTTAAACAAAAAAGCATCAGTCTAAGACTGATGCTTTTTTTATTTTAGTAGCGGGAACGAGAGTTGAACTCGTGACCTCCGGGTTATGAATCCGACGCTCTAACCAACTGAGCTATCCCGCCTTGTTTTTTGCGAGTGCAAAATTATATCTTTTTTTTGGTTTAGACAAATAAATGAGCGTTTTTTTAATTTATTTCTTTGATTTATTTTTTTAATTCACTAATTTCCAATTCTTTTTTTAGGAATATTCCAATGCTGTTTTTTGAAGAATTTGCCAATTTCTCAGGATCTCCCTCCTCAACAATGCTTCCACCTAAACTTCCGCCTTCTATTCCCATATCAATAATGTAATCGGCACATTTAATCACGTCCATATTGTGTTCAATGATAATCATACTATTGCCTTTGTCCACTAATTTTTGAAGAACCTTCATAAGAATGTTTATATCCTCAAAGTGCAATCCTGTTGTTGGCTCATCAAGAATGTAAAGTGTTTTGCCTGTGTCTTTTTTCGCTAATTCGGCAGCAAGTTTTATTCTTTGACACTCGCCACCCGAAAGAGTAGTAGAGGGTTGTCCTAAGGAAAGATAGCCTAATCCTACTTCCACAACCATAGACAATTGTCGTTTGATTGCAGGGTAAGCATCAAAAAACTCAACCGCTTCATCAAAACTCATATTCAAAACCTCACTTATGCTTTTGCCTCTATATCTAACCTCAAGTGTTTCTCTATTGTATCTTTTCCCATGACAAGCAGGACATTCCACATAAATCTCTGGCAAAAAGTTCATTTCAATTGTTTTAACTCCCGCCCCCTGACACTCTTCGCATCGTCCGCCTTTTACATTGAAAGAAAACCTACCTGCTTGATAGTTTCTGATTTTTGCAGTCGGCAGCATAGCGTATAGTTTCCTTATTTGATCAAATACACCTATGAATGTAGCAGGATTACTCCTTGGAGTCTTTCCTATTGGGAATTGATTTATTTCTATAACCTTATCAATATTTTCTATTCCCTTGATTTCCTTGTAAGGAAGTGGGGTTGCAGTTGAACGATAGAAATGTTTGCTTAAAATAGGGTGTAAAGTATTGTTGATAAGAGAAGACTTACCACTGCCAGACACACCCGTAACACACACAAGCATTCCAAGAGGAAGATGTAGGTTTACATTCTTTAAATTATTGCCACAAGCACCAATCAAATCTATAAAAAGACCATTTCCTTTTCTTCTTTGCTTTGGCACTTCTATTGTTTTGGTTTGTTTAAGGTATTGACAAGTTAGAGAATCTTGCAAAAGCAACTGCTCAGGAGTTCCAATAGCAGTGATTTTCCCTCCATTGACACCTGCTCCCGGTCCAATATCAACCACAAAGTCCGAAGACATCATCATATCCTTATCATGCTCCACCACAATCACAGAATTACCGGCATCTCTTAGGCGTTTAAGGGCTTTAATCAAACGAATATTGTCTGATTGATGCAATCCTATGCTTGGCTCATCTAAAATATACAATACGTTTACTAATTCCGACCCGATTTGAGTAGCAAGGCGTATTCTTTGACTTTCTCCTCCCGAAAGGCTTCTTGAACTTCTGCCAAGATTCAAATAACCCACACCAACATCTAAAAGAAACTTAATTCTTGTTTCTATTTCTCGTAGTATTTCACTTGCAATTGCTTTTTTTCTATCGTCTAATTTTTCGTTTAAGTCTTCAATCCATTCATAGAGTTGAGTTAAATCCATTTTAGAAAGCTCAGCAACGTTTTTTCCTTCAATCTTAAAACACAATGATTCTTTTTTTAGTCTATCGCCATTGCAATGAGGACAAACCTTTTTCTCCATAAAACTCGCTGCCCACTTTTGAATACTTGCAGGCATTGTTTCATTGAATTGAGAAGTAATGAAGTTTATCACTCCTTGAAACCCCTCACTATTATATTGCTCTTCTGCGCTTCCATACAAAAGCATATTCATTGCCTCAGAGCTAAAATCCTTTAAAGGAGTGTTTAAATCAAAGCCATATCTCTTGCCCAAGACTTGCAATTGCTTTACAAACCAAGAATTTATATTAGGTTTGCCAATAGGAACGAGGCCTCCCTGCATTATAGACTTTGACTTATCGGGAATAATCTTATCAATCTCAACCAAACTCACCTCTCCCAAGCCATTACAATAAGGACAAGCACCGTATGGCGAATTAAAAGAAAAAGTATTAGGCTCAGGCTCTGAGTAAGACAAACCCGTAGTAGGACACATCAGCATTTTAGAAAAATGCCTTACTATATTCTCTTCCGAAAGCACCATTAAATTTCCTTTACCGTGTCGAAAAGCAGTTTCAACCGACTTTGCTAAACGAGAATTGTTTTCTTCGCAGATTTTTATCTTATCAACCACAATCTCAATATCGTGAACTTTATATCTATCCGTTCTAAGACCACTGACAATGTTTGTAATCTCTCCGTCAATTCTAACCTTTAAAAAACCCTTCTTTGCAATGCTTTCAAAAAGTTCACGATGATGTCCTTTTCTGCCCTTAATCACAGGCGAAAGAATTATAATATACTCACCATTGTAAGTCTGCTTTAAAATATCCAAAATTTGCTTTTCGCTATACTTTATCATCTTTTCACCAGTCGCCAAAGAAAAAGCATCAGAGACTCTCGCAAAAAGCAAACGTATTAAATCGTAAATCTCAGTCGTTGTACCAACCGTTGAACGTGGGTTTTTATTAGTAGTTTTCTGCTCAATAGAAATCACAGGACTTAATCCCTTAATATATTCCACATCAGGCTTTCCAATAGTCCCAATAAAATTTCTTGCATACGCCGAAAAAGTTTCCAAATACCTTCTTTGACCTTCGGCATATATAGTGTCAAAAGCAAGAGAACTCTTCCCGCTACCGCTAAGACCTGTAATCGTCACCAAACTATAACGAGGAATATCAAGAGATATATTTTGCAAGTTGTGAGTTTTTGCCCCACGAATTTTTAGTTTACTTTCTTCCATATAAATCAAAAAAACTTTGCAATAATACGAATAGTTTTCAAACTTTTCTTATCTTTGCAACGTTTTTTTAAGTGAAATAATAAAAATAAGAAAGAAATAGTATGAAAAAAACCTTATTTATCATCGGTTTATCTGCTATATTTATGGCAGGTTGTCAAAACGGAGCAATGCAAGAGAGAGAAAAACAATTACAAGACTCATTTGCATCAGTTATGTCTGCTAAAAACGCAGAATTGGAAGCATTTTTCCAACAATTAAATGAAATAGAAACATCGTTGAACGAAATTACATCAACATATTCTGATGTAGTAGCAGATGTAAACGCTAATGGAGAAACTTCACAAGCAGCAGTAGCGGGAATAAAAACTAAGATAGCAAATTTAGGTGATATTTTGGCTGCTGATAAAGCAAAATTAAAATCATTAAACAATCAAATCTATCGTGCAAACAAACAAAACAAAGAATTACAAAACTTTGTAGCATCGTTAGAATCAAGAATTGCAGAACAAGAAGCTCAAATTCAAGCATTGACAAAAGAATTAGAAAAGAAAAACGCAACAATTAAGAGTTTAGAAAAAGATGTTGCATCATTAAAAGAAGTAGAAAAAAAGAAAAACAAACAAATAGCAGAAATTCAAGACGAACAAAATACTGCTTACTTTGCAATAGGTACTAAAAAAGAACTTAGAACAAAAAATATAGTAGATCGTAAAGGTGGATTTATAGGAATAGGAAAAGCAACAGTCCTTGCAAACAATTCAGACTTTGCAGCGTTTACAAAAATAGACACAAGAAACACACAAGAAATACCTTTGACAGGTAAGAAGATTAAAATCGTAACTCCACACGCTGAAACTTCTTATTCATTAGAAGGAGATCCAAAACGTCCTACTTCAATAAGAATCATAAACCCAGACTTATTCTGGAAAGCAAGCAAATGCTTAGTAATAATGGTTGATTAAGGTTTTAAATTAAACAATATTTTAAAGGCGGAGCGAAAGTTTCGCCTTTTTTATTGACTGAAATATTTTTCTAAAACAAAGAGTTATTTTTTTAATTCTTTGTTTAAAAATATTAAAAATATTAAAAAGGACAAAAAAAAGTTGGCATTACAAAAAATAATGTTTTACTTTTGCACAATTTTTTAAAAATAAGCAATATGATAATAAGAAGAACCTTTATTTTTATCTGCACAATACTTTGTGCAAACGTGCTTTTGGCACAATATTTTTATTCGGGGGGGGTAAAATATTCTATCAATGATAGTACTGTTTCAGTAACAGGATATGACGCAAGTACCTTACCTGAAAATTTAGAAATTCCAAATACAGTAACAAATGGTAGTGTAACTTACACTGTTACTTCTATTGGCGATAACGCATTCTATGCTTGTACAAAACTATCCTCTGTTTACATTCCTAATACTGTTACATCCATAGGAAATAATGCATTTAATTATTGTTATAATAAATTAAACTCAGTTACTTTTGAGGAAAATAGTAATTTAACAACTATTGGTAGTTATGCGTTTTTTTATTGTAGTAAATTATCTTCTATAATTATTCCAAAAAATGTTGTTGAAATAAAAAGTTATGCGTTTTATTATTGCACTAGTTTAACCTCTGTTACTTTTCTTTCAGAAACTGCTCCTTCGCTTACTGGTGTGTATAATGCTTTTCTTTCTACCCCTAATACCAAAACCTTAACAGTTCCTTTTGGTAGTGATTATTCTGCTTGGGAAAGCCACACTACTTGGGGACGAGTTATTTATAAAACAAATGTAGGCGAAACAAAAACTTTGAGTAATACTTTTTTGATGACGACTGCAAATAAAAGAGAGGTAAGTAATGAGGGTGTTATAAAAATAGAACAAGAAGGAGAAATAGTAAATGCGACAGAAAATAACGTAGGTGGTATAATAGAAGTGGTAACTCCACAAAAGAGTGCAGAAAATTGGAACTTCTGTGGTGCTCCTTTTGGAGATTATAAATTAGAAGTAGTGAAACCTGTTGAGAATTCTGATGTTGCTGTTTGTACATATAACTATGGCAATGGCGCTTGGAACAATCATTGGGCAACAATAGACACTGCAATGAAAGCAGGAGAGAGTGCTTTTGCTTATCATTTCTATACAGGACCTATAACCTTCACTACCTATGGTGATTTAGGAACACAAACAAATTATCCTACTTCTGCAACTGCTAAATATTACTTAAATAATAGTGATGTTGCTGTTTCTCATTCTCTTGTTTATTCTGAAAATGGTTATTGGATGCCTTTGGCAAATCCTTATCCTGCAAAACTTAGTGTAAGTAAGTTTTTGCAAAATCAAAGTAATGTTCAAGGTGTTGGAGTTTATATTTGGAATGGAACATCTTTTGATTTGAAACAAGATGGCGATATAAAAGTAACAGAAGGTTTCTTTGTGAATTACAGTAGTGCTGGTTCGCATACTGCAACTTTCAAAAAATCTCAACTAACCAACTATCCAACAACTGCAAAAAGTGAAGTAGCACCAAGAGAATTTATAGAATTAGCATTAGAAAAAGGAGAGGAGAGTGTAAAGGTTTATTTCGCACGTAACGAAGACGCAGAACAAGAATATGACATATACGATGCAAATAAAATGTTTGCCACAATGGGAGCAGCAGAGCCTTATTTCCTTACAGACGGTATAGCATTGATAAAAGAAGAAGTAAAAACCTTACCATACTATGCAACAATGAATGTTCGTAGTGAGGACGATACAGTTATGAACTTTGTAATGAAGAATCTACCTGACAGATACGCAGTAAGCATTATTGATGGCGACAATGTAATCGACATGACAGAAGGAAGCGTTTATTCAACAGAAATAGCAAGAGGGGATAATGAAAATAGATTTAAGTTGTTAGTAAAACAAGGAGTGGGATTAACAGACGTAGAAGAACTCAATGTAAGAATAATCAATAGCAATAGACACATAGCAGTTCAAACAGCAGAAACCAATCTAAATATTGAAGTCTATAATACCTTAGGACAAAAAATCTTCTCTACAAAACAATCTAACTTTATTCTAAAAGGAGTTCCGGCAGGGGCATATATGGTAAAAGCATACAATAATAAATCAAGCGAAACAGCAAAAATCGTAATCCAATAAGAATTAAAGGATAAAAAAAACTTTACTTTTAAGGTAATAACTCTTTGTTTTCGTAAATTAAAACAAAGAGTTATTTTTTTATTTCTTTGAATTATTTTGCGGAAACAGCGTTTTTATGCCCTGAAAATCCGAGAAAATGAAAAAGAACCAAATAAGAACCAAAAAAAATTTGGTTAGAATATTATTTAATTGTACTTTTGCACGAATTTTGTTAAAAGGTAGTAAAATGTTTTTTCGGGGGGGTAAAAGCCTTTATACTTCTCCTCTCTCGAATTGGTAAAAGAAAATAAATAAAGTATTATGGCAAAAAAGTTTTTCTTAGCATTCTTAGCAATTATCTTGCTAAATTTAGGTGCGTTCGCACAAACACAGATTTCAACTGCTGCTCAATTTTTGGCAATTCAACAAGGAGGAAACTATATTCAAACAGCGGATATTGACCTTGGTAATGTAGGAACAAAAACAGCAGCGATTATTCAAAATTTTTCAGGGACTTATGATGGTAATGGATACACCATAACCTATCAAGCAACATTTCGAGGTAATAATGTAACTGATGCTAATTTTGGGTTGTTTGGGCGTGTAACAGGGACTATTAAAAATCTTAATGTTAATGGAGAAGCCACAATTTCTGGTAATGGAAGTGATATGCAAATTGGTTTACTTTGTGGTAAGTTGTCAAATAATGGTCTTATATCACATTGTTCAGTATCAGGAGATGTTACTTCAACAGTTCATGCTAGCAATGGAGGAGGAACTGATGCAGGACTAATAGTAGGACAATGCGAAGCAAAAGTAGAATATTGTATGGGAACTGGAAATGTAACGGGAGTAGGATATGTAGGTGGTTTGGTTGGTCAAATGAAAAAGCAGAATAATTATCAATGTTCTATAACAGGTTGTGCCTTTATTGGTAATGTAACTGCAGAAGACCCTACAAGTACATCTGGAGATGACGTGGGCAGTTTTGCAGGAGGAATATGTGGATATGCTGGTAATAATACTTCAATAGTACAATGTTATGCAAGTGGTACAATAACTTCAAATAAAGCTGCTTCGGGTATTGTTAGTACACAAATAAATGGTGGTGGAAATGTAAATGTAGATAATAGTTATGCAGATGTAACTCTTGTTGGTAGAGAAACAGGAACTCGACTAAATGATATCACTAATGGTAATAATGGAGGTAATAATAATAATTATGATTCTGATGATTTGAATGGTAAGACACTTGAACAAATTTATGCTATTTTAGATGCTTTAAATGGTTCAGATAATAATGGCAATGCTCACTTTGAATATATAGGGGGACAGATTGTTTTAGTTCTTGGAAAAGTTTGTGAGTCGCCTACGGGATTAACATATACAGGACCAAACGAACAAGGAAATTACACAATATCTTGGAATGTTGCGGGAGAAGATAGAAGCGTAAGAGAAACTTTATGGAAATGGACTTTGAGTGGTGGAAATCTTACAGACGCAGAGTCTGGTTCGGTTTACACTAGTTACACTAGAAATGTAATACGTCAATTAGAACCAAGTCCTAATGATTACACATTTATTGTTTATACAGATTGTTCACAAAGTGAAGCAGGATTATTATCAGATGCTGATACATTGATATTTACTGTTACTTGTCCAATCCCAACAGGAATGCAAGCAACTAATATAACATACGAATCGTTTGATTTTACTTGGAGTGCAGAAGCAGAAAGTCAATTAATAGTAAACGGACAAACTTACACATATCCAGCAGGAAATTCTATAACAAAATCTATCACAGGACTTTTGCCTGATTTTGAATATTCAGTTGTAGTAAAAGTAAAATGCGGAAGTGGATATATTGAAGAAGAAACGGTAATCGTTAGAACAGCACCTCTTCCTACTCCAACAAATTTGTCGGTGAGCACAGTATGGAATGAAACTTCTGGTTCAGCAACAATTACTTGGACTTCATTAGATGGAATGACTTACGAGGTAAACACAGATGGTAACGCACAAACAAGTCCTTGCGAAATAACAGATTTAGAAGCAGGTTCACACACAGCAAAAGTAAGAACAGTAAAAACAATCGCAGGAACAAAGTATTATTCTGCTTGGGCGGAAATGCCATACACTATTTCAGAAATTCCTGCTCCAAGTAATCCACAAGTAAACTATACACAAGATGGAAATTACTATGATGTAACTATTAGTTGGACTGCTGGAACAACACCTAACGATGGTTGGCAAATAGGAGGTGAGGTAGTAAATAATCCTTACATTCTTGAAAACCAAACACCAGGTTATTCAACAAGTCTTGCAATACAAGAAAAAGTAGGAGAGAATATATCAAGAGCGTTAAATGTAGAAATACAAGTACCATGTCTTCCAGTAGGAGAGGTAATTGTAGAGCCAACACAATCAACCGTTAAATTTACCTTTGAAAACGCTAATCCAAATAGAGTTTTATACATAGAAGGAACTTCATATACTGCAATAGAACAATCTCTTGTTGTATTGGTTGGTTTAACAAGTGGAAATACCTATTCATACGAAGTAAGAGAATATTGTTCAGGCGATAACTATGCTTCTAAAAGTGGAACATTTGAAACAGCTGGTTGTTATGCAGTAAGTGGTCTTTCTGTTTTAAACAAAAAAATAACAACTGCAATAGTAAGTTGGGTAAGCCAAAATTTATTAGAAGGGTTGAAATATAGAATAACATTGAATGGAGGAACACCAACAGAGCAAACAGAAAAAATAATTAATTTTACTACATTATCACCTTCAACAACCTATACTGTATCAGTAGAAGAACAATGTGGAGAGGGTTGGGGTGAACCTACTTCAATAACCTTCACAACCGAAAGCGCAGATTTTGTAACAGCACAGTCTGGACTATTTAACGATTCTTCAACTTGGGCAGATGGAAGAATACCAGAAGGAAACATAGGAGAAGTAACAATTCAAGCAGGACACATAGTAGAACTTACAAATACGTTATATGTAACATCAGCCTGTCAATTTATAAATAAAGGTGTTTTAAGAATAAAACAAACAGGAGAATTGATAAGCGAAACAACATTCCCTGGAGTAGTTGAAATAGAAACTGCAGAATTGCCAACAGATAAATGGTCATTTATAGGTGCGCCATTAAATGACGGAGGAGGAAAATATAAATTAGAATCTATTGTTCGTGGAAAAAGAGATATTGCAGTTTCAATGTTTGATTACACAACAGGAACATGGAGTACAGGAGAAAACGAATGGGCAACAGTAGAAACAGAGGTTGAAGCAGGGGAAGGATTCTTTGCATGGTCGTTTGAACAAGAACCAACAATCTTTACAACATACGGAGATACTTGGGATTCTGAAAACGAAGTAAGAATAGAATATAGTTCTTCTATCCACCCTACATATAAACTAAACAATGGTTCTGTAACGGTAAACAAAACATTAAACGGATCTTATGATGAAGCATATTGGGTAGCATTAGCAAATCCTTATACCTTTAAGTTAGATATGGGAGAGTTCTTATCTGACCAATCAGACATACAAGGAGGAGTTTATTATAGATTAACTTATAATGCAGATAATGAACCTGTATGGCAAACACTTGATGATGGATATATCAATTTAACAGAAGGTTTCTTTGTGAACTTTGCAACAAGTGGAAATAAAGAAATATCATTTAACAAAAACCAAAGATATACAGGTGCTAAAAAATCAATAGCAAAAAGAGACTACCTAAAACTAATAATGATAGAAGGCGAAAATGAATCTGAATTATTGTTTGCACACAATGATGAAGCAAATCAAGAATATGATATTTTTGATGCTAATAAGATGTTCTCTCCATCAGAGGTTAGTGAACCATACTTTGTAACCGAAGGCAAAGCATTGGTAAAAGAAGAAGTTGGAAAACTTCCTTACACCGCTACAATGAATGTAAGAAGTTATACAGATAAAGAAGTGAAATTTGTTGCTGATAATATACCTGAGGGATATGTTGTATTCTTGCTTGATAATGGACAAGATATCAGAATGACCAATGGAACAGAATACATAACTAACGTTACAGAAGGGGAAAATGAAAATAGATTCCAGTTGTTGGTTAAAAAGCAAGAAAGAATAGAAAGAGCAACTTCAAATGAAATTGTGATAAAGAACGATAATCGTCAAGTAACAGTTCAAAGTCAAATTACCAACCTAAACATAGAGGTTTATAACTCAGTAGGACAAAAAGTGTTTGAAACAAAAGACTACAACTTTACTTTGACAGACTTGCCATCAGGAGCATATTTAGTAAAAGCATTCTATGGACGAGTAGCACAAACCGCAAAAATAGTAATTCAATAAGAATTAAAGGATAAAAAAACTTTACTTTTAAGGGAATAACTCTTTGTTTTCGTAAATTAAAACAAAGAGTTATTTTTTTATTTCTTTGAATTATTTTGCGGAAACAGCGTTTTTATGCGCTGAAAATCAGAGAAAATGAAAAAGAACCAAAT
>DEPQ01000084.1:17186-42817 GCA_002358855.1 Bacteroidales bacterium UBA3388
TTTTGCACGAATTTTGTTAAAAGGTAGTAAAATGTTTTTTCGGGGGGGTAAAAGCCTTTATACTTCTCCTCTCTCGAATTGGTAAAAGAAAATAAATAAAGTATTATGGCAAAAAGATTATTCTTAGCAGTTTTAGTATTGTTGTTTGGTTTTAATGCTTTTTCGCAATTACAAGGTTCGGGTACAGAACTAGACCCTTATTTGATTGAAGATGTTGCAGATTTTGATTATTTTAAGGATATGATATCCGACGCAACACAAGGAAAGTATTTCAAGCAGACAGCGGATATTGATTTGGGGTCGCGTAATTTAACTTCGGCAATAGTATCGGCGAATTTTTATGGAATTTATGATGGAGATAGTAATACAATAACTTATCAAGCAACTTTTACTACTTCGGGGCAAGGTACGAGTTATGCGATTTTTGGAGGAGTTTATGGAACGATAAAAAATTTAAATGTTAATGGAAATATAACTGTGTCAGGAGGTGGTCAGGATTTAAGATGTGCGTTGCTTTGTGGATATTTGAATGGTGGAACAATAGAATCTTGTAATGTTATAGGAAATGTCAATTCAACAGCAAATGTAGGGGGCATTGGAAGTGCAGGAACCGGTTTAATAGTTGGTAGATGTGATGGTACAATACAATATTGTACTGGAAGTGGTAATGTTACTGGACCAGGATATGTTGGAGGTATTGCAGGACAATTAGGAGGTCTTGAATTTTTGGCACAAAGTGGAAGAGGATATGTAAAAGGATGTTCTTTTGTTGGAAGTGTTACTGCAACTCCTGGCGGGTGGACAGAATCGGCACTATTAAATTTAGGTTCTTTTGCAGGAGGAATATGTGGATTTGCAACAAATAGTTCAATAATAGAATTATGTTATGTTAAAGCAGATGTAGTTTCACCAGGAATAACAACTGGCGTTGGAGGAAGTACACCAATAGCTTTTGAATCAATTGTTGTAGGAGGTATAGGAATGCCTACTGTAATAAATAACTATTGTGAAGGAACTGTTAATGGAAATAAAATCGATACCAAAAAGGAAATTACAAATAGTAATGGAACTGTTAGTGGAAACTATTATGAGGGATATATGTCTTCTGCTCAAGATATTGCAGATGCACTAAATCAAGCCGCTGCGGGAGATACAAATATTTATTTTGATGTTGTTAATGGAGAGGT
Organism: Bacteroidales bacterium UBA3388; assembly: GCA_002358855.1. GTDB lineage: Bacteria > Bacteroidota > Bacteroidia > Bacteroidales > P3 > Onthomorpha. The sequence goes on from DEPQ01000084.1 coordinate 18,374, forward strand.
TGTTTTTGGAAAAGTAGAAAAAGTTTGTGAAACACCAATCAATCTTGTTGTAGACAAAGATGGTAATAATTTTGTTGTAGAATGGGGAATTGCAAATGCAGATGCTACGGTAAATGAAACAAAATGGCATTGGACTTTAACAGGAAATAATATAGAAACAAGAGCGGGTACAACTACTGAAAATAGAGTGGTATGTAATGATTTGCCTTCGCCGGTAGGTGTTGCTGTTTATACTTTTACGGTATATACGGATTGTTCAGAAATTCAAGATGATTTATTATCTAATTCAGTTTCTACAAAAATCTATATGTTTGGACTCCAAACCTCACATTGTTATAGTGTAGAGAATCTTTCATATTCAAATGTAGGAGTAACAAATGCTACAATTTCTTGGGAAAAGAACGCAAATTCAACAAGTAATCTATATCAAATAGTACTAAATGAAGATGAGCCGATAGTGCAATCTGATAAGACAATAACTTTTGAAAATCTTCAACCAGGAACAACCTATAATGTAGAGGTGAGGGAACAATGTAACCAAAACGGAGAAGATGATGTATGGGGAAATCCTCGAACTGTTTCGTTTACAACTTTATCCTATTATGAAACTGCAACAACAGGAGATTTTAATGCACCTGAAACTTGGAAAGGCAGTAGAGTTCCAACAGGAAATGTAGGTGTTATAAAAATAAATGAAAAACATATTGTAACGCTTTCTCATACACTTGTTCTGAAAAATGATTGCCAAATAATAAACGATGGAGTGTTAAAAATAATGCAACAAGGTGAGTTAGTAAATACAACAGACAATAATGTAGGTGGAATTGTTGAAATAGAAACTCCACAAAAATCACAAAATAATTGGACATTTATAGGAGCACCATTTGCAGGATATAAATTAGAATGTATTAAACCTGCCCCTAGTGCTGATATATCTATTTCAAAATATGATTATACACAAGGAAATTGGAGCAATGAATGGGCAACAGTATCAACAGAGATGGAAGCAGCGGAAGGATATTTCGCATGGCCATTCTATAGTGGTGCTGTTACTTATACAACTTACGGAGATGTTTGTGAGAAGAATGAAGACACTAAGATATGGGAAGAGAAACCTTATGACTTCAATAAAGAACCTGCAACAGAACTTAATAATGAAGATATAACAATCGAAGAAGAAATAACAGAAAACAATGGTCGTTGGATGGCGTTATCAAACCCATATCCTGCAAAATTAAGCGTAAATAAATTTGTTGCTGCTAATACTGATATAGCTTCTGGTAGCGAAGCTTCTGAAGAAGGAGGAAATATTCAAGGACAATGTATTTATAAATTAACAAATAATGTATCTGACAACAAACAAACTTGGGACGTTGTATTTGCTAATACTAATGAAACAGTGAAAGAAATTGCAATGACAGAAGGTTTCTTTGTTAATTTAGCCTCTGGAAATTCAGTAACATTCTCAAAAACTCAATTAACAAACTACCCAACAACAGAAGCAAAATCACAAGTAGCACCAAGAGAGTTTGTAGAACTATCACTTGTAAAAGGAAATCATAAATCAAAACTTTACTTTGCTCATAACGAAATGGCAGAACAAAACTATGATATCTTTGATGCTAATAAACTCTTTGCTTTAAGAGAAGTTGCAGAACCTTATTTCTTAACTGATGGAAATGCTTTGGTTAAAGAAGAGGTAAAAGAATTACCTTATTTGGCAACGATGAACGTTCGTAGTTTTGCTGATGACACTGTTTCGTTTGTAGTTGAAAACATACCTGAAGGATACTATGTTTACTTGATTGACAATGGCGAAAGAATTAAAATGCATGAACAAATAGGTTATTTGACTCAAATTGCCGAAGGAGAAAATGAAGATAGATTCAAAGTATTAGTAACAAAAACAATCTTGGAAGATAGCAGAGCAGCAAGTAATATTGAAATTACAAATTACAACAGAGAAATCACTATTGAAAGTGAAGTTGAAAACTTAGAAATAGAAGTTTACAATGCCTTAGGTCAAAAGGTATTTGCAACAAAAGATTATAACTTCACATTAAACGAAGTCCCTGCTGGTGCTTACTTAGTAAAAGCATTCTCTGGAAAGGTAAGACAAACTCAAAAGATTGTTGTAAAATAATAAGTCTATAAAAAAAACAAATTTTAAGGCGGAGCGAAGGCCCCGCCTTTTTTATTTTTAGAATAAGCTTGTTTGAAAAGAAAGGTTAAAACTCTTTCTGTGAAATGGGCTTATTCCTTTTTCTATGATTGCTTGACGGTGTTGTTTCGTGGGATAACCCATATTCTTATCCCAATGATAGAAAGGAAACTCTTTGTGAAGGTTTAGCATATAGTCGTCTCTGTATGTTTTTGCTAATATTGAGGCGGCGGCAATCGATTGATAAAGCGAGTCACCTTTTATTATACATTCAAAAGGAATGTCGCTTTGATTCTTAAAGCGGTTGCCGTCAATTAGTAATAGTTCGGGTTTTATGCTTAATGTTTGAACTGCTTTGTTCATTGCAAGGAAACTTGCTTGTAGGATATTGATTTTATCTATCTCTTCGTTATTGACAAAGGCAACAGAGTGTGCTATTGCGTTCTCTTCTATTATGGGACGAAGCTGACGTCTTTGTTTGTCGGTTAGTTTTTTTGAATCGTTAAGAAGAGGGTGCGAGAAATCGGGTGGTAAAACAACAGCGGCTGCGACAACAGGACCTGCTAAACATCCGCGTCCTGCTTCGTCGCAACCGCATTCTATGGTTTTGTTATTGGAAAAGTAAGGTTTTAACAAAACTATTTTCCAATATATTTTATCAGACTTTCAAAGAATACCAATCCGTCTGTGTTTCCAAGCTCTGCATCGGCACAACGTTCAGGGTGTGGCATCATTCCGAATACGTTTCTTGTTTTGTTTGTTATTCCTGCTATGTTTTCCACGCTTCCGTTAGGATTAAACTCAACGTCTACTTTACCATTTTCATCACAATAGCGGAAAAGTATTTGGTCGTTTTCGTTTAGACGTTTTATGGTTTCTTCATCTGCAAAGAAACGTCCTTCTCCGTGTGCGATAGGAATGTTTAATGCTTTTGCTTTAACGGCATCTTTTGTGAAGACAGTGTTTGTTGTTTGTGTTGCAAGGTATTGGTTTTTGCAAACGAATTTTTGATTGTCATTTGCGAGCAAAGCACCTTCTAATAATCCGCTTTCGCACAAGATTTGAAAACCGTTGCATACTCCAAGTACGTATCCTCCTTTGTTTGCGAATGCTTTCACGCTTTCCATTATAGGAGACATTGCTGCTATTGCTCCACTACGAAGATAATCTCCATAAGAAAAACCACCAGGAAGGATTATCATATCACAATTTTGTAAATCAGTGTCTTTATGCCATAGTTCTACAACTTCTTGTTTTAACAAGTCTCTTAAAAGATAGACCATATCGTGGTCACAGTTGCTACCTGGGAAAATTACTACTCCAACTTTCATATTTTTGTGTTAATTTATGTTTCTAAGACTGCAAAAGTACAAAAAATTATTGTGGAAAGAAAACTTTAATGATTGATATCAGTAAGAAAATTATAAAAAAAGTATTTATTTTTCGTTCATCGTGGTATTGTAAGAAGAAATTTGATAGGAAAAATGCTAATGAAATTGCGAAAACGAACGACATATTATACTCTGTTTTTGATAAGAAGAAAGGAATCAAGGAGATAATTAGCAAAGTGAACATTACTGCTGATTTTTTTCTATATTCTATCACTCTGTTGCTTCTTGATGAAATTGTAGTGAAGATTGCAGGAATAGAATACAACAACAAACTTGCCATATACACCACTTGCATAGGTTCGTTTAAGAAATTGAAATCAAAATGCAACCATTGAGAAGTGTTAGAGAACATATTTATGTATATATCCATTCCGTTAAGGTAATAGAATATTATAAGTAAAAGGTAAGGTGTCATTATTCCCAAAATACTCATTGCCCAACTTCTCCATTTGTATAATTTGTAGATAATCAATCCAAACCAAATCCAAAAAATATAAAGGATTGCAGGGGCATAAAATAAACTTGCTAACGAAAGTAGGGCACAAGAGTTGTAAACCTCGTCAATACCTTCTTTTTTATCGCTACATCTTAGAAAGAAGTAAAGAGCGAAAATAATAAGGAAATTAGCAAATAAAATAGAGTTAAGCGTCATACAATTATAACTGCAACTCATCAATAAAATATAGATAAAGGCAGGTAGGAAAGTGTTTTTTTGACTTAGGTGATGGTTTGTAAGCAATTGATTGAGTAATAAACCTTGTAGAAAAACAAAAACAAAGGCAATAATGCTTGAAAACAACTGATAATCCTTTGCCCAATCGTAAATCACCTTATAAAGAGGCATATCAAACTTATTGGTTATCACTTGTGGAGGATATGCAAAAGATTGAATCCAAAAGACTATTGGAACGATTGCTAATATAAGTAATTGTAATGTGTACTTCTTTTTAAATATTTTTACAAGCATTTTCTTTATTATTTTTTTAGTTCTTATGCCTTGTTTACGATTAAAGTTGCAAAAAGATACATTCTTGTTTTAGTTTTATTCAGTTTTTAGTCTATAAAACATAAATCCGAAGAATAATCTAACCCCTTTTGCAAAATCGTTAGGAGAATTATTTAAGTTAATTAAGTAATCTGCTTTGAGTGTTAGACGAATCTTGTTGCTAAGAGCGTATTCCACTCCTATAAAGGGCGATAGAGCAAAAAAACTATTGGTTCGATACCCCACATTCTCCTCTGCAATAAAGTCATCTTTAACTTCATTTGTTAGGGTTATGTTTTGCCAACGGCCTCCTCCTAATGTAATGCCTGCAAAAGGAGTAAAATATTTGTTTTGCCACGCTACATCAACTAATACGCCACCCCAACTAACGCTTATATTACTTCCATTTTCTCCGTACTTCAAATCCGAAACATATCCTTCACCTCCAATTCTCAAAAAAGAACCTAAATGCACTCTGCCTGCTCCTCCAAGACCGAAAGGAAATCCTTGTGCTTTAATTGTGTTGAAATGTTGATTTGAGTTTGAGATTAAGTTAAAGTTTTGAGTTTTTAAATAACCGCTGTGAATCATCATACCACCTGAAAACCCTTTGTATTTAAAAGGATTTTGACAAAATGATATTGTTGTAAAGAGAAGAAAAACGACAATAAATGATTTTTTAGACATCTCTTTATTTCTTTTTGCGTTTAGAAGAGTTTGTAGGCGTTTGACTTATTATTTCCTCTAAGATTTTATCATCAATATCCTCAGGATTTTGTTGCTTTGGAATCTTATAGTTGTTTCCATTGTATTTAATGTATGCTCCGTATCTACCATTTAATAACTCAGCACCATTAGAGAAAGTCTTGATAGGTAATTGTTTTTTGTTCTTTTCTTCCAATAAAGCAATACATTCTTCAAGGCTAATAGTCATAGGAGAAGAAGTCTTAGGAATAGAAGCGTTTACTTTGTTGTGAGAAATGTAAGGACCAAAACGACCTGTATTTGCTATAATATCCATTCCGTTGTATTGACCTACAATTCTTGGAAGTTTAAAAAGATTCAAGGCTTCTTCTAATGTGATTGTGTTGATTGATTGTTCTTTTGTCAAAGAAGCAAAGCGAGGTTTTTCTTTATCGGTTGATTCTCCGATTTGTATCATTGAACCATATTTCCCAATCCTTGCATAGACGTTTTTGCCACTTTGAGGCTCTACTCCAAGCAAACGCTCGCCCGAAGAACGCTCTGTCTTTTCAGAAGCAAGGACTTCGTTGTGGAAAGGAGTGTAAAAATCTCTAATCATATTTTTCCAATCTTCTTTTCCTTGTGCTATGGAGTCAAATTCTTTTTCTGCCTCTGCTGTAAAGTTGTAATCTATTACGTCAGTGAAGTGTTGAGAAAGAAAATCAGTAACAATAGTTCCTATATCGGTAGGATTGAGTTTTGATTTCTCTGCTCCGTAATTTTCTTTTTTGCTTATTTGTTTTATTGAATTGTTTTCAGAAATTATAATCTCTATTTCTCTAACCGAAGCAGGCTTATCCATTTTTATTACATATTCTCTTTTTTGTATTGTAGAGATTGTAGGAGCGTAAGTCGAAGGACGGCCAATTCCAAGGTCTTCTAATTTTTTTACAAGGCTTGCTTCGTTGTAGCGAGGAGGGTGATTGTTGAAGGTTTCTGTTGCCTTAGTTGTTAAATGTTGTAATTTTTCTCCTTGATTTACTGCAGGAAGAAGTTTTTGATTTGTATTCTCTGTTTCTTCCTCTTCATTTGCAGTGTGTTGATAGACTTTCATAAATCCATCAAAAAGAATTACCTCGCCTTGACACAGATATTTCTCCTCACGATTAGAGATGTTTATTGTGATGTTTGTTTTTTCAAGTTTTGCATCTGCCATTTGAGAAGCAATTGTGCGTTTTCTTATAAGGTCATAAAGCCTTTGAGCCGAAGAATCAAGATTTACCTCAGTATTGCTAAGAACGGTAGGACGAATTGCTTCGTGAGCCTCTTGTGCTCCTTTGATTTTATTTGAGTATTTGCGAGATTTAAAGTATTCTTCTCCATATTCTTTTATGATTAGTTCTTTTGCTTGTGAGAGAGCAAGGTCTGAAAGATTTACAGAGTCCGTTCTCATATAAGTAATGTACCCTGCTTCATATAATTGTTGAGCGACTTGCATTGTTCGTGCAACAGGAAAGCCTAATTTCCTACTTGCTTCTTGTTGAAGGGTAGAAGTAGTAAACGGTGCTGCGGGACTTTGTTTTGAGGGCTTGGTCTCTACTGCTTGAACGGTGAAATCTGCCGAGGAACTTTCTTTTAAAAATTCTAAGGCTTGCTCTTTTGTTTCAAATCGTTGGTTTAAGGTAGCCGAAATTAAGGCTTGCTTTGTAGTTTGAAAGTCTGCAACTACTTTATAGCTCTTATTTTCTTTGAAATTATTGATTTCTTTTTCTCTTTCTACAATTAGTCTAACGGCAACCGATTGAACTCTTCCTGCACTTAAAGAAGGCTTAACTTTTTTCCAAAGTACAGGTGAGATTTCATAGCCTACAATTCTGTCAAGCACTCTACGAGCTTGTTGAGCGTTTACAAGATTTAGGTCAATGTCGCGAGGATTTTCTACAGCTTTAAGAATAGCGTTTTTTGTGATTTCATTAAAAACTATTCTCTTAGTTTTGCTTTCTTCAAGGTTTAAAGCCTCTTTTAAATGCCAAGCAATAGCCTCTCCCTCGCGGTCTTCATCGGAAGCAAGCCAAACAAACTCTGCTTTTTCTACTGCGGCTTTTAATTCTTTTACTACCTTAACTTTATCTTCTGTGATTATATAATTAGGTTCAAAGTTGTTTTCCAAATCAATGCTCATATCCTTTGACGGAAGGTCGCGAATATGTCCAAAACTCGACATTACCACAAAATCTTTTCCTAAAAACTTCTCTATTGTTTTTGCCTTAGCAGGCGACTCGACTATAACCAAATTCTTTGCCATATATATTTTTTTAAAAAACGGTTGCAAAATTACAACTTTTAATAGAATAATAAATTAAAGCAAAGAAAAAATAAAATAATTCAAAGGATTAAAAAAATAATTCAAAGAAATAATTTTCAAAAACAAAGAAAAAAATCGTGGGGTTTTTGTATATTTGCAAAAAAGAAAAAAGAAATGATTTTTTTTCCTAATTGCAAGATAAATATTGGGCTGAGTATTGTAGAAAAGCGAAAAGATGACGGATACCATAATATAGAATCTATTTTCTATCCTGTGGATTTGTGTGATGTTTTAGAGATTAGGCCAAACGATGCAAAGCAAGATTGTTTTAAAATAAGCGGATTAGATATTGGAAATACCTCTGCACAAGATAATCTTTGCATAAAAGCAGTTAATCTTTTAAGAGAGCAGTATAAGTCTATACCTTATTTAAATATTCATTTGCATAAACAAATTCCTGCTTTTGCAGGTTTGGGTGGAGGAAGCTCTGATGCTACTTTTACTTTGAAACTTTTGGATTTTCTTTTCAACCTCAGAATTGAGCAAGAGAAAATGCTTTCCCTTGCAGCACAAATTGGTAGCGATTGTTCGTTTTTTGTAAAGAATAAGCCAACATACGTCTTTTCAAAGGGAGAAAAATCTAAGGATATAACACTTGATTTAAGTAAGTATTACGTTTTGCTTGTTAAACCGGAGCTAAGAATCTCTACTGTAGAGGCTTATCGTGGTGTTGTGCCAAAACCAAGCGAGGTTTCTTACACATCTTTACCCGATATAAAGGAGTGGAGAGGGGTTTTAAAGAACGATTTTGAAGATAGTTTGTTTCCTAAATACCCAATCTTAGAAGAGATGAAAGAATTGATGTATAAGAATGGTGCAATCTATGCTTCACTTTCGGGAAGTGGTGCTACGGTCTATGGAATATTTGATAAGCAAATAGATCTTAAAAGACTAAAACTTCCAAACAATACGTTTATATGGCAAGGTAGATTAAAATAACAATAAATAAATAAGATTATGAGCGAATTATTAAACTTAGAGCCAAAAGGCTTATGGAAACATTTCGATAAGATTTGTTCTATTCCACACCCTTCAAAACATGAAGAAAAGATTGTTGCAGCCTTAGTTGAGTTTGCAAAAGAAAATAACATAGAATATAAACTTGACGAAGTTGGAAACGTGATTATGCGTAAACCAGCAACGAAAGGAATGGAAAATCGTAAAGGTGTGATTTTGCAAGCACACTGCGACATGGTTCCTCAAAAGAATAACGATACAAAACACGACTTTTTGACTGATCCAATCCTTCCAAGAATTGAAGGAGAATGGGTAAAAGCAACAGGAACTACACTTGGAGCAGACAATGGTATAGGAGTAGCAGCAGCATTGGCTGTTTTGGAAGACAAAACCTTAGAACACGGTCCAATAGAAGCTCTTATTACAATAGATGAAGAAACAGGAATGACAGGAGCCTTTGGATTAAAAGCCGGAGAGTTAGAAGGAGATATACTTTTGAACCTTGACTCAGAAACAGAAGGTGAATTATATGTAGGTTGTGCAGGAGGAATTGACGCAACTATTACATTTGATTACACAACAGAGGCTTTTGATTCTTCTTACAAAGCGTTTGCTTTATCAATCAAAGGATTAAAAGGTGGACACAGTGGAATGGACATCATTCTTCAAAGAGGAAATGCAAATAAGATACTTTTCAGAATTTTAAAAGCATTAGAAAAAGTAGATGTTAGAGTTTGCGAAATAAATGGTGGTAGTTTGCGAAATGCAATCCCAAGAGAAGCATTCTGCACAATAGCACTTCCTGCTGCAAAGGTAGAACAAGCAAAACAAATTCTTGCAAACCTTACAGAAATTATCAAAAACGAACTTTCAGCAGTAGAGCCTGAAATATTAATAGCATTAGAAGAAACAGCAAATCCAGAAAGTTTCATAGATTCTTGCACAATGGCAAGAGTGATTCGTGCAATCTATGCTTGTCCTAATGGAATTTACAGAATGAGTGATTCAATGGAAAATCTTGTTGAAACATCTTCTAACCTTGCGATAGTAAAAAGCGATGGAAAACAAATAAAGGCTTGTGCATTATTAAGAAGTAGCGTTGATAGTGCTAAGGAAGATTTTGCAGAAATGATGGCAAGTGTTGTGGCATTAGCAGGAGGAAAAATTGAGTTTGCAGGTGGTTATCCTGGTTGGAAACCTAATATGCAAAGTCCAATACTTTCTACAATGCAAACTACATATAACAAACTTTATGGAAAGACTCCAAAAGTTATGGCAATACATGCAGGTTTGGAATGTGGATTGTTAGGTGGAGTTTACAAAAATTGGGATATGATTTCTTTTGGACCAACAATTCAAAACCCACATTCACCTGATGAAAGAGTAAATATACCTTCTGTAAGTTTATTCTGGAATTATTTAGTAGAAACTTTGAAAAATGTTCCACAAAAATAATTTACTTAAACATATAAACATAGCCCCTCTTGTTAAAAATAGCAAGAGGGCTTTTATGTTTATTGCTCTTTTGATGTGTTTTTCTTCTTTGTTTGCTCAATATAATGTTAGCAAAACAGATAATAGTAGAGTAAAATGGAGAGAAATCAACACAAATGAGTTTCAATTAGTATATCCACAAAGTTATGAAGCAAGAGCACAAAGACTTGCTCTTGTGCTTGATACAATGGTTGGTCACATTGGCACAACGCTTGGAACGAATGCTCCAAAAATTCCAATTTTAATTCACCCCTACACAGCAAAGTCAAATGGTATGACAACATGGGCACCAAAAAGATTGGAATTTTACCCAACTCCTTCACCAACTTATTTTGCTTATCCGTGGGATTGGCATTTGGCTATTCACGAATATCGTCATGCTTGTCAATTTTATGCTCCTTATAAAGGTGTTTCAAAGACTTTAACAAATCTTTTAGGAGAACACTTCTTGCTTGGAGTGAATGCTTTGCTTGTTCCTAATTGGTTTATAGAAGGAGATGCAGTTTTGGCAGAAACTGCCTTAGCTTCAACAGGTAGAGGTCAAAATCCAGAGTTTTATAATCAATTTAAAGCTCAGCTTCTTGAAAAAGGAGCATATAAATTCCATAAAGCAAAACTTGAAAGTATGAAAGATTTTGTTCCAAACGATTATGTGTTTGGGTATTATATGGCTTCATACGCAAGAAACAAATATGGAAAAGATGTTTTTGCAGATGTGATGACTACAACTGCAAGATTGTGGTGGAAATTTCTTTGGTTTAATAAGGCAGATAGTTTAGACTTGAAATTGCCACATAGAAAAATTTATGCAGAATTGATAGATAGTATAGTGCCTCTTTGGAAAGAGGATTATAATCAATTCTTAACCCAGAAAGAAAATAAGTCAAAATTAGACACATTTAATATAAAGAAAGAATATTACACTCATTATTTAAATCCAATCTTAATAGGAAAAGACACAACTCTTGCTTTGCAATCGAGTTCTTTTGAGGTGCAAAAATTAGTGCAATACACTCCAAATGGATTGAAAGAAATAGTAAAATTACCTTATTTAATGCACTCTTATTTTGATTATAAAAATGGTAAATTGCTTTATTCTCAAAACGCATTGGATAAACGTTGGGAGCAAGAAACATACGCAAATATAATAGAGCTTGATATATATTCGGGAAAAACAAAAACGCTAACCAAAAACAAAACTTTCTTTACTCCAACTTATTCTCCAATAAATGAAAATCAAATAGCGTGTATAGAATCTACAGATGAATATGCTCAAAGTTTAGTGATTTTGAACTTTGATGAAGAAAGAAACTATACAATAAAAAGAATAATTTCTTCCGATGCTTTATCTTATCCTGCTTGGAGCGAAGATGGGAAATATATCTACCTAATAGAAACTTCTTCAAAAGGGAAAAATATAGTAAGGGTTGATGTTGAAAATGGAAATAAAGAAGAAATTCTTTCACCTTCATACGATAATATTTCTAATTTAAGATGTATTGATAACACTCTTTATTTCTTGAAGGATATTGATTCAAAATATGAGTTGATAGCATACGATTTGAATTCTAAAACGGCAAAACAATTAACCGAAACGGCATTTGGCTTAGGTGGATATTGCTTGAAAGATAATGAACTTATTGTTTCGGCATACAATAGTGATGGATATTTTCTTGCAAAATCTTCAAAAGGAAATCAAAATTTAGACATTAACAAAACAAATAAGCCACAAATCTTTGTTCAAGAGTTACAAAGACAAGAAAATTTCCTTTTGCCAACAGAATATAACGATGCTATAAAGTATGAAAGTAAGGAGTATAAGAAAATAAACAACTTATTTAATTTTCATTCTTGGCTACCTATTTTCCTTAATTTAAAGAAAGTGAATTTTGGATTAGGCGTTAGTGCTTCTTCTCAAAATCTTTTATCTACCTCAGTCTTTCAAGTAGGATACAAATACAATGTAAAAGATTCTTGGCACGGGGCTTATATGACTTATACTTATAGTGGATTTTATCCAATAATAGATTTGGAGGCAGAATACAAACTAAGAAACTTTTCAGACAATAAATTGCAACAAGAATATTTAGCAGGTGTTAATATAGGTCTTCCATATTCTTGGAGTACAAGAAGAACGGTTAATAAATTGCAATTAGATTTTAAATACACTCTTAGTCAGCTTGAAAAGAATGTTTCAAATCCATACAATATATTAGGATATGGGGTTTCTTACACGCACTTACACGCAAAGGCAAACAATGATATAACACATACAAAAGGCTTTGAAATGGAATTTTCTCAATCCTCTACACTTGGAAACAATGTTTCAAACATCACATCTGCTACAACAAAACTTTATTTGCCTTTATTCTTTAAAAATAGTAGCACAGAATTAAACTTTGCTTATCAACATAACAATAATAATAAGCAAGGATACGAGTTTGAAAATCAAATTGATTTTATTAGAGGAGTGAAAAATCAATTTCCTACAAAATATTATGGAGCGGGTTTGAGGTTTAATATTCCTTTGTTTTATCCTGATTGGATTGTAGGGCCGATATTTTACATAAAAAGAGTAAGTGTGAAGCCGTTTTATGATATTGGAAGTTTTGATACACAGATTTATCAAAGTTTTGGTAATGATTTTAGCTTTAATCTATGTGTATTTGGAATTAAATTGCCAATAGAAATAGGGGCGAGAGTAGGCTTTGAAACCTTAAATCAAAAACCATTTTTCCAATTCTTACTTTCATTGTAAATAAATCAAAGAAATAAAAAAATAAATCAAAGAAATAATTTCTAAACTCTTTGTTTTAAAAAAATATTTCTTTGATTTATTTTATTGATGTAATCTAACAAATTTGTATTATCTTTGCACCAAAGAATAAAATAAAGAAAAAATAAATAGAAATGAGAAAAAGTTTATTTTTAATAGCATTATTGTTTTTTGCAACGAGCCTATTTGCTCAAAATACAAAAACATTAGACGATGAAAAGCTAACAGAATTTGCTTATAAATTGAGTGAACTTCCTTTTAGTGAGAGAGACGTTATTGAAGATGCGTGTAAATTATTTGAAGAGACCTTTGCAGGTGATAAAGATGGAGCTGATTGGGGCTATCAATTGCTTTATTATTATCATGAAATATCTTGTGAGGACAAGACTGTAACGTTGCATAAAACTTTCTCGGAAGAGGAAATCAGAGCGTTGGTTCACGGAGATATTTATGTGTTAGGTGGTCTCAAAAAAGATATGAAGCGTTTTAGAGATGAGTATGGTAAATATGGATACCGTATTATGTCGTATGAGGATACTTCTTACGCTATTGAGGTGCAACCTGCCTTTCTTTACGATAAGTATAAAGAAATGCTAACTCCTGAATACAGATATTATCGTGGACTTTGGATAGCAGAACATGATATTCCGCCCTATTGGCACGCAACTTTGGATATTCCTATGCAAGAGTTGTTTAATAGAATCGCTTGGAGAGATGAGTTTTTGAATGAACACCCTGATTTTATTAGGGAAGACCTTGTAACAAGAGAGATAGAATATCTTTGTTTCTCTGTAACAAAGGGTTTAGAGAATACTCCTGTTTATGATGAAAAAGATGTGATTAAACCAGAATATAAAACAGCGTTGCAAACCTATTATAAGGCACACCCAAAGACAAAATGGGGACTTTATATGACAGAGTACGTGCATCGTTTAGCTCTAAACAAATATCGTAATAGCAACGAAATTGATACTTGGGTGATAAACACTCTTTATCCTCCTGAAAGAAAGAATATAGACCCTCTTTTGAAATACAAAGATATATTGATTGATAACATAGTTGATTAAAAAAAAGAATTATATGAAAAGAATTATCACATTATTATTAGCACTATTTGTAGCAAGCACATCTTTTGCTCAACAAAGTATAACCTTGGAAGATATTTGGGTGAAAGGAACTTTTAGAGGTAAAGGAATTGCAGGCATTCGCTCAATGAACGATGGTAAACACTATTGTATATTGACTCAAAACGCAATAGAAAAATACGATTATGCTAATGCAAGTAAGGTAGGAGAAGTTGTGAATTTTTCAGAACTTGATTTGAATGGTTATGTTGTAGATTATCAATTCTCAGCAGACGAAAGCAAAGTTCTTCTTATTCTAAATCCTGAAATGATTTATCGTCATTCATATCTTGCTAATGTTTTTGTTTACGACATTGCTTCAAAGAAATTAACCTCAGTTGCAGAACAAAAAATAAGATTAGCAGAACTTTCTCCAAATTCTCAAAAAGTTGCATACGTTCAAGATAATAATATTTTTATCTTTGATATTGCTTCTATGCAAACCAAACAAATCACAACCGATGGTGAGTATAATCACATAATCAATGGTACTACCGATTGGGTTTATGAAGAAGAATTTGCAATTACAAAGGGTTTCTTTTGGAGCAATGATTCTGAAAAAATAGCATATTACAAATTTGATGAAAGTAAGGTAAAACAATTCTCTATGACAATATATGGAGATTTGTATCCTATGGAATATGTTTATAAATACCCAAAAGCAGGAGAAGATAATTCAGTTGTTGAAATTTATGTATATGATTTGAAAAACGATAAAACAAATCATATAGACATGGGATTGAATAAGGATATTTATTTGCCACGTTTGCAATGGACTCCAAACGATGAGGTTTTTATTCACAAACTTAACCGTCATCAAAATCAATATGAATTATTTATAGCATCAACAACAGACTTCAAACCAAAGAAAGTTTATGAGGAAAGAAATCAATATTATATTGAACAAGTGGAAGATGTAGTATTTCTTAATGATAAAAAACACTTTATCTTAAAAAGCGAAAGAAATGGCTATATGAATTTGTATAAAATTGGTATTTATGATAGAAGTATTGACCCAATTACACAAGAAAAATATGACATTGACCAAATATGTTATATAAATCCAAAAACAGAGGAAATATTCTACACTGCCGCTCAATCAGAGGCATATAACAGAGAGTTGTTGGTTGTAGATAAGAAAAAGAATATTAAGAAATTATCAGGAGAGACAGGTACTTATTCAGCAGATTTTTCAGCAAATGGAGAATATTATATTTCAACTTTCTCAAATACTGATACACCTGTTCAATACACTATCAATAACAATAAAGGTAAGGTATTGATAGTATTGGAAGATAATAAGGAACAAAAAGAAGTTTTAGCACAATACGGAGCAGAAAGAAAAGAGTTTGGAAAATTTAAAACAAGTCAAGGACATGAATTGAATTATTGGGTGATTAAACCTGCAAATATGGAAGCAGGCAAGAAATATCCTTTATTATTCTATGTGTATGGTGGACCTGGAAGTCAAGAAGTATTAAATTCTCAAAGCAGATTTTCAGATTATATGTGGTTTCGTATGTTGGCACAAAAAGGTTATGTAGTTGCTTGCGTAGATGGAAGAGGAACAGGAATGAGAGGGGAAGAATTTAAGAAATGTACTTATATGGAGCTTGGAAAATATGAAACAGAAGATCAAATAGAAGCAGCTAAATATTTTGGAAGTTTAGATTTTATTGATAAAGATAGAATTGGAATTTTTGGTTGGAGCTATGGCGGATATATGTCAACGCTTTGTATTACAAAAGGAGCAGATTATTTCAAAACCGCTATAGCAGTAGCACCTGTTACTACATGGAGATATTACGACAACGTATATACAGAAC
Organism: Bacteroidales bacterium UBA3388; assembly: GCA_002358855.1. Classification (GTDB taxonomy): domain Bacteria; phylum Bacteroidota; class Bacteroidia; order Bacteroidales; family P3; genus Onthomorpha. The sequence goes on from DEPQ01000084.1 coordinate 34,137, forward strand.
GTTTTATGCGTACTCCACAAGAAAATCCTAAGGGATACGATGACAATTCACCAATAAATCACGTTGAAAAACTTAAAGGAAATTATCTTTTAGTGCATGGAACAGCAGATGATAATGTTCATTTCCAAAATGCAGTGGATTTGATGACTGCCCTAATTAAAGCAAACAAACAATTTGAGCAATTCTCTTATCCAAACAAAAATCACAGCATATACGGCGGAAATACAAGATTGCATCTTTACACTTTAATGACAGATTTCATTCTTAGAAAATTATAAATAATGCAAGAAAAATTAGAAGCTTTTGTAAGCGAAAATAATTTGTTTTGCAAAAATCACAGAATCCTCATTGCCCTTAGCGGTGGTGTGGATTCTGTTGTTTTAGCGACTTTAATGCACAAGGCAAATTACAATATAGCATTAGCACATTGCAATTTTCATTTGCGAGATGAAGAAAGTAATCGTGATGAAGCGTTTGTTCGTTCGTGGGCAAAGGAAAATAATGTTGAGTTATTTGTAAAGGAGTTTGACACTTATGGATATATGAAAGAGAATAAAATCTCTTTGGAAATGGCGGCAAGGGATTTGCGTTATGAGTGGTTTAATTCTCTTATGGAAACAAAGAAGTTTGATTTTCTTTGTACTGCACATCATTTAGATGACTCAATAGAAACTTTTTTTATCAACCTTTTGCGAGGTACAGGCATTGCAGGACTGCATGGAATACAAGCAAAAAACGATAAAATCACACGTCCTCTTCTTTTTGCAACACGAGAAGAAATCCTAAATTATGCAAAAGAAAATAATATCACTTATGTAGAGGATTCAACTAATGCAGAAACCAAATTTACTCGCAATAAAATCCGACACAACCTTTTTCCTATCCTAAGAGAAATTAACCCTAATTTTGAAAACGCCTTAAAGAAAGACATAGAATACCTAAACGATACAGAGTTTATTTTTCGTAGAGAGATAGAAAAAGCAAAAAGTGAAATAATTGAGAAAGAAAATGATTTGATTAAAATAAATATTTCAAAACTCCTTTCTCTCAATCCTATGAAGATTTATCTCTATGAAATATTGTCTGATTTTGGTTTTAACGAATCAAATATCAGCGATATAATTCAAAGTTTAGAAGAAACCTCAGGCAAGCAATTTTTTAGCAAAACCCACAGAATAGTAAAGGATAGAGAGTATCTTTTTATAGAAGAAAGAAAGGAAAATACAACTAACGATTTCTATTTGATAAACGATGAACAATCTTCTTTAATCTCACCTTTGAGAATGCAAATAGAGGTGATGAGAGACTTGAAGTTTATAAATATTTCAAAAGAAAAAACTATTGCTATGCTAGATTATGATTTGTTGAAATTTCCTCTTATTCTTAGAAAATGGAGACAAGGAGATAGTTTTGTGCCTTTTGGAATGAAGAAAGAAAAGAAACTAAGCGATTATTTTACTTCAAATAAATACTCTTTGTTAGACAAAGAAAATCAATGGATACTTTGTAGTGAAGAAAAAATTGTTTGGTTGGTAGCAGAGAGAATAGACGATAGATTTCGCATAAGCAACAAAACAAAAAATATATTAAAGATAGAAATAGAAAAATGAAAAGAATAATTAGTTTAATCAGTGCTTTATTTTTTTTAATGAGCGTTTCGGCACAAGACAATACAATAGAAAATCTTTGTAATAAAATAAATCAAGACTCGCTTCGTCAAAACGTAATAGAACTTCAAGAGTTTTCTACTCGTTATGCCTATTCTCCAAACCGAAAGCAAGTAGCAGAGTATTTAAAAGGCAGGTTAGAAAACTATGGATTTGAAGTAGTGATAGATTCCTTTCTTTTACAAACAGGGTGGTTTCCAACCGATGCAGACACTCTTTGGCAATATAATGTAATTGGTGAAAAACAAGGACTATGGGCACAAGATACTACAATACATCTAACAGCACATTACGACTCTCGTTCAGATATGGAGGGGTTTGAAGATTATTTTAATTTCGCACCGGGAGCGGACGACAACGCAAGCGGAGTTGCAGCATTATTAGAAATAGCACGCATTATAAATCAAGAAAATATTCAACCAATCAAAACACTTGTGATAGATTTCTTTGCTGCCGAAGAACAAGGACTAAGAGGTAGTTGGGATAGAATAGAAAAAATTTCAACTCCTTTTTGGAAAGAAGACATAAAAGCAGTGATAAACCTTGATATGATTGGATATTGCACAAGCGATTCAACTGATTATGTATTTGATTTAATAACCTATAATAATAGTTCAGAACTAACTCAAATGGCAAGCGAGTTTGCAGAACAATATACCTTACTTACTCCAAACCAAACAACCGAAAACAACTACGCTTCTGATTCTTATAGTTTTTATTCTTACGGAGTGAAGTGTGTCTTTTTGATGGAACACGAATTTACACCGCATTACCACACTGAAAGAGATGTTTACACAACGATAAACTATCATTTTATGCGAGAACTCACCAAATTAGCATTTGCACTCACATACGAATGTAGCGTAAACAACACCTACGCAACCGTAAGCACTAAGACACCTTCTCAACCTGCAATAGAAGTAGTTTTATTGACTAATCCTGTGCAAGATAATCTAAGATTTTCTTGCAGAAACCTTTCTTCAAACTCCAAATACACTCTTTTCTCACAATCTTCTCAAATCCTAAAACAAACAAGAATAGAGAACCCTAATGGAATAAATCAAATAGATTGTCAGGATTTAAATAACGGAGTTTATTTCTTGCAAATCGTTAGTGAAAATCAAACGATTACAAAAAAAATAGTTGTTATAAGATAAAAAAGTTAAAGAAATCTTTGGTGGATTCAAAGAAAGATACTATTTTTGCAAACGCTTTCAGGAAATAAATGACTGAAATGGTCCCATAGCTCAGTTGGTTAGAGCACCTGACTCATAATCAGGGGGTCCTTGGTTCGAGCCCAAGTGGGACCACGCAAAGAAAAGGAGAGACAAAATAAAGTCTCTCCTTTTTTGTTTTTAGACATAAAATACTAACTTTGCGAAAATAATCAAGAAAATCTTGATATTTCCCGAGAATTTATGACCTCTATTACTGAAAAATATTTCTAAAAGAAATAGAGATTTGTCTAAGAATAATAAATGATAGATTTATCAAAAAAAATCAAAGAAAAAATTATTTTTTTCTTTGATTTTTTTTATTTTTTCTTTGAATTATTTTTGAAAAGTAAAGAAAAAAATAATTTTTTTCTTTAAAGTGAAACGAAAAGGCATATTTTCTTGTCTATATATATGAAAGTAAAATTTTTTTTATTTATTAACTAAATTTAATGTATATGCAAAAGAGACATTTTTTAATGGCAGTACTTCTAATACTGCTATTTGGTTTAAAAACCAACGCCCAAGTTCTCACACCGAGTAATTCGGTAAAAGAAGTTAGTGAATATCACATTCCATTTTCATCAAATCTTCTAACAGAACATAGTTCCAAAATTGTAAGATGGAGAGAAGACGCATCAGTTGTGTTAAATAATATAGGTTCTAACTATCAAGCAACATTCGGACTATTAAGAAGAGGAGACACACTTACAACAAGAACAATATATTTGCCAATAGGATACAAAATTAACGACTTTACAATACTAAATGACACCTTATATTTTGTAGGAAATAAACCCGATGTAACAGATACAACAAAAGGTATAATAGGATACGTTGAAGTAGGAGATTTATTTAGTAATTCTAATCAATCAATCACATACGCAGAAATCCGAACCACCAAAGACCTATTCAGAGTAGAAGCCTACAATAAAAATAATGGCGAAACAGTAGTAGCAGCCGTAGGAAGACAACTCTATGGTATTCCATATTTTGTAGAAGGACCAGGAGCAGGTTTTGATCCTGAATTTCCCTCAGGACCAGAATTACCCTTGCCACCAAATTCTAACATAGTAGAGCCACAAATCACAGGAGAAAATCAAGTTCAAACCAATAGTCTGAATGAAATAGGTCCAGCGTGGTACACAGATACGTTAAAATACAGACATTGCTTAGCAACATTAAACATAAATCGTACAACAAATGGAGTAAATCATCAATATGACTTATGGTATTTGCCTGGAGTAGCTTCAATAGAAATAATTAGAGATTTTTCACTTACATCAGATTACATATATATAGTTTCTACATTAAATGAACCAGTATCTTGTCCAAATTATAAAACATTGACTTTGCATTGGTTTGATAAAAATAATTTAAATGTAAGAAGAGCAAAACAATTATATGGTTCAAAATATATGTTGAACTTTTCTAATAATAGAGGTAATTTTAAAACAACTTGTGTAGGAGGAAATGATATAGCAGTGTGTTTTATGGCAGATTTAGGTGTGTATTGTAATGTGTTATATAAACTAAGATTAGACACAACAACAGTTACGCCGATTTTTGCGCATTATTTCGCAGATGCAGGTCAAAATATAAAACATCCTGTTTGGGATTTGGAGTATATAAAGAAGTTTAATATGTTAGCAGTCCTTAAAAGGTCATCTAAATACGAATACGTTGATGAAGTATGGCATTTAAGTATGAATGAAAATACAATGATGCCATACGAAAGTTATGTGCATACAAAATATTATGATAATCTTTCTTCCTTAGAACTATATGATGACATCTATTTAGGTATATATGGAAACATTCTTTCAAGAAAAATACTTTTTGAAAAACAATGTAATGAATTTAATTCTTATGGAAATTGTTATGATATAAGAAAAGACAGAGTGTATCCAGAATTGTTACCAGCAATATATGATTATTTTGTAGCGAATCGTTGTAGCTTTGCGGATATGATGCAATCACCTCTTGATTTACTAACACTTCCAGCAACTCAAACTGTTAATGTGTTTAATACATTGCAAATAAATCAACAAAATATAATCAAACCATGTGAAAATATAAATACAGATATAATTTATAAGCAACCAGCAGTAATTAAATAAAACAATAGCCTTATGAAAAAGATAGCAATAATAATTTTATTAGCAATAAGTTTTGGTGCATATTCGCAAGAACAAGAATATGATACAATAGTTTATTTTCCACAAACAATATTTGAATGTCCAATGTTGTTTGACCCTGTTTCTTCACCTATATATTATGATAATACAGCAGAATATAATGCAGCTGGTGCTGCTCAGGGAGGACATTATCTTCATTATTGGTGTCCATTTTATCATGATTTTTCTCAAATAATGTATTATGCAAATTGTGATAGTGCATGGGCGAGTGTAGATCAAGTTTATTTAGCGGATAATGCTACTTCTCTATTGGTAGGTTTTCATTCACTTCCTGGAATCAGAAGTTTTTTACAACCATATTATCTTCCCGATTTAGACACAGCCGCAAGAGTGATAGGAGTTGCAGCAAAACTTTTTGGACATCAACCACCAAATTCTATTTATCCTTACTTTGTTTTGTATGATCATACAGGAGCGTTAATAGATACTTCAATGATATTTTGTTGGCCTGATTGGTCTATAACAGGAAAATACCCATACGGACCATCTCCTTGGTATTATCCTACACCAATAAAACACTATTATTTTAACAATCAACATCAAATTCAATCCTTTTCAATAGCATTTGATAAAAATAATTCTTGGTATGATTTTGGCTTTGCAGGTAATCAACCATTTGAATTTGATCACACAATGTCTCTTATTGGCGGAAATCCAAAAGCAGAATGGTGGCATGAATGTCGTTATGAGGATTTAGGCTGTTATGAATACATTCCTCCTATGTATTTAATGTATGATTCTACAAATTGGGTAAGTTTTGACCAAGATCAATTCTATCAATTCTATTACAAAAAACAAATAGGATTTTTCCCAATCATCATTATACCAAAAACAGAAAATAGTTTAAGTGCAGAAGAATTATCAGAACATTGTAACATACTTCCAAATCCTGCAACCACATACGCAAAAGTATTAAGCAGATATAAAATAGAAAGATTAGAAGTCTTTGATGTGCAAGGCAAAAAAGTAGAAGAAATAAATGTAAATGACTATGAATATTACATAGGAGTGCAAAACTATAACAAAGGTACATATTTAGTAAACATAGTTACACAAAAAGGCACTACGACAAAGAAAATGATAGTGCAATAATCCTTCAAAAAAAAGCAAAGAAAAAATAAAATTTTTCTTTGCTTTTTTTTATTTTTTCTTTGAATTATTTTGTTTTTTCTTGATGTTTTACGCCATAACCAAAGAGAGCGTAATCACCAAGCAAAGGATCGTCTGGAAAAGTGATTTTTAGCTTATCTGTTATTTGAATCGCAGAGAGCATATCGGCTTGTTTGCGATTTGTTAGAGAGAGTTGTTTTGAAATTCTAAACACATGAGTATCCAAAGGAATGATAAGGTCTTTTTCTTGTAAAATATTCCAAATGCCAAAGTCCACTTCGCTGTTTTTTCTTATCATCCAACGAAGAAAAAGACAAAGCCTTTTGCAAGCAGATTTAGTGTTTTGAGGAATGCCTTTTTGGTTTGGAAAAGTTTTTGTTATTGCCTCTAATATTTCTATTGCTGTTGGTTTTTGGCAAACTAAGGATTGAATTTTGTCTTCTAAACAAGGGAAGTTTTCTTTAAAAAAAATAGTGTGCAAGGTTTCGCATAGTTGAAAAAAGTCTTTTTCTTGATAGAAACGATAAAGGCATTGCTCTTGGTTTTGGTAGTGTTGGTATTTTTTTTCTTTGATATAGTTTGTTGGACTTTCAAGAAATTCTTGATGAATCTTGTTTAGGGTTTTTATTATTTGCACTCGGGAACCGTATGCAATCCAACTGCTAATGAAAGCGGAGATTTCTATATCCGTTTTCTTAGTGTAAAGATGAGGAAACTTAATAGGGTCGTCTTTTATAAAGTCTTTGTTATGGTAGTCTTGTGCAAGTTTATTTAGATTCATCTTTTAGTATTTCGTAAATTAAATCGTGAATGTCTGTTCTTATGTTTAGTTTTGCAAGTTTATTGGTTTTTGCATCAGGATAAACTCTGTTGGAAAGGAAAATAAGAATTGTTTGATTTTCTGGGTCAATCCAAAGATAGGTTCCTGTGAATCCACTATGTCCGTAACTCTTTTTGCTTGCGTATTGTGAGGAGTGAGATGATTTTCCTTTCAGTAAAGGTTTGTCAAAGCCTAATCCTCTGCGGTTATTGTGCTCTGCAAAGTGTGTGCGAGTGAATAAATCTACTGTTGTTGAGTCTATGTATCTTATTCCATTGTATTCTCCTTTGTTTAGTAGCATTTGACAAATCACAAATAAGTCTTCGCTTGTGGAAAACAAGCCCGCGTGTCCTGCAACTCCTCCAAGAAGAGCAGATGTCTCGTCATGTACATTTCCTCTTATTTGAGAATTTCTAAAATCTATTGCTTCAATTGTTGGAACTATGTTTTCAATCTCTTCTTTCTCTTTTGGACGAAAATGAGTGTGTGAAAGATTCATTGGTTTGTAGAAATTTTCTTCAAGATACACATCAAGTGTTTTGCCAGATAAGACCTCTACAAGTTCCCCAAGCAAAATAAATCCTAAATCGCTATAAACATATTTGTGTTTTGGATTAAGAGGAGAATCAATTATTTGTTTTAATATGTCTTCTCTGTATTTTTTGTTGATATATAGTGAATCGGTTAGTTGGAAATAATCCTCTATGTTTTCGGGTTGAGAGGAAAAAAGTGTAGAGTCTTCTTCTGCTTTTTTGAGGGCATGAATCCAAATAGGTAGGTATGCTTTTAGTCTTCCGCAATGTGATAAGGCTTCTTTTATTGTGATTTTTCTTTTGTCGGTGCCTTTAAGCATTGGAAGATATTTTGATAATTTGTCGTCAAGTGAGAATTTCTTTTCATCATACAACTTCATTAGTGCAAGGGTTGTTGCCATTACTTTTGTCAATGAGGCAACATCATAAACAGAACTGTCGTTTATCCAAACTTTATTGTCGTATGTTTGATAACCTGCGTTCTTTTTGTAGATTATTTCGCCGTCTTTTGCAATCAAGACTTGTGCTCCCGGATATGCTTCTTGATTTATTCCGTATGTTATTAGCGAATCAATTTTGCTAAATTTTGAATATTCTTTTTGAGGTAAAGCAATTGCAAAGTCAGCAGCTGCTTTGTAGGTTACAGACGCATCAACAGGCAAACAAGCAGTAAAGTTGTGAGGAGTGAAAATGCTTTTTGCTGCTGCGGTTTGAAGTTGCGATGTGTTTTGATAGGCAACTATTAAGGCGTTGTAATCACATATTGTGTCGATGCTTTCAAGTACGTAAGGATTTGCAAAGAGTAAAAGAATATTTTTTGCTTTTGTTTCTTGAATACAAGAAAGTAATTCAAGACTTTGTTGATTTATTCCGTAGTTGTCGCTTTTCTTTGAATTGACTCTTCCACTTGCTGCAAGAATTACAGTCTTTGAAGAATCTAAAACGCTCAATAATTTTTCTAAGTCTTCGTTTCGAGATTTTTTTTCAAAGGAATATGAGATTATTTCTTTGTATTTTTTTGCTTGTTTAATGAAACAGGAATAGTCTTTATCGTCTAAACTTACGAAAATTACCTCATTTGTGTCTTTTTGAGAGAGTGGAATAATGTTATCTTTATTTTCTAAGAGTGTAAGAATTTT